>JAGRKB010000044.1 GCA_020442425.1 Alphaproteobacteria bacterium | reverse complement strand
GATTGCGTACCGCCTGCGGTGCGCAGTTCTATTTCGTCTCCTACCCCTTTTTTCATCAAGGCTCGGGCAACTGGCGAAATCCAGTTAATCTTTCCGTGATCCATATCCGCTTCATCGACACCGACCAATTTTACAGTCAGCTCTACATCATCCTGATCGACATAAGTGACGGTTGCTCCGAAGAATACTTTTTCTAAATTCTGCTGTTTTTTTGGATCAACAATTTCTGCTGTTTCAAGACGTTTTGTGAGATAGCGCAAACGACGATCAATTTCGCGGAGCTTCTTTTTATTATACAGGTAGTCTCCGTTTTCAGAACGATCTCCGTTACCTGCTGCCCAAGAGACAATCTCAACAATCTTCGGGCGTTCGAAACGGATAAGCTGCTCTAATTCATCGCTCAGCATCTTATGTCCGACGGGGGTCATCAGGTTTTTGACGTCCTTCGGCAGAGGATCAATTTCGTCATGATCCTCTTCGTTTTCTCCGTCGCCTTCTTTGGTAAATGCTTTGCTCATGGGTGTGAATTCTAATGATTTCAATGAGTTCATGCAAATAGATTGTCAAACGGGGCTATTTTTGTGTACAACTCCCTCATGATAAATTCACAAGATAAAATTAGCCAGCTTGAAATGCTTGTTGCCCATCAGGACAAGCAGATTGCTGATTTGAGCGATATGGCTACCGAACAATGGAAAGAAATTGACTTGCTCAAAACACAGGTCAGGTTTCTGGTCGGGCGTTTGAAGGATATGGAGTCTTCCGCAGGAGATGACAAGCTGGGAGATGCCAAGACCGTGACTGAGATGGCAGCAGCAGAAAAACCGCCTCACTATTAGGATGTACCCATGTCCTTCACTCTCGGTTCCGTGCAAATTGATGATCCTGTTTTTTTAGCCCCGATGTCAGGCGTGACCGATCTACCTTTTCGTCGTTTGGTTCGAAAGTTTGGTGCAGGTCTTGTTTTTTCCGAGATGCTGGCCTCCCGTCCCATGGTCGAGAACGCTCGTAAGTCCCCAAAGAAACGCGAGTCGTTTGATTTTGATGACGAGTTCCCGATTGCTGTTCAAATTGCGGGGTGCGAGCCTGATGTTGTTGCTGAGGCCGCTCGTATTTGCGCAGACCGCGGGGCGCATTTGATTGATCTGAATTTCGGATGTCCTGTAAAAAAGATTGTGAATAATATGGGCGGGTCTGCCCTGATGCGCGATGAAGATTTATCCATTCGTATTATTGAGGCTGCTGTTAAAGCCGTATCCGTCCCTGTATCGGTGAAGATGCGTTTGGGATGGGATCATGACTGCATGAACGCTCCTCGACTGGCTAAAATGGCCGAAGATGTCGGCGTTCAGATGATTACCGTTCATGGACGCACACGAAACCAACTGTATTCCGGAACTGCTGATTGGAATGCTGTGCGCGCCGTTCGTGAAGCTATTTCTATTCCTCTGATTGTGAATGGTGATATTTGTAGCCCCGAAGATGCTGTTGATGCTTTGGAAAAATCAGGCGCAGATGGCGTGATGGTTGGGCGTGGTTGCTACGGCAAGCCTTGGTTGGTACGGCAAGTGATGGAGCATTTAAAAGGTGCGCCGCCCTCTTCTTCCCCTAGCCGTGCTGAATTGTGTGATCTTATTCTTGGGCATTATGATGCCCTTCTAGAGTATTACGGGATTGAGGCGGGCGTTAAAATTGCACGCAAACATATCGGATGGTATCTGTCTGATTTTGACGGGGCCAATATAGCTCGTCGAGAGATTAATAAGTCGACTGATCCTGTTCAGGTTAAACAGTTTCTTCGAGACTTTCTGGACTAGTTTGTTGCTGTTCTTACTTACATTCCGCTCGCAAAGCATTCATTTTTTCAAAGAATGATATTACATCTTGCGGCTTTTCCCTAAATCCAATTGTTTGGCCATTGGAAAAATTGACCAAGCAAATAGGATTATTTCCTTCTCTTACTTCATGGAATGCCGTCACCGCGGCTCCACAAATTGCTTCAAACCTGTTTCTAGCAACAGCATTAACTTCTCTTCCTGTGGTTTTGAGAGGAAAGTATGAGTAACCTTGAGCGATCACAGTCCATTGCCCAATGAGGTGATTTACGCGAATATTTTTGGGGTCAAATACTAATTGTGTCATGTTTAATCTCGGTTATATGAATATCCTATATAAAACACTACTAGACGTTATGTCAACATAATAGCGCCTATGCATATTTCTAAGGCAATTGCGGAGCCGCACTAAGGACCTGTTCATGATCTCGCTATGGCTAAGGATTTTTATGGCTTTGAGATTAAATACTGACTTCTACATATAATTGTATGGGCTAGCGCTAGCACTTGCTGTGAAGGCTAATGTTATGCACCCAACAGACCAACGAAGTCTTTTCATCGACATCATTTTAAATTTTTCTGCGCTCTATTTCTCTGCGTTCTGCTTCGCGACGCTCTTGATCTGCGGGAAGCACTTCTTTTTCTGCGTTCGAAAGTTTAGCTTCCAAATCCCTGACAGCCGAGAAGAAGGATTGCTTTGTTACTTCGACAAACGGGTTATCCCTTTGAATGGCCAAAAACAATTCATCACTATCGTAGCGGATCATATCGACCATTTCACTCAGCAATGTATATGTTTTCGTCTTTTGATGAATCTCGGGAACGTCCATGCGGCTATAGACTTTGGCAATCATGTGCGTTAGACCCTGCACATAAGCCATTTCTTTGTCGTGTTGCTCGGGTGTTGTTTCATGAACTTTCAAGTTTAAAGTATCACCCAAAAATTTTCTGATACAATCGGATCGATTTGTTTTTCCAACGTCACATATTGTTACATTCAAGCCACTGATGCCGTGCTTACCACTTTGAGGCCCGAACAGAGGGTGAAGAGAAATAAACTCGACCCCCTTAGGAAGTGCGTCGGAAATCAATTTGATCGGGTTTACTTTTACCGAGCATAAATCAACCAAGAGCTGCCCTTTTCTTAAACGATGCTGGATGGAGGCCATAGCTTCTTCCATGTGAACTACCGGAACACAAAGTACTACAATGTCACAATCGCAAATGTAATTCAGATCGCAAATCTCGACATTATACAGCTCACCCACTTTTGTCAGGTCACGATGAGTGTCGTAGATACTTACATTAAAATACGGAATTAGGTATTTTAGCATAAACTCGCCAAATGCGCCTACTCCGATAACTCCGAGTGTTTGTCTGTTTCCTGCCATTTGCTGCTCCGCACAATGATAATTAAGTTATGGATAGACTACACCCGTTTTCCTCTTCAATCCACTGCCTAAATCGGCTAAAAAGGTAGATATTTTATCAAACTTTATGGAGATCATCGAATGACAGCCGCGACCGCTCAGGAATCAGAGCAAAATACTGCTTACAGGATTGAAACTGATTCTTTCGGAGAAATTGAAGTTCCTGCCAATCAATATTGGGGAGCCCAGACCCAACGTTCTCTTGGCAACTTCAAGATTGGCGGAGAAAAGATGCCTGCTCCGTTGGTTCGTGCCTTGGGAATTATCAAACGCGCGGCCGCTCAAACCAATATCGCTTTGGGAGTTCTTGATCCTAAAATCGGGCAGGCTATTGTTAATGCCGCCGAAGAAGTTATCGACGGTTCTATGATTAATGAATTCCCGCTGGTCGTTTGGCAAACCGGATCAGGCACGCAAAGTAACATGAATTCCAATGAAGTAATTTCAAACCGTGCCATTGAACTTTTGGGTGGCGAAATGGGTTCCAAAAAACCCGTTCATCCGAATGACCATGTGAATATGGGGCAATCTTCCAATGATACTTTTCCAACTGCGATGCATATTGCTGCCGGAGAGCAAGTCTATCACGAGCTGATCCCTGCTCTTGAATATCTACATGCGGCTCTTGATTCCAAAGCGAAAGCTTTTGATCATATTGTCAAAATCGGTCGTACACACTTAATGGATGCTACGCCTTTGACTTTGGGACAGGAATTCTCGGGCTATGCCAAGCAGCTTGAATTTGCGATTGCTCGCGTCAAGACAACATACCCACGCCTGATGCAATTGGCTCAAGGTGGCACTGCTGTTGGTACAGGCATTAACTCCAAGGCCGGATTTGCAGAAAAATTTGCAGATGAAGTGGCAAGCATTACGGGGCTTCCGTTTGTTACGGCAGAAAACAAGTTTGAAGCTTTGGCGGCGCATGATGCTATGGTTGAAGTTTCCGGGGTTCTTAACACGATAGCAACTTCGCTGATGAAAATAGCCAATGATATTCGTTTGCTGGGGTCTGGCCCTCGCTGCGGTATTGGCGAGCTTATTCTTCCTGCAAACGAGCCTGGCTCTTCTATTATGCCCGGTAAAGTCAACCCGACGCAGTGTGAGGCGATGACCATGCTCTGCGCGCAAGTGATGGGCAACCATGTGGCTGTCACGGTTGCAGGGTCAAACGGGCATTTTGAGCTGAATGTCTTTAAACCTGTTATCATCTATAATGTCTTGCAATCCATTCGTCTGATTGCTGACGGATGCCGTTCTTTTACGGACAATTGTGTAGCAGGTATCGAGGCAGATGAGCGCCGTATCGAGAAACTGATGTATGAGAGCTTGATGCTGGTTACAGCTCTTAACCCGCATATCGGATATGATAATGCGGCAAAGATTGCCAAAAAAGCCCATACCGAAGGAACATCCCTTAAAGAAGCCGGTGTTGCTCTGGGACTTTTGACGGAAGAGCAGTTTGCCGAATGGATTAAGCCCGAAGAGATGGTTCGTCCTCGTGACTAATAATTTTACCATCAATAATGATTTGTTGAACGCCCTTAGCTCGCCTGTCGTCAAGCGCACGGTCAATATTGCGGGGCATTCAACTTCTGTTTCTTTAGAACAACCGTTTTGGGATGAGTTGGTGCGTATTGCTGACGAGCGTGATATTTCCCTTTCCGAACTGATCTCTGAAATAGATGAAGCGCGCGGAACCAATTTGTCCAGCGCGCTTCGCCTGTTTGTTCTTATGGATTTAAAAAATCGGACATAACTTTTTTCTCTGCTGCTCCGTTCCTTTGTGTTTTTTCACCACGAAGTCACTAAGAGCGCGAAGACTACACGAAGTCTATCTGTCATTGCGAGGAGCCTTGGCGACGAAGCAATCCATCTATAAAAACACTCCGATGTGTTTATCACCCCCATGTTTATTACCCCCATGTTTATTACCCCCATCCTAACCTTCCCCCCTCAAGGGGGAAGGAATAAGGGGGAAGGAATGGGCCTCCACTCATTTTCCCTCTCCCATTGGGAAAGGGTTGGGGTGAGGGTGACGAAGGGCTACTGTCCGCCCAATAAACCGCCGAGAGCTTTGAGGGCGTCTTTTTTCAATGCGTCTTTCGGATTAACTTTTTCTTGCGCCGGAGCAGAAGCCTTTTCAGTTATCGGAGCTGCACTTCCCTCAACAGGTTGAGCGCCATCTTGAGTTGGAGTAGGAGCGGACTCTTGTGTCGGAGCGGTTTTATCCTCTCCCCCGCCAAGGAATTTGTTCAACTGGTTCTCGATAAGTTTATTAACTTTCTTCTCGTACTTTCCGCGCAAATAGTTTTCGATGACATCGCCACCAGCCTTCGCAGGGTTATCCAACGGCCCTTTGATTGTAAATTCAAAGGGAGGAATATCCGTCTCTTTAACTGTCATGCTGTTTTTTAGATTGATTGTCCATTGCGGCAAATTGATATTTCCAGTGCTTATCAATTTCGCCTTTGGGCCGTCCATTTCCGTTTTGGTCAAATTGACGACGCCGTTCTGGATTACAAATTCGGAAACAAAGGTCGAGAATTCTGTTTTTCCTTCCCCGAACGATCCAAACAAAGTTCCTGCGCGTTCCATCGGTTTATAGCTTCCCTTTGCGGCCATTGCGAGTTGGGCCGCATCAACGCCTTGTACTACAATATCGCGCCCTTCAACACTTCCCTCTCCATTCAGAGTCTGGACAAGTGCTGCGGGAGACAAACCCGTAGCATCAACGGAAACATCAACTTTGCTCATGATCCCTGAAAATACCTTATTCGGCTTACCTGTGGCAGCACTTACCAGTCTTTGAGCATCCACATTTTCTGCGTTAAGTTTGCCCATTATGCTGAGCGGGTCACGATCCCCTGCTCCGCTTTTTATTTGGCCTGACAGGTTTGCACGTCCGCCAAACAAATTGGCGCTCATATCTGCGATATTCAAAGCTCCGTCCTGAAGTGCGAATTCAAGATTGGCATTCTGGAAGTTCCACAAATCATAGGACAGAGACTGCGCAGAAATTTTCAAATCGGCATTGAAGTTTTTCATCCATGACACATCGATGGCTTCCCGAGACCATTTGGCACTGCTGCCTCCTGAGTTGCTTTGTGAAGACGACGCTTTTGATGCAGAAGATGAAGCCTTTGATGATCCTTCTTGGGTCGGCAATGCCAAATTACCGATTTTTATATCTCCCGTTACGGATGGCTTTCCTGATGCGGCAATGTCCATATCTCCTGCAACCGTTGTTTTACCAAGCTTCGCGTCCAGACCTTTCAAGAGATATTGATTATCTCCCCAAGTAATTTCTCCCGATACGTCCATTGCACCTGTCAGGGTAGAGCTTCCACTAAACGATGGTTGAACAATTTGCATGGCTTCAACCAAATTCGGGTGTGTTACTTTGAATGAAAGCTGGTTTATAACGGGATTATCCAGCAGACTTGCCACTTTTCCGGTTCCACCGAAGGAAAATCCCCAAACGCCGAATGTTGTATTAAAGGACATGGCTTTCATATCCCCTTTAAAATCACCATCGATAGACGCCGCCCCAATTTTGCGTGGGGTTTCGGGAAGAGTGACTCCGTACGTCAGGGCTGTCTTTTCTACATCCGCAATCTTTGCATTCACATGCATGTCTATGGCTGATAAATTTTCTGTGTTTCCGATTGATCCGGAGGCCTTAACAACAATGTTTTCAGGTAATTTTGCCTCAAGTTTTGAAACTTGAAGAGACTGTTCTTTGGCATTGATATCTACGGCGATATCTTCGTAAGATTTTCCCTGATGAATGATTTGCTTCACGTTGGCTTTGAGCCTACCTTCAAATGGCAAAGCCATTCCGAGTTTTTTATCAGAGGAATTCGCTCCTGTTGCAGAAGAGAGTCCACCACTTGATTCTGAAGGGCTTGCATCTGCTACCCCCAGTTTTTTGGTAATTTGGTCGATATCGATCTTTTGAGAGGTTACAGTCAAGTCGATCTGTTTTTTATCTCCAAAGCCGATATTTCCCTTCAGGCTCAGATCATTACTTTCAACTTGAAGCTTGCTCTGATTGATAACCAGAAAGCTGTCTTTCATTGTTCCTGAAGCGGTGACCGAAAGATCATCCATAAACTTTATCAGAGAAGATGCATTGGCATCCGCTTTGGCGTTGGATTTTATATCAAAAGAGACCTGAGGCAAAGATCCTTCTTTATCCAAACCTTCCAGTTTCAGATTTCCTGAATAGGCCAGTTGCCCCAACTCCAGTTGCATCCCTAAGAGGGATAATTCTTTTGGTGATACATTCAGCTTTCCTGAGAGACGGCTTTTTCCTGCCAATTCTTCAGGGAAACTAACGGTATTTCCGTTCGAGAGACTTGCCAGAGCGCTTTCAATGTCGGATGTTTCAACCGAGACATCTCCCTCTACTTTTAAATCTTGCTTTTGAGTGATCGTTCCTGAATATTCGGCCTGAATATTGTTTTGTGGGAGCGCGATTTTAATCTGAACCGGATAAAGGCCGTTTTGTAAATCCAATTCTGTCGTATTGATTTTAGCTTCTATTTTATGACCGTTCCAAAGTGTTCCTCCATTAACCTCAAACGGCCCGGTCAGAGATTCCGCTTTCAGACGAATATCCAAATCTTCTGCTGCTTGTTTTTCTCCTTTTGATTGGTCATCCCAAACGAAACGACCATCCGTAATTTCAACGATGTTGAGAGAAATTTCCATGGGGGTTGAACCGGATGCTTGTTCTTCAGCCTTTTGAGAAGATTCTGAATTCCCGCTCTCTTCTTTTGATGAAGAGGCTTTGCCGATTTTGTCCGTTAGCCATGTCTGGGTTCCGTCTTTCAACGTCACTAAATTGATTTGGGGTTCTTCTAATGTGACATCTTGAATTTCAATTTTTTTGGAGAGAAGCGGCATAAGAGCAACTTCTACATCTGCTGATTTGATCGAGAGAATATTTTGATTGTTTGCTGATACTGTTAATTCGGAAACGGTGACATGCGGAAGTGGCAGTAGCGAAATTGCAATGTCGCCTTTCCAATTCACAGAATAGCCCGTTGCTTCATCTACTTTTTCGATGATTAGGGATTTGTACTTTTCCTGATCGATCATGCCGGTGGCTATGACACCTGCACCGCCTGCCAACAACACCAATCCAAGCGCAGTGCCGCCCATCCATTTAACCCATTTGGGAAATTTGGGAGAAGGATCATCAAATCCTTGAATATCTTCATTGTGTGGTGTCGGATTGGAAGTATTTTCGGACATAATTCGCCTTTGATTTTTCAGGTGCAATAATAAGAAATGGGCCGTATCTTTTATAAGATATGGCCCTGCTTCCTGAAAAGTCAAAAATTTGATTTTTGGGCAGATATTTGTCTTTACTGCCCATTTCAGGCTTTATATTTGGCTGGTTTACCGTATTAAGCCGCCATATATTGGCCGCCATTAACCGTCATCGTTGCTCCGGTTACGAAAGCCGCGCGATCAGAAGCCAAAAAGACCACCATGTCGGCAATTTCCTGTGGTTTCCCCATGCGGGCGGCCGGAATTTGGCGAATGATTGAGTCCAGAACTTCTTGTGGCATGGCTGAGGTCATATCTGTTGCGATATAGCCCGGGCAAATTGCATTCACAGTAATTCCTTTGGCGGCACTTTCTTGCGCCAATGCTCTGGTAAAACCTAGCATCCCTGCTTTGGCTGCTGAATAGTTGCACTGACCCAGCTGGCCTTTTTGTCCGTTGATCGAGCTGATATTTACGATGCGTCCGAATTTGCGCTCTCTCATCCCCGCAATAACAGCGCGGCACATATTGTAACAAGAGGTCAGGTTGGTTTCGATCACGGCATGCCAGCTTTCTTCCTGCATTTTGTGAAGCATACCATCCTTGGTAATTCCGGCATTGTTGACCAGAATATCAACCGGTCCCATTTCAGATTCAATTTTGGCGATTGCATCCGCGCAAGATTGAAAATCTGCAACGTCCGCTTTATAAACTTTTGCTCCTGTTTCGGATGCGCATTTTTGTGCGGCCTCTTCATTGCCGTGATACAACGCGGCTACCTGATAGCCTTCGGCAATCAAACCTTCGGTAATCGACCGCCCTATTCCCCGTGTTCCGCCTGTTACTACTGCTATTCTACTCACTACAATACTCCTGTTGTGTTTGAAAATTCATTTTACTTTGAGGATATTCCCTTTTGTGGAGCTAACAACTCCAGTTCATATTTATCAATAATCCGATCCATAAAGCCGTTATCAATCAGGAACCCTAATGCATTATCAATCATTATATTGAGCTGGGGACTATCTGAAGGAACGGCCATAACGTGCGGGTAATATTGCAGAGGATCAATTCCTTCTACCACACGAAATGCACCTTTATTATTTTCAAGATATGCATTTATCTCATCAACATCTGCGTTAATCACATCTGCTTTTCCACTTGTTACCATCATATAAAATTCAGCGCTTTGAGCCATTGGAGAGACTCCTGCAAGAGATGCTTCGGGAAAAAATTGTTTTGCCATCGATTCACTTGGACCACCATCAATTACTGCGATTTTCACTGAAGGATCATTGATTTTTTCGGCATGACCGTCGAATCTCTTATCATCATTCCTCACCCAAGGATATATGGCGCTGTAATATAATGGCCGGGACAAGAGGAAATTCTGATATTTCGGAGGATCTGGCCACATGGATGTGCATATCAGGTCATATCGACCAGCTTTCAGTCCTTCGCCTATATTTCCCCAACCAGCTTCTTCCGTCCACTCTATCTTAAGCCCTAGAACTTTACCGATCTCATTCATCAAATCGACATTCATTCCTGTTCGGGTCGATGGATCATTTACATCATTATAGTAATAATATGGTTTCCATCCAATATACCCACAGCGAATAGTTCCTGTTCGTACAACCCTCTCGTAACTTGTTTCCTTCTCACCTGCATATACAGGGATTGCAAAAAGGCAAACGAGAATTACAATCAATAACTGTTTCATATTCTAAAACCTTTCTACATTTATCTTTCCACACACATCGCGATACCCATGCCACCGCCGATACACAAAGTCGCCAGACCTTTTTTGGCATCGCGGCGGTTCATTTCATGCAGCAACGTCACCAAAATTCTGGTTCCTGATGCCCCAATCGGGTGTCCCAGCGCGATTGCTCCGCCATTGACATTGACTTTTTCCGGATCGAGTTTGAGTTCTTTTAGGACACTGCACGCTTGCGCGGCAAAAGCTTCGTTTGATTCAATCAAGTCAAGATCAGCAACTGTCCAGCCTGCCTTTTCCAATGCCTTTTTCGAAGCCGGGATTGGGCCTGTCCCCATGATGGCGGGGTCTACGCCTGCCGTTGCCCATGATTTGATTGTTGCCAATGGTTTTAGCCCGCGTTTTGCCGCTTCGCTTGCGGTCATCAGAACAACAGCTGCCGCGCCGTCATTGATCCCTGACGCGTTACCTGCGGTTACGGTGCCGTCGCCTTTAAAAGCCGGGCGCAGTTTTCCAAGTGTTTCGGTTGTTGTTCCTGAGCGAGGGAATTCATCTGTATCAAACACAATTTCAGCTTTTTTGCTTTTGATGGTGACAGGTGTAATTTCATCTTTGAATTTTCCTGCCGCGATAGCTGCTTCGGCGCGTTGTTGGGAGACGGCAGCAAAGCCGTCCTGATCGTCTCTGGTCAGAGAAAATTTTTCGGCGACGTTCTCTGCTGTAATCCCCATGTGATAACCATTAAAGGCATCCCACAGGCCGTCTTTAATCATGGTATCCACCAATTCGGCATTGCCCATTTTGGTTCCGTTGCGCATAGCCATTGCGTGTGCCGAATTGCTCATGCTTTCTTGACCACCGGCCACGACAATTTTTGCGTCTCCGTTTTTAATCGATTGCAAGCCCAGAGCAACTGTTCTCAATCCTGATCCGCAGACCTGATTGATGGTCATGGCTGTTTTGTCCGCCGGAATGCCTGCGGCTATGGCTGTTTGTCTTGCCGGGTTTTGACCACATCCTGCAGTGAGAACTTGTCCCATGAGGACTTCGTCGACTTCATTTGCAGCAACACCGCTTGATTTCAAAACATCTTCGATGACGACTTTGCCGAGATCCACGGCGCTTAATGGGGACAAGCTCCCTAAAAATGTTCCTATGGCAGTTCTTTTGGCAGCAACAATGACTACGGATTCTTCGGACATGCAGAAAGCTCCAGACGGTTAGATGTATAAGTTTTGGACGCGAAGACTATGCAATTTTTTGGCGAACATTCAAAGGGCAAAGTCTTGCTGCAGCGCAAAGAATCTTGTTTTACAGATTCTTTTCCATCCATAGTTTTAAGGGAGTCCAAAAGCCCTCTTCGGCTTTTGCCCCCATCATCATGCTGATGTGACCGAAATCCACCGTCATTGTGGTCGCGTTCGGGAGTTGTTTTGCGAGAGCTTTGGCTGAATTGGGATGGACAATTGTATCATTAGAGGGAATGACAACCAATGCAGGCTTTTTGATTTTCTTGGCCGAAATGATCTTGCGGTTGATGCGCCATTTGCCCGATGCTGGTTTATTGTGGATATACCAGTCATTGACAGCCTGACGAACAATGCCCGCGGGCAAATCCGCGCCGCCATTGACCCAATCTTCGACGGCGACAAAAAGTTTTGCTTTGTCCGATGTTATGTCCAGATCTGCAAAGCTCGAAAATTTTCTTGTAATCATGGACGGGTCTGTTCCCGCAAAAATTAATTGCAGCCATTCATTGGGCATATAATCCTGATGAATTACTTTTAACAGTCCGCCTTCATTGGCCCAATTGCGAATATGGGTTGAGATGTTATTTTTTCCTCCCCCTGAAAAATCCCACGGCGTTGCCACAAAAACCAAACCGTCAAAGAAATCCGGATTGAGAATCTCTGTCGCAGCGAGCAGCAGTCCCCCCATGCAATAGCCTAGCCCATACATGGGTATGAAGGGTTTTTCGTGCCGCAGCCATTCAATGGCCTTTGTGATTTTTGTTCCTATCGTCAAATCCAGAGTCTGCAACTCTTGATCCTCACACATATGCTCCCATTCAAGCATAAAGACATCGTAGCCTTGCTTTGTGAGCCAGCTGATAAAAGATCGCTCTTTCGGGAGGATGTCCAAAATCTCGGCGCCGTTAATCATGGACGGAATCATAAAAATTTGGGCCTTAGCTGTTTTCCTGCGGCCTTTCATTTTTGCTGCATGCCAGATTAGACGCGCTTGCCCATCTGACCAGATCACGCTCTTGTGCAGCAAAGGCCTTTGATATGGGTGGGATTGATATTTCCCGATTCCTTCAATCACTTTTTCCATTGTGATTTTTGCAGCCAATCCATCTGCCCCGCCCCAGAATTCTTTTCCCTTTTCTTTCACTTTGCTAATATTCGGTTGCAGCAAAGCAGCAGAGGCCAGACCCAACTGCATCATCAGCGGGCGCTGTCTAAATCCGGGAATGACTGATCGTGTAGACATTATCTTTTACACAAAGTGATTATGTTATTTTATTATGGTATCATGGCGATTTGCGCAGCAATATATTGTGCCCGATGCCAAAATATGCTTAATTATAAATACCATCGTGCAACATTTTACTCCATAGGTACAAGACATGGCTTCTAAAAAAGGTGGCGATAAACCAACTGTAATCAAAAAATACGCAAACCGTCGTTTGTATGATACCGGACGCAGCAGCTACGTTACTCTGGATGATTTGTGCCAGATGGTCAAAGAAGGTTATGACTTTGTTGTTTACGATGCAAAATCAGGAGAAGATTTAACCCGTTCCGTTTTGACACAAATTATTGTCGAACAAGAATCCAAGGGCGAGCAAAATCTTTTGCCTACCAATTTCTTGCGTCAGCTCATTGGCTTTTATGGTGATAATATGGGCAAATTTGTTCCTAACTATCTGGAACAGGCTTTCAATGATTTTACCCAGAAACAAGATCAATTCCGCGATCAACTGAACAAATCTTTTGGCGGCATGTTTCCTATGAGCTCCTTTGAAGAAATGAGCAAGCAAAATATGGCTATGTTTGAGCAGACCATGAAAGCTTTTTCAAATTTTGCCGGACAAAATAAAACTCATAAGGAAGATTAGTTTTATGGCTTCAGAAAAAAGCCGTCCTATGCGCATTGTGCTGTTGGACGGCTTTTCTATTGGAGGTCTATGACTAAACTTTTTATTGCTTTGTGAAATTCTCCGGAATATGCAGATTCATCCATGGTCGATCCAATGTCGGTAGCCCATGCACAAATCCTTGAATATGATCGATCCCGTCTTTGGCAAGAATGTCTGCTTCTGCCAATGTTTCAGCCCCCTCGCCCACAGTTTCTAAATTCATGGCCGATGCCAAAGAATGCAGCGTGCGGATGAAAAGTTTGTTTTCTTCCTTATCCATTTCGCGAACAAATGATTTATCAATTTTTACAATATCCAGTGACAAATCTTTTAATTGAGAGAAGGCCGTCTGCCCTGCTCCGAAATCATCCAACGCAATACGGCATCCCAAGTCTTGCAATGTTCTTGCAACTCGCATTGTTTGGTTGATATCACTCATTGCGACGCTCTCTGTAATCTCAACAATTAATCGTTGTGCAACATCCGGATAATCGCGCAATTCCATCTTTACAGATTTTAGCCAGTCCGGATCGGTGAATGTGTGGTTGGAGACGTTCACTGAAAGTGAAACTGCCGGAAATTCTTTAAGTTCCTTGATTGCTTCGCGAGTGGCAAACATATCAACAAGGCGGGTTAACCCCATGCGTTCAATTGCTCCGATAAATTTTCCTGCGGTATGGACTTCCCCTTGTTCGTCAATCATGCGGATCAGGCATTCGTGAAACGAAATGTTGTTCGTTCGGGAGTTTACAATTCCCTGGAATGCAATTTTCACGCGGCCATCTTTAAAGCTCCTCAAGAAATCATCGCCCACTGTTAGAATATCTCTGAACGCTTTAACTTCTTCTCCGAGCTTATCGGAATACTCGATAAAGCATCCTCTACCTTTATTTTTGGCATCCATCAGCGCCAGTTCTGCTCTGCTAAGGACTGAGGATGCGGATACTGTTTGGTCAACAATTCTTACGCCGCCAATTGAGACGACTTGGTGGATGGAGCGCTCTTGTACTTCGATGGTCTGGTTATAAAATACCTTTAGAATATCATTGGCTTTTGCGCCCATTTCACCGGGATTGCCGCCGTCGAAATGAAGTGCGAAAATATCGCCTGCGATGTGATAGACTTTTGCCTGATCTTTTAGGATTTGTTTGAGCATTTCTTCAATTGTGTGAAGCATCTCATCTGCGAACTCGCTGCCGTATATCTCGTTGACCAGAGACATGCGGTCCAAACCCAATAACAATAAAAATCCTTTGCAAGTTTCTACTCTTTCAATTGAATTTTCAATAGCGTGAAGCAATTGGCGGCGATCCTCGCTGCTGCTAAAGACATTGGTTACAGCATTCCTGAAGCCCATTTTTCGAGCCAGACGCTTTTGTTGTTCAATTTTTTCAACATCAAGCGCCATCAGACTTTGAATTGTTGTTTTCTTTTCTTGGTCGCTATATCTGGCGACCCCAGTCTCTATTAACGGAATTAAAGTTCCATCTGCTCTGGATACGTTATAACGAAGGGTAAAATTCTTTTCTGAGGTTTTGATGTTTGATAGGACTTCTGCTAATGCCAATTGTCTGGTTACTAATTCAGATTCAGCTAATAATTTGCTAAACTCTTCCCTATTGGATGGAGATCTATCGTCAGGAAGTCCCAAGACTCCCATGATATCGCCGATGAATTCAAATTTATCATCTTCCACATGATACAGATAGGCAACCTGTCGACTTGCCCTTAAGGACAACGACAAGTGCTGTAACCACAACTTACTGTCAGACATTGTGAACCCTTTTCTGCGCCGCCGCTCGTAAAAAACGCACGGTTCCTCCACGCTATTCTTCCCAGTATGGCAGAAAAAGGTTAGCGGCTTATTTACAATTTGTATAAAATTTTATCTATTTTGAAAAATTCAGCGAATAGTCCGCGCCACTCTGTCTCGCGCGTCAATCGCCAGATCCATGGCTTCGGCACGTCCTTCATGCGCAATTGTCGAGACAATTCCTTTACCAAAGGTAAACAAAACAGAAGCTGAGCTGGAGCTTTCCTGACCGACACAAGCAATCTCGTAAGATTTGCTCATTTCTGCTGCGTTGGCCTTTGTACTGGACGGCACTGCAGCGAACTCTCCATCACATCTGGACTTTGCTCTGGACAAATATTGGCTAATTACGCCTTCGTATGCCGCAATATTTGAGACCTGACGCATTTCTACGCTTCCGTAAAGGCTTTGTGTTTTCCAGCTATAAGCCCGGTAAGTCTCTGAATTATTACCGTTATTAACTTCCGAAATCCCTCCAACGATCGGTACTCCTGCATTTGATAGTACCGTTTGATACTGCATTGCACTTGGAAAAACAGAGACTGAGCTATTTGGCGTCACCCCTTGCGATACTTCAGAGCCGTAAGACGGTTGAACATAGGATGCTTGCTGTGCCATGGCTTTAGCATTTTGCTGTTGTGTTGCTTTTAATTGGGCTTCTAACTGCGATACTTGGCTTTGCATTTGCACAAGTTTGGCATCGCGCTCACCAAGTTGTGAGCTTTTGATCACCAAATCTTCTTTCAAAGTCGCAATCAGAGCTTCGTTAGATTTTTCTGCCGTTTTAGAGGCTTGAATTTGTTGGCTCATGTTTTCGGCTGCTGTAAGTCGTTCTTCCAGAGACGCCAACTTGGCATTCCTCTCGGCCAATTGTGCTTCCAGACGTTTGATATCAGCTTCTTTTTTCGCCAACTCTTGCGCTTCCATTTGGTTAGCAGCCGCAGTTTTCTTGAAAGCTATAACTTGTGCTGCCAAGGACTGGGCCGCCTCGCTTTTTTCGGCTACTGCTTTTTCGAGCGCCGTAATTTTGTCATTGAGGCTGGTTTCTTTTATTTCTTTGTCTGCCTGAGCACTTTGTACAGAGGAAAGTTGTTGTTGCAAAGCTTCCCGCATCGAAATGGCCTCGCTCAAGCGCGCTTCCGTTCCGGACAGTCTGGATTGCAATGAGGATATCTGTTGATCTTTTTCTGCAGAAGAAGACGCCTTTGATTGCGTGTCCTGCAAATCTTTTTGCAATTTTGCAATTTGACCTTCGCGCTCTGTCATTTGTTGTTCTAGAGATGAAATTTTTTGGTCTTTTTCAGGGGATGCCATTGCCTGAGCGGCAGCCAGTTCTGCCTGCAATTTTGCGATTTTGCTTTCACGCTCTGTGACTTGTTGTTCCAAAGAATTAAGTTTTGCAATTTGGGAGCTTTCTGCAATTTCAGGATCAAAAAGCATCAATTCGATTTCTTTTTTTTCGGCTGTGCATTTCAAGCGTTGGTCATCCAACATGGCTCCCATCCTGCGGATTTCACGCTGGCTTTCCTGATAGCGTCTTGTGGCTTGTTCCAAATCCCAGCTTCCGCCTGCACTTTTTAGACCGGCTACCTCGGATTCTTTTTGAAGTTTCTCATAGCTGGCCTGAAGAGCTACTTTTTCACCTGTAATGGTTTCGATCTGGTTTTTGAGCGCTCTGATTTCCTGATGGAGATCGCCTTCGCTTCCGGATTTTTTAGGAGCCGATGCCGCCAAGGCGGTCGCCTGATTGGCTGTGATGGTCATTTGCTCTAATTGGGATTTCAAAGCGCGATTCTCGGATGTCAGGTTGGACAATTTTGCTTTCAGCTCTTCCTGATCACTTCCCTCTTCTCCGTTTGAGCTTTCCATCATCTGACTTAGCTGAGCGGTTTGTTGTTCCAGTTCTGTAATTGTTGATTTCAGTTTTGCATTTTCAGACTGGAGTGCTGCTATTTTTTGCCCTTGCTCAGCCTCATCCGATGTTCCTGCCTGCGCTACGATTTCCAATTGGTTTTTCAGAGTTGAATTTTCAGCCTTGAGGGTCTCAATATTCTGGGTCAGTTGTTGGGCGCGAGTTTTTTGAGCTTCGATTTCCTGAGCCGCTTTTGTCACTTCTCCGTTTTGTTTGGACAAAGTTTCAAGCGAATTTTCCAACTCAGCTATTTTTCCTTTTAGCTGATTATTCTCGGATTGAGCGGCCACCAGTTTTTCTTTTGTCTCACTGACAGCTGCGCCTTGAGCTTGCGCAATTTGATTTTCAAAATTCTGCCGAGATTCTGCCAGAGCACGTTTTAATTGAGCATTTTCGACGGATAATTCCTGAATCTGTCTTTCTGCTTTATAATTTGCTTCCATGGAGGAGGCAGCCGGAGCCATTTCTGCCATGGCTTGAGCTTCTACCTTTGCAACCGGAGCGGATGTTTCCAAAGAGGAGATTGGTTCTGCGCCCATTGATGGGTTGGGACGCGCCGCCAGAAGCCCTTCTACCGAATAGGAATCAGTTTTGCTTGATGATGGAGATGGAGATGGTGCTTGCGCTGTTTGTTCGGTTGCTGAGGCTGCCGGTTTATTGAGACCGGACAAACAGGTTACCAGTTCCGATTTACCGTCTTTGAAGCGGTCGGTTTTGAATGATAAGTCCGCTCCCGAGAATTTGATGTTCAGTTTTTGTGAGGACTCTAATGCCTTGAAAAACTCCTCATCCCGCCCGAGACTGATAACGGCGACTTGTTGCGATTGAGGGGTCACTTTGTATGTTGAAGATTGTCCGTTCCCCGCCTGCACAGAAATATTTTCTTCACTGCCTGAGAAAACCGGAGACTGGAAATCCATTGCCAGAGAGTATTCTCCGTTAACGCTTCGCGCGAAACTCAAGATGGCGTTGTTATCATATTTTTGGGCCATAGTGCAGTAATTGCCCTGTGCAATGCTTGCAACGCGGCTGACAGACCAGGAAGATTTCGCCGAAACAGTTTGTGCCGCAAAGGCAGGATTGCTTGGCATGACCAAAGCGGTGCATCCCAAATACCCAATCATCAATGCCGAAGCGATGCTTTTTTTGTTTGCGCGTGACATAGCGTATCTCCTGAGAATAGAAAAATAATCTTTATCGAATTTCTTAAGGTAAGTGTTGGTCCAATCAACTGATTAGAGAGTGGAAGCGTCTGTGCTGATTACAAGGACTCTCTCGCCGTTTGGAGCCACAAACATTTGTCCGACAGGGCGTACTTTCTGGTTTTCGTATTGACTCAATGCACGATAAACAGCGTCTTCAAAACTTCCCTTTTGAGAAATGGACTCTCTCAAGGCATAGTTGTTTTCCGCTTGCCAGACCACTTTGGCCCCAGCGTCTTCTGCCCATACATTCAGGACTTCTGCCAATGGAGCGCCGGACAATCCAAACCATCTGGTTTCAGATTGTTCTGTTTTTGGCGCGCTTGGCTCAAAAGCAGAAGACAGGCTCATGTTGCCTGCCTCCTCTTCGTTACTGGCTCCTTCTTCAGGGACCGGAAGGTTGGTCGTAATGGACGAGGCTGGTGACATCATCACAGGGTCCATGCCTTCGGTACGGAATTGGGAATGAAGTTCGCTTCCTCCCGTTTGTTTCAGGAGGTTATTTACTGCATCCTGGAATTTTCCGACATAGGAGAAATCTTTTTGCAAGCTTGGCGTTTCTGCCGAGGCCCACATCAAATCAACATTCTGACGCTCTGACCAACGACGCAAAATATCACGAACATTTTCGCCTTTTCTTGCTCTCCAGCTTTTTACTATGCTTGGCTTGGTTGCAATTGCAGCCATTGCAGGAGCAGGTTTTTCTTTGCCGATGATTGTCAATTGGGTTGGATTTTCGCGAGGAATATCTGTACCCGCTGCCGGAGCAATATTTTGAGGAGCGATTACTTCAAGGGCCGGAACTTCTCTTACAACCGGAGCCTCTGCTACCTGTGCCTGAGGGGCTTGGCCTTCAGAAAGGTTATATTTTGATCGAACAGAATCAGGAATGTACCGCTCTTCAAACACTTTCAAAGCCGGTGCGTCTCCGTCAATTCCTTTGGCAACATTGTAATCTTCCTCTGTCGGAACTTGTGGCACGTTGGTAATCACCAGAGGGCTGGCCGCTGTTGCGGGTTGTGCTGCGCTCGGCTCTGTTGCCGCGGCTTGTGCAGCCTGCATGTATTCAGCCGGAGCGGCTGCGTATGGAGACCCAGTTGTTAGTTCGAATCCCGCTTGTGCCGGGGTCGACGCATAAATTGTTGTGATTGCGACCAATACGCAAGCATATCGTTGAAAAACGCCCATATCGAATGACCTTTCAAATCTGAAGCTAAACTTGATTTTGTACTATTGGATAATTACATAGCGCAGAAAAATTTTGGCTGCAAACTTATTAGGTAAGAGAACAGCAGGATATCCCTAAAAATTTTAGGAAATATCCATTTTAGAGCCGGAATCTTCGTTTCCGAGCTTGGATGCCAACGACGCATGCATGAAATCGTCCAAATCCCCGTCCAGAACCACCTGAGAATCCGTGCGTTCCAGACCGGTTCTGAGGTCTTTAATCATCTGATATGGCTGAAGGACATAGGATCTGATCTGATGCCCCCAGCCGATTTCTGTTTTAGAATCATATTGAGCATCGCTGGCCGCTTCTCTTTTCTGCAATTCCAGCTCATAAAGGCGGGCTTTGAGCATTTCCATGGCGGCGGCTCTGTTCTGGTGTTGGGAGCGCTGTGCCTGACAGGCCACGACGATTCCTGTTGGCTGGTGAGTGATACGAACGGCAGAATCTGTCCGGTTGACGTGCTGCCCCCCTGCTCCGCTGGCGCGGAATGTATCGACCCTCAGGTCTTTTTCCAGAATCTCTATATCAATTGTATCATCAATCACAGGAGAGACCGAGACAGAGGCAAAGCTGGTATGGCGGCGGGCATTGGAGTCAAATGGTGAAATCCTGACCAGACGGTGAACACCGCTTTCATGTTTGAGCCAGCCATAGGCTTGTGGCCCTTCGATCTTAATGGTTGTGGACTTAATGCCCGCGCCGTCCCCTTCGGTTTCATCCAGATAAGAGACTTTGTAATCATGGGATTCGGCCCATCTGATATACATTCGCAAGAGCATTCCAGCCCAATCGCAAGCCTCTGTTCCGCCCGCTCCGGCATTAACCTCAAGATAGGCGTCGTTTTCATCGGCCTCGCCTGAGAGCAGGCTTTTGAGCTGGAGCTTTTTGGCTTCTTTTGCCAATTGCTTGATTTGACTGCAAGATTCATTAACCAGCTCTTCATCGCCTTCGGCTTCTGCCAATTCGATCATCTCGACATTATCGTTCAGAGTGGTTTCAACGTTCCGAACCTCCCCGATGCGCTGCTCGAGGCGGTTCTTTTCTTTCATTAAATTTTGGGCTTTTTCTGCGTCTTCCCACAATTTCGGGTCAGACGACAGGGCGTTTAATTCATCCAGACGAGAGAGCGCAACATTCCAGTCAAAGATGCCTCCGTAAGAGTTGGAGAGCATATTCAATTTCTTCAACCATATTCTGAATGTCTGCGCGCATCGCTTTCTTTCTTATTATATAATACCAGTTGATCGAAAGGATGAAGCGGGACTAGGCCGCTTCTTTATTATCTTCGTCGTCACCGTTATATTGGTCGAATGTGAAGTTGATAAAGCCCTGAGCCAATTCTTCTTTGTTGACGTCCGTGCATGGGCTGGAGAACAGATTATGGTGGATCACCGGAGCATTTTCAGACCAAACGCCGCCTTTTTCAGTGACTTTGGAACGAATTTCCTCGTCTCCTGCAACCATAACGCCTTGAAGCAAGTCAAGATCAGCCAAAAGGCCTGCGGAGTCGCCCAAGCTCATGATCGGCTTGTATGCTGCCATAAAACCGCCGATAAAGCGTTTGGTGTGAGCTGTACTTAGCAATTTGTCGTGACTACGAGCGCCGCCCGGAATAACCAGAATGTCGTAATCCGCAGCCAAAGCATCAGAAATATGTTTATCAACCGGATGATTTAGACCCCAGTTGGTTCCTCTCCAGCCATTAACCAGTGAATTTTCGACACTAACGATATGAGGCTTTGCCCCCGCTTCCAGAATGGCTCTTTGAAATGTTGTCATTTCGATTTCGTTAAATCCGTTGCCAACCAAGATGGCCGCGTTCATTCCTGCTAGCGGTTTGCTCATTCGTTCACACTCCTTATGAATTTGTGGATACTGATAATCAGTCAATTTTTGGTTTTACTTATTTTGATCTCAATTCGGGTTGAGTATTACAAAACCCTCACCGTTCCCTTCTGTATTCAGGCTTACCTGATTTCTTACAGCGGTTCTTTGAAGAGCTACTTTGAAGGACCCCTTTCAAGAACCATGGGGGGGGGGCGAATCGTTTATGACAATGCCCGTTGGGTGGTGCGGAGAATGTGATATTCCACGCGAAATGTCAAGAAAAGTTTTTGGCTAATCTATACTTTTATTTTTTCGATTTTCTTGTTCCACCCTGTTTCAGTTCTCGTTGCCTTTCGCCTTATTTTTCAAAATGTTGGAAATGTTTGTGTAAAACACTTTAAAAAAGTCAAATTAAGGAAAAAGCACCTTTACAAGCCTGTCTCTTCCCCTGTAAAAACGTTTATCACCTAGAGATTCTGTTTCTCGGTGTCTTTCAAGAATTAGGTTAAGGAGCATTCTAATGAAAACTATGCGCGGTACCCCTTTTCTAGGCCTGATCGCTGTGACCACTATGGTTCTGGCAGGGTGTACGGGGTTCAAAAGTCAGTCTGAAGTCGACGCTTTGAATGAAGCACAAGCTGTCGGTAGCCCATTCACTCAAGCTTTGGCCTCTGAATATAGAGACCTTGCAAACCGTGAACAAAATGTCATGTTTGACTATCCGGATGCTTTGCACTTTGCGCGTAAAGGTCTTGCTGCTTCTGCCAGTGAGATTATCCTGCCCGAGCCTGTTTCCGACTGGAACCTCAAGCCTGAGCATGTTGAAGAATTGTCTTCTGCTCGTTCAAAACTTCTCTCTGTTATGGATCGCGGCGCTCGTGAAGCAAACCCTGCTGTAGCCGCTATCGCACAAGCGCGCTTTGATTGCTGGATCGAGCAACAAGAAGAAAACTGGCAAAAAGATGACATCTCCGGATGTAAAGCACAGTTTTTTGAAGCGTTGAATACTCTGGGCGGCAACGTAGCTCCTCCTGAAGATGTTATGCCTCCTGTTACTGCTGAAGCCCCTCCTGTTGCCCCTATGGCTCCGGAAGATGCAAAGTACCTCGTATTCTTCGACTTTGATTCTTCTAAAGTTGATATCGGTGGTTCCAGCGTTCTTGACTCTGTCGCTGCAGAAATCAAGAAACAAAACATCTCTGCTGTCAATGTTATCGGTTATACTGATACATCAGGCTCCAAGCAGTACAACAAGCGTCTGTCATCCAAACGCGCCAATGCGGTTCGTGATGGTCTGATTGCTCGCGGTGTCGGTGCTTCTATGCTGAAAATCGATAGCATGGGCGAGGACAATCTGATGGTTCCGACTGCTGATGAAGTTCGTGAACCGGCTAACCGTCGTACAGAAATTACTTTTGAAAAGTAGTTGTCTACAGATAAAAGAATTAAGCCGACCTGATGGTCGGCTTTTTCTTTATAGAGTCTTTCCAATTAACTTTGTCACATCGTCATTGCGAGCGTACGCGAAGCAATCCAGAAAACCTTCTATAGTCGTTAAACGGCTTGCTCTCTGGATCCTTATTTAAAAGATTGCCACGCAATGAGATAATGAATTTTCTTATTCAATATCTTTGGGATCGAATTTGAAATCCTTGTTGCAAAACTCGCAGGTCATCGCGATTTCGCCATTGACGGTTGCGTGCTCGCGGTCATCTTCGGACAGCAACGCCAGTATGGATTGCAACTTTTCAGGTGTGCAGCGACACCCCTTCTGGATTGGCTGAGGAGTAAAAACCCGAACACCTTCTTCATGGAACAATCGATAAAGCAATGTTTCATCGTGGAGTTTCGGGTCCAGCAATTCTTCTTTCGTGCATGTTTCCAACAAGATGCGTGCTCTGTTCCAGTTTTCATGGACAGGTTTATGATCTTGAGGGATCATTTCATTCTCGGGGATATGTTGCAACATGACGGCGCCGCCTCTCCATTTCCCGTCTTCATCTTTTTCTACGGCCATTTTGATTGCCGTTCCGATTTGCTCGGACTGGTCAAAATAGTGATGAATGGAATCCTCGAGGTTTTGGCCTTTTAATTCAACAATTCCTTGATAACGATCCATATGCTCACCCTGATCTACGGTAAAGGCCAGATACCCGTTTTTAATCAGCTCGCCGATAGACGGTTCAGGATTATCTTTTAACAGCTTTTCCAGTTCTTCTTTATCAAAGCCCGCCGTCCCTCTGGCATCCCCTGCAGAAGTCACATCAGAAACCAATCGGAATACAGGCCCCTCGCCTTGAGCTTGAAGGATAAAAACTCCTTCGAATTTCAGCATTGATGATAATAAAACCGAGAGCGTCACCGTTTCTGCCACCAGCTTTGCCACTTTTTCAGGATAGGGATGTGGATCAATAATCTGGTTCAGAACGCTTCCCAGACGGATGATACGGCCACGCAAATTGGCGCGCTCTAGATCAAATGTCAGGTAGCGGCTGTCGTCCGGTAACGGAAAGCTAATAATCTCCGCAGAATCGGCGTTGTTTTCAGAATTTTGTATTGTGTCGTCGCTCATGCGGCTCTTATACCCATTCTCTTCCCAAATTCCAAGTCTTTGTGGCTAACTTTTAGCTCTTGGTTTTGTATCCGGTTTTCAACATGCCCCAAGCCGCCCCGAGAAGGATTAGATTTAAGACAATCAGAAACATTATTCCCTGCAATATCGGGGTTTCTGCATGGCCTATAAATCCGGCTCTGAAGCCATCAATCATATAGAAAAACGGGTTAAAGAGTGCCACTTTTTGCCAAGTGTCGGGCAAGGTACTGAGGGCGTAGAACGTCCCTGATAAAAAGGTCAAGGGCGTAATGATAAAGTTTGTGACGGTTGCCATATGGTCGAATTTATCCGCCCAAAGCCCTGCCAATATGCCTATTGTGGCCAGCATCAAATTCCCTAAAAACCCAAATGTCAGAACCAATATCAATGACGATACCGGCAAAGTGACAAAACACGAGATTGCCACATAGCCCATGAGTCCAATAATCAGGCAACGGGCTAAGGCTCCGATCAACAGGCCGCTTAGAACTTCCCATGGTGCCAGAGGTGGCATCAGGATATCCACGATATTGCCTTGAACTTTGGCAATGATGAGCGAAGATGACGGATTGGAGAAGGCGTTCTGGATCATTGTCATCATCAAGAGACCCGGTGCCAGAAATTGCATTCCCGATACCCCTATCCCCTCTGCCATATGCTGTTTGAAAGACAATGTGAAGACGGCAAAGAATAGGATTAGCGTGACAACCGGAGCGATCAATGTCTGCATATAGACATTCATGAAACGCCCTATTTCCTTTTCTACCAAGGTCTTCAGCCCCACCCAATTGCAACGACCGATCACTCTTGGCGGTTGTATTCCTGATGGAGAAAGTATTTCTGATTTTTGTGCGGGATGGTTAGACAATTTTTATGTTTCCTTGTATTTTATCATTATGAACAAAGCATTCTCGGACGAAAAATCAAGCCCTATTTCGATAAATTTATCGAAAAAAGAGAAAGCACGTTCAAAAAATACCCATGAAAGACGTTCTGAAAAAATTTCAGGAACCGAGGCCCCTCTCAAGAAGCGGAAAAAAATTACAGCCTCCTATCTCGAAAATTCCGGTGCTTATTATCTGCAGCGCTTCTCTTCTTCTGTAGCTCGATTTCGTCAGGTTATGACTCGCAAGATTGATTTATCTTGTCGCGATCACCCCGAGCAAGACAAGGAACAGTGTCTTGAGATGCTTAATCAACTCATCTCGAAGTTTATTGAGATGGGATATTTGAATGATGAGTCTTTTTCCAAGGGCTTATATTACTCTCTTTCACAGCGCGGCTATTCCAGACAAAAAATTCTGTTTCAGATGAAGTCCAAAGGGCTTTCAGATGACCATATTATGGCAGCTATCGGAGACAATGATGAGGAACAAGAATTGATACAGGCGGTGCGGTATACCAAGCGCAAGAAAATCGGAGCTTTTGCTATTCGTGAGCAAGATTTTCAAAAATCTTTGGCATCATTAGCTCGTAACGGATTTGGATATGATATTGCGACCCGTGCCCTACAAATGGATGAAGAGGACGCCTTGGATATTCTTCATAAACTTTCCTGAATTTATTGTTCGATACGATTTTTGGGAAAGATCATTGTTACAGTTGTTCCTATCCCTTTTTGGGAAATAATTTCTACCCGACCGCCATGCAAGCGCATGAGGGAGTGGACAAGAGACAGTCCCAAACCAAGTCCATAGGCTGATTTGCTGAGGCGTCCGTCCAGTGAACCAAATTTTGATGTTACGCGTTCAATCTCGTATTCATCCAAACCAATTCCTGTATCTGTTACAGATATTCTTAAATCCCCTTGATCGTCTACTTCACCGCCGACGGTAATATGCCCTCCCTCAGGTGTAAATTTGATCGAGTTGGATAAGATATTTGTCAGCATTTGACGGATCGCAACTTCTTCTCCGATCAAAGTCGGGAGTCCGCTTAAATCAGGCTCGGGGAGCAGCAATCCAGAATCTTTGATCTTCGGAAGCATTAGGTCAATTGTACTTCCGACCAGTTTCTTCATATCTATACGGGTTTCTCTCAACTCGCGGTCTCCTGCATCAATACGAGAGATGTCCAAGATTTGGTTGATGATCGACAAAAGATGTTTTCCGCTTTCGTGGATATCTCTAGCGTATTCCCAATATGCGCGCGGTTCGATTTGCCCGAACACTTCATTGCGGATAATTTCAGAGAACCCGATAATCGAGTTCAACGGTGTTCTTAGCTCGTGGCTCATATTTGCCAAAAATTCGGATTTAGCACGGTTGGCAATATCTGATTCTCTCTTGGCATCTTGTAACTGTAATTCAGCCATTTTTCTTTTGGTGACGTCTTCTATCCCTGATTCAAAATAAACCAAACTGTCGTGGTCATCAAAGACGGGACGGATGGTTTCTTGAATCCAGAATTTTTCCCCGTTACGCTTTACAGCATTAAGTTCCAGAACCTCCTGATGCTTTTCTGTTTCCAGTTCGCGAAGGACTTTCATACGTTCGTTCGGATCCTGAAATAATTCTATATGTGCGTTACGAATGTCGCGCATCATATCTTCCGGAGACATGTAACCAAAAATTTGACCCATTGCCGGATTAGCCGAAATAATTTGCCCGTCCAATGTGACCTGATAAATTCCATGCGCCGAATTTTCCCAGATTGAGCGGTATTTTCTTTCGGCTTCGGTCAATGCCCACTCCGCCCTTTGACGTTCGTCAATATCTGTGAAACTTCCGACTACGCGCATTGATCGATTTTCATCCATACGGATCATCGATACTGCCATTTCAACAGACCGATATTTTCCATCCGCTGTTCTGATCGATGTCATGACACGGTATCCGGTTCTTAATCCCTTAATCATTTGAGAGACGGATTTTCTTTGTTCGTCCTGATCTTTCGGATGCAAGAGGTCAAACAGGTTCTTATTCATGGATTGTTTAGCCGGCGTTCCTGTCAGTCTTTGCCAAGCTTCATTCAGGAATAGAATTTCTCCGCTTAAACTGATTTCGAAAATAACATCTGAAATTGCATTGATGATTGCCTTATTTTCTCTCTCAGCTTTTCTAAGAATATGGTTGAGGCGTTCACGCTCGTTGATCTCCGTTCCGAGTTCCGCGTTCTTCTGTTCCAGAGCTGTATACATTTTCTCCAGTGTTGCCGCGCTGTTTTGAGATTTCCACATAAAGAGCAAAACAAATATGGTTAAACCTCCAAGGAAGAAAAACACAACCCATGGCAATAATTCCAGCAAACTCATTAAAGCAGTCGGTACGATTGCTGTTTGAACAATATTGGTCGCGTTGGTCATCGGAATTTCCAGACTGATAGTCAGAACCGAAGATAAGTCGTAGTTTCCTGATTTGCTCCATTTATAAAGAAGGCTATTGGTTTCTTTATTGGTCACAATAAAAAATGAAATATTCTGGATTTCTGATAACCCAGAGAAAGGCGTTCTTTCATCTGCCTTTGATACCACAAAAACAAAGCCGTTTTTCTCTGTATCATTTTTGTGTTTTATGTATTTTACCCAAAGCAAATCTCTTGCGTATAAGTCTTTATACTCACTGATTTGTCGAGGTTGCATTAATTGATTATCTATGACGATGACAAAACCGGACTTTGTGTTTGATATTTGTCTTTTATACTTATCAATAATTCTCAAGCTCTCACTGATATAAGGCTCGGAACTTGTAGATTTTTTTACGTTATATACAGGCACAAAGCTGCTTTGAGTCATATCTTCATCAATGTAGTATACCGCAGAGATTGCTCCGCCTTTTAGATTGGTCATGAGAGGGGCATAATCAGAAAGCATCATTGCTTGAGATTTCAATGTCGTTTCTTCCGAGATCGGCATGAATAGCGACGAGATCATCCCCATATCGCTTTCCAACTTTTGAATATCATAGGTCAGAATCTTTTCTGACGCGATTTGAACGCGCTCTTTTTCTTCTAAAATCATTTGTGTGACAAAGAAGTTGGCAACGAGGAACGATACGATGGTAAAAATTGTGCCATTGATTAACATCATGGAAAACGCCAAGTGCCTTTTGATCCAAGAACCAAAA
>JAGRKB010000043.1 GCA_020442425.1 Alphaproteobacteria bacterium | reverse complement strand
GCATCGGGCATTGCATCTGGTTCCGGTGTTAGGGGACCGTCTTTCATCATTGGCATTTGCCCTTGCCCACTTGTGGAACCTTGTGGTGCAGGAGCTGCTTTTTGTGGCGCTGGAGTCCAATCAAACCCCGCCTGAGCCGTCATTGGTAGACCGAATAGTCCTGCCAAAACGATTGATGAGATAATAAGTTTTCTGGACGACATGCCTTTACTCCAACTTGCCAATTAATTCTCTATAATTCTCGTTCGTTCCCGTAAATTCTCGAATTTCTCGAATTTCTTGGGGCCCAAATTTCAGGTGAACTGCCCGAATTTATCTTTGCACTTACAATACGGTTCAGGACGACAAAACTCAAGGAGCAATCTGAGGAAAATGCCCGCTCAGCACAAGGTTTTTTCAGAAATTAAGTCCTAACGGCCAAAATCCTTCAGTTTTCTGTGACGAAATTTGGTTAGGCCGGGGCGATAATTCCCGAAGAAAAATAATCGTGAAGAGCGCAAAGCCGCAGGAAAAGTCAAACCTTTCTTTTCCAGCAACCAGAAGAAAACCGTAACAAGAATACAAATCACCAATGTTGATACGCGGGCATAAAAGAGCAATACACACCAAGGGATGATTGCGCGGACATCAAAGCCAAAGAAACGGATCGGGCGCATGGAGTTTCTCCAATGCCAATTTACCTGTTCCTGAAAATCTGCAATCTGATTTGCCATTGTCCTAGTCTATCTTTAAATCCTGTGCGAAAAGTTAAGATGTTATGGCTTTTAACCTGTTTATGCTCCACCTACGGCCGTCAGAAGGAGGTAGAAGCGTTTTTCAATCAATCCTTTTTCGAAGACAATCGTTGCGGATTTTCCCATTGTTTGCCCATAAAACGGGATCATACGCTGGATCTCGACGCTCCATTGATCGGGTTCCATATCAAGAAGCTTTTCGCGGACTTCATCGGGGAAAATCATCCATTCCCGAACCCCCATACGTCCCCCGTTGACTTTAGGCACAAGCGCTTGCGTGACGATCATCCGCAACGTTTCCATGAGGGCAAATGCCCGTTCGTTGCGCTCTTCCTTCTCAAAGGCAGAGATCATACGGCGAACCGTCGAGGCCACTCCGGTGGTGTGTGTCGTGGTGTAAACCGCGTGACCTGTTTGGGCGGCCTCAATAGCAGCAGAGATTGTTTCGCGGTCCCGCGCTTCCCCCACCAGAATAATTTGCGGCTTCCGGCGCAAAGCATTTCTGACCCCCGCCGCAAAATCCGGCAAGTGACGCGGGATTTCTGTCTGGGAGACCAGGGAGCGTGGCGAGTGAATTGTATCGTAGGTAAATTCGATTGGTGATTCATAGGTCAGCATTTTTCCGCAGCCGTGAGTTCGCTCCATCAGCATGCGGTTTCCTGCGGCCAGCAATGTTGTTTTCCCCGAACCTGTCGGGCCTGTAATCACCACCATCCCTTGACGTGGCGCCCAGTTGTCGATGATTTGCTGCTCGACATTGAGGTCAGACATACGGGGAGGTTCTGCCGGCATAACACGGAGGGTAATCTGTGCCGCGTCACGTCCGCGCGCGAGAATGGCCGTGATGTTGACACGGAAACGGGAGCGAGAATAGCGGTCTGGTCTAATTTCGTAAGATACGTCGAGATCCTTACCTGAAGCCAAGCGAGCCGTCGCATCCGGTCCATAAATTTTAACCAGAAACGAATTCATATCCGCCGCATCAAGCGGACGATAAGTTGACGGATACAAGACACCGTGCACCTCGGTATAAACCGGACGGTCTGTTTGAATTGAAATATCCGATGCCCCCTTTTTTACGCAGTAAAGCAAAAAAGGATCAACGTGATCTTCGGTAAATCTATGTGGTTCATCCGGCCATGTTTCGACGAGGGATTGATCCCCCTTGACCAGACTTACCGGCTTGCGGGTTGCCATTCTTGAGATCCTGAAATGAGCTGAGGTGTTCCGGTAATAACGACAGCGCGATCACCAATACGCATGGTCTGCGCTTCGCCTGTTACGCCTCGGTCAATTTGCTGAGCGAATGGTGGAGATACCATTCTTTGGGCGAGAAGTTTTCTGTAGCGAACCATGCCATCGAAATCAGAGGCCAAGCGATTCAAATCTTCTTCAAAGACTTCGCTGGCCTGAGAATATCCTTCTTTCCATCCGATTTTAACGTTATTGCGCCATTCCATGCGCTCTTCGTCATTTTTTGGACGTAAAATTTCCGGTGGTTCCTCAACCTCTCCCCACCCTCTTTCAAGATAGGTTCTCCAGTTTCTGGGAGAGGATACAATTTTGACATTTTCATGAATGCGGTAGATCGCATCCGATACTGCGGCTGATTGTCCGTCCCCATCAATCAGCAAAGCGTTCAATGATTCAGAGATGATTGGAGGTTCGATCATGAATCCTGAAGGCGCTGCAATTAAAAGTTGGCGGAAATTGAAAACCTTATCCAGATAATCAGCGCGTGTATCCAGCTCTTTTCTGATTTCAAAACTTCTTGCGGCCAGACCGCCGCGTGCTCCATAAGAAAGGGCGGCCTCTTTCAACGCTTCCTTGCGGATATCCATCGGTAGACCTACGACACCGTCGACTTCGATGTAACCCGGAATTTCCTGCATTTGAGTGAGTGTTTTCGGTACAGATGATTCAGCTTCAAATTCACGACCAATTTCTATTTTTTGCTCTTCACCGTAAATCGGGTAATCAGTCGCTGCCAAGGATTCCGGAGAAGCTGTCACAAAAATGGTGGAGGTCAGACCCATACATATGACAGTCATCAGTGACCATCTCTGTGCGGTTGATTTTTTCTGCTTTTTGAACATTTTTCCGTTCATGGTCTTACCCTTACTATTCAATCCCAATCTTTAGTCGCCGACATTTGTCGCCGAAGCTTAAAAGCCTCTGGCTCCATCCCCCATGCCTGTGACCGGAGCGTAACTTAGCTCTACAACTTTATCAGCTGAGTTGACATGCAAATTGCCACGAGGGCCGAGTTGCAATCCGATAGAGCGCATCACTTCGATGACCGGCTTGTTGGTTACAGCGATATCAACAACGACTGGTGTTGCAGATTTTGCTCCCAGTTCAACAAATCTGTATCCGGCGCGATCGGCCAGCATTTTGGTAATGGAATCAACAGGGCCTACCCAACTTACCGTTACGGCGCGCCGCAATTCCGCAGGAACATTGCCAATCGCAGGAACTCCCGCTTCCGGTGTTCTCTTTTGCTCGACAGCGGCCAATGTTTCCAAAGCGTTGGATGCACGATCTGCAGCCTGCGCCAGCATCATCGATACTTTGTCCGGCTGCGCGACCAATTGTGGATCTTTTACTTTTACTGGGGAGGCTGTCTCACAGGCCGTTAAAGCAAAGGAAACAACGCAAATTGAAAAAACCAAAAGAACGGATCGTAACATTGTGTCTATACACCCTTTAAAATTAAATCCTACAAGATCGCCGAGCGGCGACCTAAAGTCATAACACATTAGCGGTTTCACTGACTCGAAACAAGCGTCTTCGTGTCAGATTCGCGCCAGAAATGTCATGATAAATGATTTTTCCTCAAAAACCAGACGATTAATGTGTTTTTGTCTGTTTTTTAACGGGATGCACTTTTGATAAGGCCGTTTCTACGCATTGCCTCTATGACTTTAGCGCGATAGGCGTAGCCTTTACTAGGTGTTCTGGAGTGATAATGTGCAATAGCTTTGGACAATGAGCCTGTCTCGTCCATATGTCCTCTTAGAATCCAAGCGGCAACCCCCATATTGGTACAAGCGTCATCCCTGACCCAACGCTTTGCCGTCACGTTGTCGACACCCCAATATTCTGCCAATTGAGGAACCCAGATTGTGTTGATCTGCATCGGACCCAAATCGTAGGAGCCGTTGGTATTCCGAACTTGTTGTCCGATATTTCCCCCTTCGACCTGAAGGATTCCGACCATAACCGCCGGAGGTACAGAATATGTCTGTGCGGCCAACATCAGGCACGCTGCCAGAACTTTACTCATTTTCGACTACCTTTTTGAATTATCAGCTCCCGATCTTAATTGCTTTGACGCGAACTGCAATACACCTCATGCCGTATTTTTCTTAACAAAGAATGACATCGGATTATCTTTTTGTCCAGACTCATTGACGGGGTCGGATTTTTGTTCCGCTGTTCCTTTATCGACGACTTGTGCAATTGGAGATGCTTTTGGCTTTACAGCCCCTGATCCTCCGCTGCTTCCTCCTGATGAAACATTTGTTTTTCTTGGTTCTCCGCGTTCTCCGGGGATCAAAACATCGCCCAAGACTTCGATCATTTGGACACGCAAGATAAAGGCTTGCCACAGGCTGGTCATGGCAGGAGCCATGCCTTGGCGCACTTGCTCTTCCGTTGCCATCAATTTTGCCATTTCTGCAAAGTGACATTGGCTGTAAATCTGGGACACAATACGCAGCAAAGCCAAATCGGCTTTCGCGGTCATGGCTTCATCGGTCATGCTTGGAAACATACGGGTTCTTAAGACTTTTGCTTCTCTGACCAGACGTTCGCCGACATCTTGGATCAAGCGTTTTTCCGGTACCCCAAAAGAATAGGACATGACCGAGTTGATCGCCGGAAGAAGGGCGCTAATATATAAAATGGTAATTTGGGATTCGTCACTTGGAGAAAAATCATTCTCCAGATTTGACATACGCCCCGTTGCATCGGCTGCAGGTGCAAAACCGTCCGCATAGCTGATTACCGCGTTCAGAGCCGAATTTACCCGTTCGATTTCCGCATCTGTCGGAGATCTTCCGGCCAGACGGTAAATATTGGCAATAAGAGGAGACGCCAAACTGGTTAAAGCCAGACGTAGGGAGTCTGCTTCATTTTCCGGCAGCTTCAAATCAACAAAATCCGCCATGGAAATGCTCATCTGAGTGGATTTCGTCAAAAGACCTGCAACCTGCTCGGCCTCCGGCTTCATGCTGCCATGCTGCGCGGGGTCCGGTGACATTTGTTGTCTAACCGAGACTTCGCTTATGGCTGCCACCAAAGGGGCTGCCAATTTTTCTAAAACCTGTAATAAAAACGCCGAACGTTGCTCCATGGACACGCCTTCTATACGATATTTTATTTTATCGCAACTCTGCTATTAGATTCTTAAGGTCTGCAGGCCGACCTTGCAAAACTTTTACTTCGCCGCTTGCATTCTTATATACGGAAAATGGTGTTACGTCCAGTTTCCAATCCTGTAAAATCTGCATATTTCTTTGTACGGCCTGAGTATTGATATTTTTATCTGCTAAAAGTGCGTCTTTCTGGCCATCCAGATGGTTAAAAAGATCTTTTTCAGCATTGGGAGAGGCCAACAAGAAAGCCGCTTCGCTCAAGCTTTTCTCGCTTAGTACGCCAACCGGTATTAGACGAAGCTGAACCAGACCCCGCTTCAAGTAGCTGGATTTGCGAAAATCATCAATCAAATCATGGCAATGTGGGCATTCCGGATCGATGATTGTATATATGGTTGGAGCCTGTTTATCGCCTATTGCTATCCAGTTTGCTGCCTCGACCGAATCAAAAAGTTGTTCGGATCTGGATTTTGATGCCTGTTTTACAATATCTTGGGGGCTGACGGCAGATGTAGATATTGCCGTGGAGGATGGAGCCGCTACGGGCTTTCCTGAAGCCTTATTAAGTTCCTCGACGGGAACGTAGCCTGCCAAACGATCAATTGCCGGGCCTTCTTTATCTCTCAATGCATTGATCTGTTGCAATGTGATAGCGTCCCCTTTGTTGTTAAAGAGAATCCCCATCAGCAAGCCTTGGCCATCGGCAGTAGAATAGAAATATTGCTCTTCTCCTGCTTGTATTGTGACCCAACCATCGAGACCAAATTCACGTCCCAGATAACGAATTTGCGCGCCTTGCTCCACCATGGTTTGTAGCGGAGCCGGAATATCAGGCTCATTGGATTTAGAAGATTGCGCATAACTTGTATCGGCATTGGTCAGCAAAACTCCGCAGCACATAAATGTGAGGGCCAGAATACGTGCTGTAGAAGACTTCATGATCTGGAAAGGCAACATATTTTTGAATTCCTTCATCGTGGGGAGATGGGATAGATTTTATCTATCCGAAGTTTCCCGTGGCTCATTGCTCCGCATCATAGCCTATGTTTTTGGATTGCTCCAGAGTTTCTGTGAAATTGATCAGACTTGATCGAAATAGTCGAGATTTCCAGTGTAATCCCTCATGAAATCCCCTATCTGATAATCCGGGATCGGTTTGGAATAACGATACCCTTGAACCTCATCACATCCTTCTGCAACAAGGAAGGTTTCGTGTTCTTTGGTTTCCACACCTTCCGCGATAATCTTCAGGTTCAGCGAGCGCCCCAGACCGATAATGGTTCTGGCAATCGCCGCATCATCAGGGTTGTTCAACGCATTCCTGATAAAGGATTGGTCAATTTTCAGACGATCAATCGGGAACTGACGCAAATAGGACAGAGACGAGTACCCAGTACCAAAGTCATCAATTGCAAGTTCAACACCCAGAGCGTGAAGCTCTTTCAAAATTTTTACTGTTTGTTGGATGTCTTCCATGAAGGCACTCTCCGTGACTTCTAGCTCTAGCAAATGCGGATTAATGCCGGTGGTTGCAATGACTTTTCTGGTGTGTTCGACAATATCGCTTTGTTGAAACTGCTCACCCGATACGTTGACAGCGATCCTTATCATATGCCCCTTATCGTGCCATTTCTTTGCTTCTTTACAAGCATGCATCATGACCCATTCGCCAATCGGCACAATCAGTCCGGATTGTTCCGCAATCGGGATAAATTCACCCGGAGAAATGAATTTTCCGCCCTCTTTGCTATTGTCTTTTTTGAACCAACGGATCAGAGCTTCTGCTCCGATAACCTTTCCTGATTTCAAGTCCAGTTGGGGCTGATAGTACATCGTCAGCTCGTTGTTCTCCAATGCGCTTCTCAAGTCGCGCAACATTTGGAAACGTGCCTGAACAGCCTTGTCGAAATCTTCCAAATATTCTCGAATACAATCGCGACCTTCTTCTTTGGCGCGATTGAGCGCAATATCCGCGTTTTTCAAAACCTGATCCGGATCAAGTGCATCATCTGGGAAGGTAGCAACCCCCACAGAGACGCGAACCTGGAATGTCTCATTGAAGACGCGGAAAGGTTCATGGGTGATAATATTGCGTACTTTCTCACCAACATCTTTGGCGGAAATCGTTCCTGCCGTTAGAGGGAAAGTCACTGCAAATTCATCCTCTCCAGACCGCGCAACAACTGCGCTTTCGGGCAAAGCATTTCTCAGACGTTTTCCAACCGCACTTAGAATAGCATCCCCGACATTATGCCCCATCGAGTCGTTGATATCTTTAAAGTGATCCAAGTCAAAGGCCACAATAGCCAGACGTGTTACTTCTTTTTGGTTCTCTGCTGCCGCTTTAACGTGTTCGGAGAGCTTCTGAATGAATAGAGTTCTGTTCGGTAGTCCGGTCAATGTATCGTAATAAGCCAGCTTATGAATCTGGCTTTGCGCTGCGCTTTTAACCTGACGAATGTTTTTCGCGTTTTGCTTGATAAGTTCTTGTGTTGCTCCAATCGTACCACCAACCTCATCTTTTTCATCATAAGGAGAGCGTTCGATATTGGGAGATTCAGGATTGGCAATTGCCATCAAAACATTATCACGCAGAAACAGGATTGGCTCCAGAAGCCATTTCCCCAGCGCTATCATCAAAACCGTTGTCACGAGGGCAGACATCAGGAACATAATCAGAATGTTCTGGCGCACATAAAAAGCAATATTGTTTGCCGCTTTTGACGCATCCAATCTTGCCACGAAGAAATACGGTAGACCTTTGATGTCTTTCGGGCGATAAACCACTTCATAATTCTTTTTATCAGGACTTATATATGTGCGTGATAAATCTGCTTCTCTATATAAAGTCGTTATTACATTTTCTCCGCTCATGCCAAGAAGTTGGAAATCAATAGAGTAAACGGCAATGCCGGATATAGATGTGTCAGATACAAGTCGATTCATTTGCGCTATTGAAAATGGTGGAGCCAGCCGGTCTGTAATAACATCATTGGCTACAGCTACCAATGTTCTTCTTGATTCTTCGCGCAGATCGTACAGTTGTTCTTCCTGATATGATTTCAAGGTCAAAGCCATCAAAGTCGCTTGCACCGTCATAATGGTTAAGAACACCGCCATAACGATTTTCCAGCTTAAGCGGCTTCGCCACATATTCGGCTTTGACGCCTGATTCTTTTGAGCCCAGGAAAACAAACCTGATTTTCTCCCCAGTTGTTCCGTGTTTGGCACGGAAGAGTATTGTGTTTCTACACGGCTATTCATCTTCTTTTTTTCTCGCGCACAGTCAACGTGTTTTAGAGACCATTCCCAGTCTCCACACATTAGAATACAGAGGCATGATTAAGACTTCGTATAAATAGAATTTATAATAAAGTATATTTATTGCTTTTTTTCCCATCCTTTCGATAAAAAAATTCAAAAGATTTAGCCTCTATTCTCTTCAAAACGAACCATTTTCCCCGCCTTTGGACCTTTAAGCTCCCCATCCTGTGCGACAATTTTTCCATCTATAATTGTTATGACCGGCCAGCCCGTGACCTCCATACCATCAAAAGGCGTCCATCCAGCGCGGGAGAGTTGCTGATCGTTTGAAATGATCTGTTTTTTTGATAAATCTACGATTGTAAAATCTGCGTCGTATCCTCTAGCAATTCTTCCTTTGCCGATTATTCTGTGAATTCTTTGCGGGCCATGACACATTAAATCAACCAAGCGTTCCAATGTTAAACGACCTTGATGTACGTGATTTAGCATAACAGGAACCAAAGTCTGAACCCCCGGTGTCCCGCTTGGGCTTGCCGGATATTCTTTGGACTTTTCTTCCAAAGTATGGGGGGCGTGGTCAGACGCCAGAATATCAACCGTGCCATTTGCGATAGCCTTCCAGAGGGCATCCTGATGGTGTTTTTCTCTAATCGGTGGATTTTGCTGCGCTTTTGATCCCAGCGTTTCGTAGCAGTCAGGCGCATGTAGCGTCAGATGGTTGGCCAGAACTTCTACGCTCGCGATGTCTTTATTCTTTGCAAGAAATTCCATTTCTTCTGCGGTTGTGATGTGCAGCACATGAACGCGGCGATTATGTTGCCGCGCCAAGCGTACCAGACGTTTCGTAGCAGAAAGGCAAGATTCTGCGGATCTCCAGACAGGATGAAGTTTCACATCGTGGCTGTCTCCCAAAATGGTTTTCTTGTTCTCGTTCATCATCATTTCATCTTCGGCATGAACGGCTACAACGCGTTTGCCGTTTTCTAGAACCGCACCGACTTCTTCATCGGTTGCAGAGAGCAGATCACCTGTGCTTGCGCCCATAAAAATTTTAATACCGCACACACCTTCGAGATTTTCCCATTCCCCCAAATTGGCTGCGTTTTGAGCTGTCCCGCCCAGATAAAAAGCGTAGTTCACCCATGGGTTCTTAGAAGCACGCGCGAGTTTATCCGCCATTGCTTCGGGTGTGGTGGTCAGCGGATTGGTATTCGGCATTTCAAAAATTGTCGTGATACCGCCCATAGCGGCTGCTTTCATCCCTGTTTCAAGGACTTCCTTATGATCGGCTCCCGGCTCACGAAAGTGAACCTGTGTGTCAATCAATCCCGGCAAGACATGCAATCCGGAACATTCTATTGTTTCTTGGGCTTCAGCCCCTGACAGATTGCCAATTGCCTCAATTTTTCCATTTACGATACCGATATCTGTTTTTGTCGTTAAACCAGGAAGAACTACGGTTCCACCCTTGAGGATCATATCATAGCTGTTTCGTGTTGCTTCGGTCATTTGAATGCCTTTTTTGAGATTACGCAGGATTTGGGAAGAGAAATGCTGCACAAAGACTAGACTTTTCTTCGCTATTGTCAAAGGTGTTTTAACCATTTCTCAGCATTTCTTATGATATTCTGTCTATAGGCGACCGTTTATCGGGCGGAAGGCTTTTTGTTCTTCACGTTTTGCCTGGAAAAAGAAAAGGACCTTCGAGATGGTATTGACTGTAGTGGTCACAGGGATAGTTGCAAGTCTGGCTTTAGGGGCCGTGCTTTTTCATGCAAGCCAGTCAAGAAAAGCTGTGAGAGTGCTTGCTAGAAGTCGTCGGAGACGCTAGGGTATTTCCGCACAAACCAGCGGAGACCCTTGGCACATGACGACGAAGTACGTTTTCAAACTCTATAATTCTTTGGCACGAGAAAAACAGGATTTCGTGCCTTTGGAGGCTGACCATGTCAGGATCTACGCGTGCGGGCCAACCGTTTACAGTTATGCTCATATTGGCAATGCCCGAATGGCAGTGGTATTTGACGTCCTCCAGAGACTCTTGCGCCTTCTTTACCCGAAAGTTACCTACGCCTCGAACATCACCGACATTGAAGACAAAATTATTGCCGCGTCACAAGAAACCGGTGAGGCAATCGAGTTTATTACGCGTAAATATGAGCGGATCTACAACGAGGATATGGCTGCCCTCGGTGTAAGACTTCCCGATATCCAGCCGCGCGCTACTGAAACCATCCCTGAAATGATTTCCCTGATCGAGCAAATGATTGCGCGCGGGCATGCCTATGCCAACGAAGGCCATGTGCTTTTCAATGTTCCGTCTTTTCCTGAATATGGCGGGTTGTCAGGGCGCTCTCGTGATGACCAGATTGCCGGAGCGCGTGTCGAGGTTGCCCCTTATAAACGCGACCCTGCGGATTTTGTGTTGTGGAAACCATCGAGCGCCGATCAACCGGGGTGGGATAGCCCTTGGGGGTTTGGTCGTCCGGGCTGGCATATTGAATGTTCTGCTATGTCTGAAAAACATCTTGGCCTTCCGATTGATATTCACGGCGGCGGGGCTGATCTTAAATTCCCGCACCATGAAAATGAAATTGCACAAAGCTGCTGCGCACACGGGTCTCATGATCTGACATCGTTCTCGAAGTACTGGATGCATAACGGCTTCTTGACCGTTGAGGGTGAAAAAATGTCCAAGTCGTTGGGCAATTTTACGTTAGCTCATGATTTGATTGAGCAAGGTATTCCGGGGGAAGTTATTCGCTATGTTTTGCTTTCTTCCCATTACCGTCAACCTCTCGATTGGTCTGATTGCGGCGTGGAGTTGGGGCAAAAGATGCTCGATAAATTCTACCGTATTCTGGACGAGTTGTCGGATGTTGCCGATATCCCTGCCGATGTTCCGTCATCTGTGATGGAGGCTTTATGTGATGATCTGAATACGCCTAAAGCCTATGCGGAGCTCAATGCTTTGGCGAAAGCGGCTCAAGATCAAAAGACACCTGAAACCAAGGCAGCGTTTGTTGCAGCGGCCCACCTACTCGGGTTCTTAGGCGTCCCACCTGCTGTGTGGTTTAGTGCAGCTCAAAGCGCCAGTGATATTGACGCAGCGTGGGTTGAAGGATTGTTGGTCGAGAGAACCGAAGCCCGCAAGGCCAAGAATTTTGCACGTTCTGATGAAATTCGTGACACACTCGCCGCCAAGGGGATTGTTATTGAAGACACTCCCCAAGGCCCGAAGTGGAAGGTAGGTTAGTTAGCTTATTATTTCGAGCGCCGGTCCATTCCGCACCAGTAGGACATTCGAATCTTGATCCTTTCGCCACATGGATGGCTTTCCCGATCCCATAGCGAGAGCATGGACGAAACCGGTCCATTTTGGAATATCGCCATATGTGTCTGATGAATATGGTTCATCACGGTCAAGTTTTGCATTCCGATTAAAATCGAGGTTGAGAGATAAAATGTGCCTAACTGCAAGCAGGGTATCGTAATGGGCAGGATGAATACCACCATTTGGGTTTTGTAAATCACCTAGAGCGTTCAGACCTTCACAAACCTTTGCAGCACCACTTGGACCATCCTCATGAAGATCCTGAACCGTTCCCTTTGCGGAGTCATTATAAACACGAACCAGCTCTATGAAAACTCTCCTTTTGGGCATTAGCGGCCCCAAAACAACTTCAATACTGCGTTCATCAAAGTCATCCCTGACTCTTCTTAACATATCTCCGGGGTACAAAATTTTGTCTGGATAACTAGGGTCAGGTTGGTAGCCATAATCCATTATAGACCCAGCTGTTGGATACAGTACACATGGATTATCAGAAAATCTTTCTTCTACATATACGCTCTTTTTATATTCCCTTACCGGGGTCAGAATAGTTTGTGTCATCTTATGCCCTCTTATATTAATGATTACAGATGCAGAGAACTCCATTTTATGTCAAAAGTCAAGCTTTAAGTGAGTTTTGACATAAAATTGATTTAGATCAATTTCAGAAGTTCGGATTGCGGGTCGGTGATTGGTCCGTCGGCGCGACCGTGGATGAATTGATCGACATATGGGTTTCCTGATTGATCGAGATCGGCAACCGGGCCTGTCCAAATAATTTTTCCCTGATGAATCATTGAAATGTGATCGGCAATTTTACGAGCCGAGGCCATATCATGGGTAATGGTTAGAGCTGTCGCGCCCAAATCCTTCACGCACTGGACAATCAGGTCATTAATGACATCTGCCATGATCGGGTCGAGACCCGTGGTTGGCTCGTCAAAGAAAATAATTTCAGGATTGGTCGCAATAGCGCGCGCGAGGGACACACGTTTTTGCATCCCGCCTGAGAGTTCTGCCGGATAGAGATCGGCAATCGCTTCGCCCATGCCGACTTGTTCCAATTTTTCAATTGCCAGATGACGCGCTTCTTTTTTGCTGACATCTTTGCCGTGAATTAAACCGAATGCGACATTGTGCCAAATCGGCAACGAGTCGAACAGTGCGCCGCCTTGAAACAACATGCCGAATTTTTTCATCATTTCTTCGCGCGTGCGGGTTGAGGCGCCGACGACTTCAACACCATCTACTTTAATCGATCCGTTATCGGCCTGCAAAAGTCCCAAAATACATTTTAGTGTAACCGATTTCCCTGTTCCTGATCCACCGATGATGACCATCGAACTTCCAACGGGGAGGTCCATGTCAACGCCTTGAAGAACATGCTTGGTTCCAAAAGATTTGGTTACTCCTCGCATTTCGATTTTATTTCGTATCGTCATGAGAAGAAGACCTGTGTCAGCAGATAGTTGAAAATCAGAATTAGAATTGAAGCAGTGACAACTGCATTGGTTGTTGCTGCGCCGACTCCTTGTGCGCCGCGTCCCGAATTATAACCATGGAAGCATCCCATTAAGGCCACAAGAAACCCAAACACTGCCGCTTTGACCAGTCCTGAGACAACATCCATTTCCTCCATAACCTGCCACGTTTGGTAGAGATAGCTGCCCGAACTAAAGCCGAGGACATGGGTAGAGACGATGTATCCCCCGTAGACGCCGATGATATCGCCGATTAGAACCAATATCGGTAGCATAATTGTTCCTGCCACAACTCTTGGAACCACCAAATACTTCATCGGGTTTACAGACAATGTTTTGAGGGCGTCGATTTGTTCGGTTACGCGCATGGTTCCGATTTCTGCTGCGATAGCTGCACCGACACGACCTGCGACCATCAAGCCTGCCAGCACAGGAGAGAGTTCACGTGTGATCGAGAGAACGACAACGGATGCAATAGCGCTTTCTGCGTTAAAACGGGAGAAGCCCGTATAGCTTTGAAGAGCCAGAACCATCCCTGTAAATAGCGCTGTCATACCGACAACAGGAAGAGAATAATATCCGATATCAATAAATTGGCGGAAAATATGGCGTACAAAGAGTGGAGGCGTTAAACAATGTCTGATCGTATCCAAGGCAAAGAGCGTAATACTTCCCAGTGCCTGAACTACGTTCAGGAGAGAATGGCCTATGGCTTGACACATATTTCCCAAAAGCGGGACCTTGTCGTGAAGAACTTGTACGGCTTTATTCATAGCCTTTTGTTTTACATGTCATTTTTTGATTTTCCAAGGATAATTTTTGTCTTGTCATTTTGTTCAGGTTGTACGTGCCGTACTGTACGTCGTTTTCAGGCATTCTTAATAGTTCGTTTGATTGGTTTGAATTTTTCACGATGGTTCTTTCCTTCCTTTTTTTGTTTTGCAGACATAGTTTTTACGCCCGCCTTTTTGTCGTTTTGCGGGCATTGTTCAGTATTTTTATGTACTTGGGCAAAGTTTAATCTGTTTTTGGAGAAAAATAAAGGATTTTATTCCTATATTTTGTTTTGACCACAGATGAGGGAGGATATAATCAAATACGAACCCCTGCATACAATGCGGGGGCTAGTGCAAGAAGAAGCAAAGACCCCGCGTCGATGCACGGGGTTGCGGTTTATAGGGTTTTAAACGCAAAGCACACAATGATACGCAAGGTTTTTTAGGACAACTCCCTTTCTCCGGTTCTCCGTGTTTCATTCATTTTTTAACCACCAAGACCCCAAGGCACCAAGAGTTTTGTGAGTGTGGGGATGTGTGGATAGTGAGGAGCGGTTAGTGGGAGGGCATATTTTATTTGGGGCTGTCCTAGATAACGCGTAAAAAGTGTTATAAAGGATAGCTATGAGAAAGAGTCGGATATCAAAAGAGAAACAAGCCAGATTGATCGAGCATTTTGTGTCAGGATCAACAGCACGGTGCGCTGCGGAGCTGGTGGGTGTTCATCGGAATACTGCCGCCTATTATTTCAAAAGACTTCGTGAGCTGATCGCCGCCCAAACGGAACGAGAAGCGAATGAAGTCTTTACTGGTGAAATAGAAGTCGATGAAAGTTATTTTGGTGGACATCGTAAAGGCAATCGAGGGAGAGGTGCTGCGGGTAAAGTGCCTGTGTTCGGCCTTTTGAAACGCGGAGGGAAGGTTTATACCAAGATCATTCCTGATGCATCCGGCACGACACTTATCCCGATTATCGAGAAAAAAGTCATTCCTGATAGCATCGTGTATTCTGATTGTTGGAAAGGATATAATGTGTTGAATGTATCCGATTTTAAACACTATCGCATCAATCATTCCAAGCTGTTTGCAGATAGACAAAATCACATCAACGGGATTGAGAATTTTTGGAACCAAGCCAAGCGTCATTTGCGCAAATTTAATGGTGTTCCAAAGGATAATTTTGGGCTATTTTTGAAGGAGTGTGAGTGGCGTTTTAACACCCCCTCTCCAAAGCATCAATTAACCCAACTCAAACAATGGGTTAATCAATTCCTTAACTGATTATCTAGGACAGCCCCTTTTATTTTAGACTGATTCACCCCCATCCTGACCTTCCCCCCTCAAGGGGGAAGGAAAAAGGGGGGGAATTTATGTTGTTTTCTCTGTTTTCAGGTTTATATTGATTTTGGCCTTGGCCTTTGCTATATTATTGAAAATAGATTAAGGAGTGTGTCATGTCTACCAGAACTGTAGATTTTTCTTCCGTTGCAAATCCTGGCCGAGAAACTGATCTAAGTGAAGCCGCATTAAAGCTTATGAATGATGGTATTCCTGCAAATAAAGCAGAAAACTTCATAGCCGCTTTAGAAGAAGGCATGGACGTCAAAGGATTGGATGATACAAGAAAAATATCAACTTTATCAAAGATCATTTCTGCTGACACCACTAAGAGAAGACATTTTGCAACTGCTGCGGCTGGTGCAATTTTGCAGATTGATCAAACAAATCGTCTAGCAACGCGAGTACTGGATAAATGTATGTAATTCTAGGCCAACGTATCCAGTTTGTGCGGGAAAAATTTCTTTTCCAGCTCGCTATCTGCAAACACCAATGGACTTGATCTGGTCATATCACATTCTTCCATGATCTGGCGCAAATAAGCTTCATTCAGTGGGTCATGCATTTCTCTGAAAGCCGGAGCATAGAGAATTGTTCTCGCCACCGGCGCCAAATATGACCCTTCGGATGGTAGGGTTGTTAATGTCATGACATCTTTTGCTGTCATGTGAACCGGGCCGCAGACATCTTGAATGGAGCGTTGCAAACGGGCATCCATAGCATCCAGAGTTTGGGAATCTGCTGCATTTACTAATCCTGAATCTTTCATCCACTCCATCGCCAAATGCGGGAACCCGTATAAAGGCAAAGTTGACTCTGATTCCTCTTCGTCCTGTTCTGTCCAAAGCTCTCCGGCAATGACGGCCATATCTCCCATCGGGGAGGCAATAATTTGACGCCACAAACCGTTCATGCCCATTTGACGAACGTCCCATGCCATACGAAGAGCGCAAAGATCGTGATCGGCCTGACGCAGGCGAGACCATAAGACTTGATCATCAATTGTGAGATCATTGCTGATACGGGCATCGGTCATATCGTGCCAAATTCCGCGCAGACCTCTTGCCAATTCCAAAAGAAATGTACAACGGTCAGATTGAGAGCGCGCCAGTGTTTGAGGAGAAGCTGAACAGCGCGGCAAGATTAAAATTCTTAGCTGCGGATCAATAATATGAAAGCCTGCATCGATGTCATCGACCTCTATAGACCAATCTTCGAAACGTGCATCGAATGCCAAGTCACGCCCCAAGCGGGTTTCACACAAAACTGACAGACCCCAAACCAAAGCGTCTTCATCGGTTTCAAAGTGAGCATTGCGTAAATCAAGATTTCCGTCTTCCCCTGCTTCTTGCACCAAGTGCAACAAATCTTCCAGAGAT
>JAGRKB010000116.1 GCA_020442425.1 Alphaproteobacteria bacterium | reverse complement strand
TTCTGTCTTCGACCGCATAAAAAAATTTTAAAAAACGAACTGAGTTTTTTAAGCGTAAGACGTACGTCTTTTGGTGTACGTGTCACGTGCGAAATTGTTGTGATAGCTTATTCTTACTTTGGAATGATGGCTTTTTGTGATAGTCAGGAATCGGAATTGAAAAATGAAAGGTTTTGAGATGGCTGCTGGTTTGTTATGTCCTGAATGTGGGGCTGATTATGTATTTGAGAATGATGGAGGTGTGACTTGTATGGAATGCGGGCATGTCTGGTCTGCGGCTGATATGGTTCAAAACACAGAAGAAACGGCTCTAGTGGTCAAGGATTCTAACGGAACACCGTTGCAAGACGGGGATACGGTCACTGTCATCAAGGATTTGAAGGTCAAAGGCTCGTCTTCAGTGGTGAAAGTAGGCACAAAGGTCAAAAATATCCGTCTTGTTGCGGGTGATCATGATATTGACTGTAAAATTCCGGGGATTGGCGCTATGGGGCTTAAATCCGAATTTGTGAAAAAAGTGGTTGAGTAGATTTTTCTAAAATTCGAATGCCGAAATTCGGCTGCCCATAACGGTGTCTTTAAACACGTGTTTGCCTTGGGTTGATGTGGCCGCTCCGGCAATGACCATTAATGGAATAAGATGTTCTTCTCTCGGATGGGCGGATTTTGCTCCCGGAGCGTTTTTCCAATCGGCTAATAATGCGTTGCGTTTGTGCGCGTTTTCTTGAGTGACGGCATGGCTCAACCATTCATCAAACGCGATTGAGTCTTGATCTGCTTCTAAATTTGGGTTTCTGCTGTTGGTCATCATTTTGCGGAGATTATGATAGGACATACCACTGCCGATTATGAGGACGCCTTGTTCTCGTAACGGAGCTAAGGTTTTTCCCAAGTCGATATGGTCTTGTGGATCAAGATTGGATTTTATCGAGAGTTGGGCCACAGGAATATCGGCATCCGGAAAAGCGACTTTTAACGGAATGAATACGCCGTGATCATAATCACGGTTCAGGTCTGTTTCGACAGGGGTTCCGGCGCTTTGCAAGAGGGTTTTGACTTTATCTATGACCCATTGCGGATTTTGGGCCGGATAGGTCAGGCGGTAAGTATGATCCGGAAAGCCGTAGTAATCAAATAGCAAGGCAGGATCGGATTTGCCGAGTAGGGTAAATTCGTCTTCTTCCCAATGTGCAGAAATAAGCAAGATGGCTTTCGGACGTTCTTTCAAACGGGAAGGGATGGATTTCAGGAAGGCTTCTGTTGTATTCCATTCGTCCGCAGGGTTCCAGTCCATGAAAAAGCATGGCCCGCCGCCGTGCGGGATAAAGAATACGGGGTGTTTCTCAGTTTTTTCGGTCATTTTTTTGTCCTTTAGACTAAGGTAGTGTGCTTTAGTGCTTAAAACAATATAGGGATAAAAAAGATACTATAGTCTTCCCAATTCACACTTGCGAATTCTGTGGTGTTTTCTTTGGATTTGTATCATATTGCGCTGCTTCAATAGTGGATGAAATGTCACAAGAAACTTCAGGTCATGTTATTGCCGATCGCCGTTTTGAAATGGCGCAGCATCTTGCCAGTCGTGGCGAGCTATTGGAAGCTACCGAGCTATTGGAGCAGACCGTTGAACTCGTGCCTGAATGGGCTGTGCTTCATTTCCGCCTTGGTGAATTTTATATGATGCTGGAACGCCGAGATGAGGCGCTTAAAGCGTTTACATCCTGTTTGGCGATTGATCCGGATGATCGGCTGGGGGCGATTATCAAGCTCTCATTGCTTGGTGCGTCTCCGCGCCCTCAAACTCTTCCGACAGGATATGTCGAAGCGTTGTTTGATGATTATGCGGATCGGTTTGATCAGGCGCTGCTTGAAAATCTCGGGTATCGTGTTCCGTGGATTATTGCAGATGCAATTGAAAAAGTTCGCCCGTATGCAGAAGATACGGCAGAAATTATTCTTGATCTTGGGTGCGGAACGGGGCTTGGTGGTGAGGCAATTGCCAAGCGCGCGTCGTGGTTGGAAGGGGTTGATATGTCGGCGGGCATGTTGACTCAAGCCGATCAAAAACGGATTTATCATCATACCGAACATAGTGAAGCGGTTTCTTATTTGCTCCAATGCGAGAAACACTTTGATGTAATTATGGCGGCGGATGTTCTCGTCTATATGGGGGATTTGGAAGACTTGTTCCTTGCTGTTTCTAAACGTTTGTCGTCTTGGGGTTTGTTTGCGTTTTCAACCCAGATTTTGGAGAGCGGAACCTATATGCTTGGTGGGGATCACCGTTATGCGCATAGTGCCGCTTACATTGAATCATGCGCGGCCGGAGCGGGGTTGAAAGTCCTTCATATGGAACGCAGTTTTATTCGTCATGACGGGCATAGTGATATTTATGGTCAGGTTGCAGTGCTTGGGAAGGTACACCAAGATGCAGTTTCTACGCCGTTGTTTCTTACTTCTCCAAAACGGGATCGGGTGGGGGAGTAGGGGGTTATACTTTTTTGTGATAATATGTGATCCGATAGGGATTAATGATGATTACCAATTTATCCAGGATAGTTCTGAAATTGTATCGGGACTTTATGCCGCGAAAAGGATTTGCTTTTTCTGTGCCATATAGCCCTGAAAAAACCGAAACATTGTTAAGAGATTCACTTTCCGGAGACGGATGTATTTTTGTAAGTGGCGAGTTTCAAAACGGAAAGTTCATTTTGCGGAAACGTTATCCTGATTTGTTCCGTTTTCAGCTCGCAACTCTCAGTTCTATCTCCGGAACAATTCGGGCAGAGGGTGATGGTAGTCGTGTTGACGTTACTGTTATACCTCATTGGTCTCATTTGGCCTTCGCTAAGGTCTGGTTGTTTCTATCTTTGCTCTGGATGATGTTTGTTCCTGTTAGTGCGGCATATCAGACTTTCAGTAACCCGCAATTTACAGGCTCTGTTGCTGCATATATTGGCGGAATTTTTGTTGCGATTGTTGCCAGTATAATTTTTTGGGCGGCAGGCCTTGTCGTAATTTATATGGGTAAATTGATCGGGGGCTTTAATTCCGATATTGCCAAAAGGGATGTTGAAAATGCAATGCAGAGAGTTCTTCTGGATGCCAAAAAAAGATAGTTGTTCAGAAGGGGCAGGAATTCGCCTCATTTCATTCGGCGGCGTCTTCGCGGTTCTTGAGAACCGCTTGTCGTGAACCTTTACGGTTCAAATGCTCTTTCATTATTTTATAAAAAAAGCCCCTTGTCGGGGCTGTTTTTATAAAATGGTGGAAGGGACAGGATTTGA
>JAGRKB010000042.1 GCA_020442425.1 Alphaproteobacteria bacterium | reverse complement strand
GCATAAAAAGCAGCTAAAGGCCCGCCCCATGAACTTCCCATGACCGAGACTTTTTGATTTTCGCCCAAAACATGACGCCGCACATCTTCAATATCAGTGATTAAATCATCAAATGTAATATTGCGGATGGCATCCAGCTTGCGCGTAAGCGCCACAAGCTTTTCGTCATCAGGTAAATTTTCCAACGCTGGGTCCCGATAAGAATCACAAAGTCCACGATATTGAATACATTCGCGCTGAGTAATCGAAATAACTCTATATTTGGAATAATCGAAAAGCTTTTCATCAGCCTCTGAAGGACCGGCCCCAGGCCCACCGTGCAAAACAATAATCGGCTGCCCATCAGAATTACCGCGCACATTGGCCAGAATCTGATACCCATCCCGCGCCGTTACAAAAACAGTCTCTCCCGAAGGAACGGGATGACCTTGGCTCTGCGCTTTATCGAAAGCCTCTTGTACTTGCGGTTTATCAGACATAAGGTAGTTTAAACACGTTCATAGATTATGTCAACAATAAATGGGGATCTAAAAGAATAGATATTTTAGGCAGGCTGTAAAATACGCGTTGCAGCAGATCGTACCTGTATCTCCACATCGGCATCAGCTTCATTTTTCGCATCTCTTGCCGCCAAAGCAACTAGCTCGGCACTCCTCACAATATTGGATAAAGCACTCCACATGCCCGTATCATCATTTGCATGACCGGAATTCACAGGCAGCAAAACAACACGGTGATCAGAATTAAAAACCGGTTTACCGGACTCTAACTTATTCGGGGCTTCTTCTCCGCTAAACCATTCAAATACGTCATAGGCATTCTGGATAGGGCAAATCTTATCATTTGTTCCATGTACAATCATGACATTACAATCAGAGTTTTGGGCCAATTGGGGCAAATGTTCTCTAAAATATGGACGCCCGAACTTGGCATATCCCAAAAGCAACTTACTAAACAAAAAGCCAAATTTTATATTCTGCTCCAAATCCGAATAAATAGAGCTCTCGGCTTCACCTTCCGTAATGCGGGTATATTGAAGGCTTTTGTTCCAAATCCGCCAAGCCAAAGCCGCCTGACATTTTTCAACATCACTCCAAACAGCCCCATCTTCCAGTTGATCATAAAGTCCCTGATACAAATGCAAGAACAGATTGGAAGAATGATAATGATCTGCACCGACCAAATCCCTAATCTTGTTTTCCAATCTTACAAAACAGGGGTTATGGAGACGCTGGCTTTCGGTTTCAGCCTTATCAATTGGATTCATGGCACCGCACAACTCGGTCAAAGACGTGCAACGCAACAACAGCGCTTCCGTACATTCCGGATAATGAATCCCATAAAGCATAGCCAATGCCCCACCCCAGGAACCTCCCAATACATGAACTTTTTGATCTTTAAAGAAATGCTGGCGGACTATTTCAACATCATGAATTTGATGATCCAACTCGTTCCCTTCACTCACGTACAAAGAACGCTCGACATAATATCGCATTAAAGCCTCATCCCCCTGATCGGCAGACGGACGCATAGGCTCCCCTCGCCGACGCGACAATCCGCACCCGCGCTGAGAATAAATAACCACATCAAATTCAGTAGAATGTAAAAGATCTTTGTAAGCTTCGTCCAACCAGGCTCCCGGACCACCATGAAGAACGACCATCGGGATGCCTCCCTCTTTACCGGCACGAATATAGTGAAGTTCGTGCCCCTCGCCGACAGCAATAAAGCCATCTTCATTTCTGGTTCTTTGAACGCCGCTCCCTATGCCGGCAAATTCTTTATTCACTATTCTCATTATGAACCAATTTTAACTTCTTTATATTAACGCGACTTTAACCTGTATCCAATAATTTTGCTGCGGCCGCTCTGGCTTCAGCTGATACCTCAGCCCCCGAAAGCATTCTTGCAATTTCTTCCTGTCTGGTTTCACCAGCCAACGGAGTAATAGTAGTTCGCCCCGCACTTTTGGAAACCTTCCAGTGATGGTGAGCCAGCGCAGCAACCTGCGGTGAATGAGTCACAACCAACACCTGATGTCTCATAGCCATTTTGGCCAAACGCTCCCCAACGGCATTCGCTGTCGCGCCGCCGATTCCGGTATCAATTTCGTCAAAAACAAACGACCCGGAGTATGGTGTGGAGTCAGCCAATACGACCTTCAAAGCGAGCATAAAGCGCGCCATCTCCCCACCCGAAGCAATTTTGTTGAGAGGCTCCAAATGCGGAGCCGAATCAGATGATGCGTTGGTTGCGACCAGAAACCGAACTTCGTCAAAGCCCTGAACTCCCCATGCATTTTCAGGATGACACACTTCGACGGAAGTTTCAAACACTGATTTATCTAATTTGAGAGGTTTTAATTCAGAATTGACAATTTTATCAAGCCGTTGCCCTGCCTTCTTGCGAGAGACATGAAGCCTCTTAGCGCAACTAATGTATTTATCCTTACATTCTGCAGTTTCCGCCCGCGCATGCGCCAGTGCATCTGTACATTCGTCAATCAATAAAATCTTTTCTTTCAAGTCACTACACAAACTTGGTAACGCTTCCACAGAGCAATGATGCTTACGTGCCAGAGCACGCAGAGAATAGAGACGATCCTCAATCTGCTCCAAATCCATCCCCTCAAGATCATAACGCGCAACGAGACCATCCAGATATCGGCAAGCCTCCTGCACTTCCGAAGAAGCCCGATCCAGAATGGCAACCAGTTCATTAACATCTCCCTCGCCGATTTTATCAGCATGACGCTCGAGCTTTCTAGCAGCCTGACCGATCTGGAGATCAGCCCCCTGCTCTCCGCCTAAAGCTTCTTGAACGAATGAAAAACACTCCTGCAACGCCTCTACATTTTGAATAGCTTTTTTGCGAGCAACAAGCTCCTCTTCTTCTCCTTCCTGAGGATCAAGAGCCTCCAACTCATCGACACATTCTCTTAAATAGGCCTCATTCTGGACAGCCAAAGCCGCATCAGCCTCTAAAGACTGAACATTCTCCAATGCCGTTTTATAACGCAAGTAACAAGAAGAAACCTCTGATAATAAAGACGAATTACCGGCATAACAATCCAATACGAAACGATGCGTAGCGGGGTTTAAAAGTCCATAAGTCTCAAATTGACCATGAATATCAACCGCCAACTCACCAATAGTCTTTAAAAAAGAAACGCTCACAGGCTCATTATTGACAAAAGCTTTGCTGCGCCCATCCGAACCCAAAACACGACGCAAACTCAGTTCGTTTTGTGATTTTTCAATTCCTTGCTCCTCGAGCAAGGCAAAAATAGGGTGATCTTCCGGAAAATAAAATTCGGCAACAACGCTGGCCTGATCCTCCCCGCGGCGTACCAGACCGGCATCAGCGCGAGCACCTGCAACCAATCCCAAAGAATCCAATAGAATAGATTTCCCGGCTCCGGTTTCTCCCGTCAAAGCAGAAAGCCCTTCAGAGAACTCCAAAGAAAGCTGCTCTATCAAAACAATGTTTTTTATGTGAAGCGCCGTGAGCATGACGCGACAATATCCCTAAACTCATAAAATGGAAAACAAATTATTCAGCACTCAGCAAAGATCCAATCGTACGACTAACCCACGATCTCTGATCTTCCAACTTGCCGCGCTGACTTGGATCAAGCAAAGCATAGCTATCTTCATACCATGAACTGCCTGGATAATTATGCCCCAAAACAGCAGCAACACGAGTTGCCTCATCCCTCAAACCTAAAATCGTATAATTCTCAACCAATCGATGCAAAGCTTCCGGCGTATGAGTGGTTGTCTGATAATTCCTGACAACTTCCATAAAACGGTTGATCGCAGCATTATACTCTTTCTTCTTCATATAATACCGACCGACTTCCATTTCCTTACCGGCCAAATGATCCATCACAAGATCAAGCTTAAACTGCGCATCCCGCGCATATTTGCTCTCAGGAAAACGATTAACCACAACAGTCAAAGCCTCTTTAGCCTGAACCGTCATCCCCTGATCCCTAGCGACATCCGTCATCTGCTCGTAATAGCACATCGCTTTCATATAATAAGCATAGGGAACTTTCTCATGCCCGGGGTGCAATTCGACAAAGCGATCCAAAGCCGCAATAGCCTCATCATATCGCAACCCTTCATAAGCAGACTCAGCCTGACGAATCTGCGATAACGTCGCATATTCTGAATAAGGGTGCTGACGCTCCACTTCAGAATATAACGTAGTTGCTTTTTGATACTGCCCCTCATCGTTCGCAGACTCAGCCTCTTTAAATATCTCTTCTGCTGGACGATCAACGCGCAGTGGATCAACCTTGTCATCTTTCGAACCACAAGCAGATAAAACCAACGACAAAGCCAATAAACTAACGAGAGTACGTTTCATATTTTTTTCCTAAAAGTTAAGATCCAGTCTTAACATTACCCAACCTAATATCCAAGAGCCTATCATAAGGATATTATGGCTTATTCAGGAACGAAACCAAGCTTTAAGCCTTTTTCTGAATCTTTACCGCATTGATGCAATCCATACAAAATTGCGCGATCAAGATCCTCTAACCCACGCTCCCTGATAAAATGATCATAACCAAACCGCATAACTTGCTTCATAATAAGATCATTATAATAATTCAGTTTTTTACAATCCCAGACTTGAGCGCCACCCGTAAAAGGCCGCACAGGCTGTTTTCCGTCAATGACCCCCAGCAAAGTACGATCATACCCCTCTCCATAAACAGCGGGATGAGGATCAGGATGAAACGGGTCAAAGTCAAAAGAACCGATCCCGCCACCAAAAGCACTAACAGATGAAAAAGCAGCAACCAAGCCAGTCGCCAATCGAGCAGATATAGATGCCATTAATAACCTCCCATACTTTTTATTATTATGAGAAAGGAAACTACCTCAAAAAACAATCGAGGCCAATCAAAAAGATAGGCCTCAAGCAGCCTGACAAACCGGCGCCTTTGACATTATCATCGCAGACAAATGCAAAAATTCTTGCAGATTCTGTGGGTAATCAGACTCCTCAGGTAAAATTCCCGAAGGCATAGCAACAACCCCAAACCGGATAGCCAGGTCAGCATGCTCCGCAGTACGGTCCTTATCAATTCGAACCAGTTCATAACAATTTTCAGGAACCGGTTTCTCACCACATTCCATTTGGAATTTATTGCACGCATTTAATATACCCTCAGCCGTCAAAGGGACTCTATTCAAAAAATCTTTCAACAACGGGTATTCAGGTTGACCATCATTATAATCCTGGGGCTCGGTCAGATAACGAAACAAAGCCTTGTGCCCATTTACATCTTCGGGAATTCCATCAACACCATGTCTGTAGATAGCATGATAGGCCCGATCATGTGTTGTTTTACCTTTTAAAGGGCCATATTGAAACACAACATCTCTCAACTTGCCTCCTGGCGCACCAGGCACTTTCCCGGTCGCCATCACAGCTCCGGCAAAAGATTCAATCAAGGCCTCGCGTGCGCCTTTCCAATAAGAACGGCTTTTGATTTCTACGCCCAAATCTTCAAGAGGAATATCAAGTATACTTTTGAGCTGCGCCGCCGCCTGCATATCGGACACATGCCGAACTGTCCATATTTTAGGATCAGATAAAAGCTCGTCCATACTAAGACTTTTCCCGTCACACATCTCTGCTGGATTCCGGTCGACATAAATGATCGACCCGTAATCTGAAATAATGATTCGGTTTCGAGAACCATCATTCATTTCTATATTGATCACATTATACGGTCTATTCAATATAACGTCCTGATCATTCACGAGGCGTTTATCAAAGCAAACTTCAGCTCTGGTAATAGTTTTGTCCGTCATAAGCGATTCCAATAAAGGCGTTGTTCGGTCAACAAACTTCCATGCAACCAATGCAAGCTTTTTAACATCATCTTCCAACTTAATCGAAGGCAAGCAAGAATCAAAACCGACATGCCGCCCCATTTTAGGCAGCACAAGCGGTTCATAGACTTTCGTCACCGTTACGCGAGGATCATCAAAAACTCCTCCACAATGATCAACAACCTCTGGAGATTCTTGTACGCCTTCCGGAACCTCATCTTCCCGCGAAGGAATGATGCCCGTTTCTTTCCAAGACTGATAATCAGAAAAATGAACATGCGGGAAATTTTCTGTCCCCAACACTTGTTCTAAAGTGCTCTCTATACCAGTCAACCGGACAAAATCAAAAAACTCTTCGAGCGGCATAGCATTTAACGGATGTTTTGATATATCATCATCTTCCCGAATGACACATAGAGCCACCGTCAACGCAAAAAGAATAGCGTGACTATGTTCTAAAGAGGTAATATATTCCCTATTATCTAAAAAATAACGAATACAGCCGACCATGCCTTGTGAGATGTAATCTTTCGCAGTTTGCAGAGATCCATTTTTCTGCGCTGCGATACTTGTATCCGGCAGAGAAGAAAAAAAAGCCTGTGTACAGACAATCCGGCACACATCATAAAATTTGCGTGCCTTTTCATCACTCGTCCGATCACTGTATAAACGCAACAAAAACAAGATAGCATAATTCTCTCTAACCGCAGAAAGGGAGCTAATAAACTCTTGATTTTCGGCTTTCCAGCTTTGGCACTCAATCCATGCTTTAGAAAAAGGTTTTTCTGAAATCGCATCTTCAAGGTGACGGCCAAACCCACCAAAATATATAAAGCTATAAACAGAAGAGTTACCTGATCCGCCTTCTTGAGCAATAATCTTCCACGCAAATGAAGAAGCCAAAACAATATCGGCATGTGCATGTGCATTCAACTGTTCAGGGCAATCCATAATAGTTTTAAGAACCTGATCGCAAGATTCCAGTTTCCCCGTAATAATTTGACCCAACAGCCTATATGTCTCTCTGGTTTTTTTACTATTGCGATTATTTTCTGCCTCCTCCCGACATCTCTTCAGAAAGATAATTTGATCTCTGGAAATATTCTTTCCGTTTAGTTGACTTTGATAAGCAGAAGTCTCTATTCCATTTTGTACGGCACATTCTTCAATAAAAACCGTATTTACTCTTTTCCAATTTTTATAAGCCTGTCGAATATTCCGGCTATACAGTTGATTTGAACAACAATCTTCAAAATCACCGGACAATCCATAAAGATGAACAACTCTGAAAAAATTGATACGATTCCCCTCAAAAGCCTCGCCCACAACCTTTACCCAAGTCTTTTTATGATCCCCTTGTAAATCAGCTCCAAAAAGCCACCACTTAGCATGCTCCCGAACTGGTAAGAAATCTTCGGTGTCGAAAAATGCAGAATGCTTCTCATGCAAATAAGAAAATATCGAAATATGCTGGCCGACTATAGCCTTCTTCCATCCAGATGCATCGCCTTGCTTTAATAAGTCCTGTTGCATTTGAACAAAACGTGAAAGCATTTCAAAAAAAATACGCGCTTCATCAGTGGACATACGACCACCTAATTGGTCAAGATTTTCCCCTGATCTCTTCGACAACATACTCGTTAATTTCTGACTATTCATTCTATTCACATCTTCTGGCCCTATTATGCCAATGGTTAAACCGTCTATTTCAGAAGAAACAGACTATAGAAGCCGCATAGAATTATGTCAATAAAAATCAGGAGGCCGAAGCAACAGCGCGCATAGGCACGACCGGAGCAACATAGCCCGCGGAAACTTGTTCAGGTGTATGATCCATATAAAGATCAACATATGTCCACGCGTCAGGTTGATCGAACAGCGCACGAAGCACAAGATTATTCATGTTGTGACCGGGCTTGACCGCTTCGAAATGACCGACAATCGGCCCACCGGCAATATAAAGATCACCAACAGCATCCAGAACTTTGTGACGCGCAAATTCATTTGGCGCCCTCAGTCCTTCGGGATTCATAATCGAATCGGTATCCAGCACAATGGCGTTTTCCAATGACCCGCCAAGCGCCAACCCCATCGCACGCAGGGCATTCACTTCATGCAGGAACCCGAATGTTCTGGCGTCCGAAATTTGTCCGATAAAATCACCACCGAACATATCAATCTCGGCAGATTGACGCCCGATCTCCTTATGAGGAAAATCAATTTCGATTTTGTAACGGGAACCAATACCGGGCTTCAGAACAGCGACCTTATCCCCGTCCCGCACTTCAACCGCTTTCAAAATTTTTATCGCGCGGCGCGGTGCCGTCTGAGTTTTAAGCCCACCATCTAAAATAGCTTCAATAAATGGCTCCGAAGACCCGTCCATAATTGGAACTTCCGGCCCATCCAGCTCAATCACGGCATTATCAACACCGCAAGCGGCCAGTGCCGCCATCAAATGTTCAATCGTTCCAACACTAACACCGTCTTTATTGGCAACAACAGTACAAAGACGCGTATCAACAACATGATCCCACTTGGCCGGAATAACATTATTCTTGTCAGACACATCAACACGAACAAAACGTAGCCCCGAAGATACATCCGCAGGCTTAATCGTCAGGATCGTCTCGGCTCCGGAATGAAGCCCGACACCTGAAAGAGAAACGCTTTTTTGTACGGTATGTTGCATGTAAATAAAGATTCTCCCGAACGGATAAATATATGAAGAGAATGTAGGCGAATTGCTGCGCAACGACAATTCACGCTCTATTGCGCTCTGTTACAAACCCAACCATTTGATTTATAAGGAACTTTGTGAAGGTAGCGATTATACCACAATTATCAAATATAAAAAATATAAGAAATTATATAAGTTTATTGATATTTATATATACAATCATAGAAAAGATATATATAGTGAAATCATAGAAAGGAACAAACATAGGAAAAAAAATGAGAACCCAGTTTATGAGAGCCTTGTTTACGATGCCTCCAAAATGGAAAAATCGCTTGATGCGAGCCTTCCCAAGGATGTACGGACGCTTTGCCCCTCTTCCCGCCCCCAAACGTGGTTAAGAATTCCAACAGACAGACACACACCGTTAAGAATTCTCCCTCCCTCACCACACGAAAGACAGGTCAGCCGCAAGGCTGACCTGTTTCTACAAACTCTTCCAATAAATGTTAAATAATCAGCAGCAAGCCGCAGCCTTACTCTTAGTCACCTCGGCCAAACCCTTCCAGTCCTCATTATCCAAGTCAGGATTATCCGTACGAAACTTGGTGTATAAATCGATTCCCATCTGGTCTTCCAGAATATCCACCTGCACCCCTTTTGATCTGATAAAATCTTCATTTCCTGAGATCGTTGTAATATTGCCGACAACCACACGATTAAATTGCCGCGCGCAAACCAAAGGCGCACACACATCACACGGGGACAAAGTGGTAAAAATCGTGGTTTTGCTGAAATCAATTCGCCCCGCATCCCGAATAGCCGAGGTTTCCCCGTGATTATACGGATGATTTTCCTGAACCAGAGTATTATGCCCCTTACCAAGAATCTGACGGCTGACGTTATCAACGACAACACCCCCAATCGGACACCCGCCCTCATCATATCCTTTTTGCGCCAAAAGAACGGCTATGCGCATAAAATCAGCATCCGTTAGCTTTTGAAAGAAAGCCGGATCAACCGTCGCCGCCAGACTTTTGGTTGGCAAATGCGCAATCACATTGAGAACAGCATCGCTCACAGGCGTATCTTTGATAATGTATGGGGTCATTTCGGGTTCCTTTCTATTGCCTCCCTTATAGACAATAATTCGGGACGACAAAAGACAGATTATGAGAATAAACAAATTGACATAAAACCAAAACCTCTATATGGTTACAAAAACCAAACAACCGAACAAGAAATATTACAAAATGTCTTCATGTCTTCCGGATAGCGCCAAACACGTAGACCCTCTAGCAGATGCTTTCAACGGAACCTTACCAAAAATTCCGTACAGAGTTTGGAAAGCCGGCGGCGATTTTCTGGACATGTTGAATGAAGGATACCTACATGCTCAACAAGCCGCTCAACAAATAAACGACTTGGCTGCAAAACACGGGTTAGCCGTAATTTACAACAGAAATAGAGGAAACTACAGATTCACACTCCGTGAACCAACAGACCCAGTCCCCGAAGGTTGGAAAAAAGTTGATATCTATGATGGTGAATTTTTCTTAGAACATACTGAAATAGATAATCAACTTGAAGAATTATCCACACAAGTAAACGCTTTTAAAAAAGCCCAAGATTATGTCTCTTGGATACTTAGATCAGAATTTCATGATGAAATGAAAAGAAAGCTAGAAGATAATGAAGCCCTTAGAACATTTCCTGAAAGAATGGATACAACACTTGATACACTTCAATTCATGATAATTGATGACTCAATCTATCTGCTAACCGCCGCAGACGGACTGGATATTCCGGACTGTGAAGAAGTTCCATACGCTGACTTCCTGATAGCTCAAGCCAACTTCCATAAAACAAGAGCACAAGAAGGTCAACGTCGCGACCTATAAAAAAACGTCATGAACATATCAGCCTTAATCGAATTTGCTAAAGCCCCTGCACCAGAAGGCTATGATATATTAAGAGAAGTAATATTTTCAGACGATGAGAGTAACAGAATATATAAGACCATTCGGGGTACAAACCTTGATTGCCTTGTACGAATAGCAATTGCGGGGAATGACCTTTTAGAAAAAGAAGATAAATATCTCGCAACTCCACCATTCAACAAACAAGATATAGAAGCAATATCCACGGCATTTTGCATCCTTTTCAAACATCTGACTTTAAAAACACCACAACCTATTGGAGACAATGCAAATGAAATAATATCGGGCGCAATAAACGCTTGCTACTTGATATAAACATACTGGCCAAAAAAAGTCCTTGCAATCAGATCTGAAAGACAGCGCCTTGAGAAAGAAACCTCAGAATTGATATATGAATTTGCGCGTGCTTGTAACATGAGAGACTACAAAACCCTCGCCAAGATGTACCCTGATGCAGATGTGGCTCTTGGAGTAAAAATAGAACCGGATAAAGACAATTCCCCTGACGATAATGTCGTATCTCTACAACAAACAAAATATTTCGCCCAAAAGGTACAATTACTAAGAGAAAAATTCCGCCCCACTATAGTACTAACACCAACGATAGTCAGAGAAACATTGGGAAATCCCATTACAACTGAACATATTCAAAGAAATCTAGAAGAAATAGATGATATAAGGCACGAATTGAATGAAAACTTCAGAGCTAAGAACATTCAAAGTCTCTGCCTCGCAGTCCTAAATCAGCTCAAAAAAGCCATCCACTCAGCCCCCCCTAATAAAGCGCCTCAATTAAGAGTAGTTGGTGCACCCTAAAACTCCTCATGACACCAGATCGAAACTCGGCTATACTGGCGGTATGAAGCTTCCCACAAAAGACCAAATTCTAAAGCTCCTCGAACAATTCGGGGGGGCCATGACCAAACGCGACCTTGTCACCGCCTTTAACATCAAAGGCGAAGCCGCACGTGTCGAGTTTAAAAAACTTCTGAAAGAACTGGAACAAGACGGGCTGATCGTCAAAGACATGGGCAAATCCTACAAGGTCGCCGATGCCCTGCCGCCTGTGTGCGTCGTTGAAATTTCCGATATTGATATTGACGGAGATTTATTTGCAAGGCCAACCGAATGGCAAGAAGACCTCCAAGGCCCTCCACCACGCATAGAAATCATGCCAGATAAAAAAGGCCATCCATCTTTGATGGTTGGGGATCGCGCGCTGGTACGCGTCCGCAAAGCCGGACACAATATTTACGAAGCCCAAATCATGAAAAAAGTAGACAGCGCCACCGCGCGCGCTGTGGGCTTTGTCAAACAGATTAAAAACGGTTATCTGCTTTCGCCGATTGATCGTCGCGCAAAACATGATTTTGACATTCCATCGATTGACTTGAACGGCGCAGAACCGGGAAAAATCGTTCTAGCGGAAATCCAGCCCTCCCGCTCGGCCTTAAGAAAAAAAGTCCGCGTGATCGAAGTCATCGGCAATGCAGATGATCCGAAAGCCATCTCGCTTATGGCCCTTTATGAAGCGGGATTACGCCCATTCTTCCCCGAAGCCGTAATCGCAGAAACCGAGGATATGATTATCCCGCCATTGGGAAAACGCACCGATTTACGCGACTTCCCGTTGGTCACGATTGACGGATCAGACGCGCGCGACTTTGACGATGCTGTTTTTGCTGAACCTGATACCGATTCAAATAACGAAGGCGGATATCATTTACTGGTGGCCATTGCCGACGTCGCACATTACGTCACCCACGGCTCGGAACTCGATAAGGAAGCCTATTTGCGCGGCAACTCCACATATTTTCCAGACCGCGTTCTGCCGATGCTACCCGAAAAACTTTCAAACGATCTTTGCTCGCTCCGCCCGCATGAACCGCGTGCGACCTTGGCCGTTCATATGTGGATCAACAAAGACGGAAAACTTCTGCGTCATAAATTTGTTCGCGGATTAATGATGTCGCGCGCACGCCTAACTTATGAACAAGTCCAAGCCGCCAAGAATGGCGAACCGGATGAAAAGACTGCACCTCTCATGGATGAGGTCATCAAACCACTCTATGAAGCTTGGAAAATTTTGGATCAGGCCCGTGAAAAACGCGGCGCTCTTGATCTCGATATTCCCGAACGTAAAATCGTCGTGAATGACAAAGGCATCATGACAGGTGTCGCAACACGCGAACGCCTCGACAGCCACAAAGTCATCGAAGAATTCATGATCTTGGCAAACGTCGCAGCCGCAGAAGCCTTGGAAGCAAAAACAGCCCCTTGCATCTATCGTATCCACGACCGCCCGACCGGTGAGAAATTGATGTCGGCCTCAAGCTTTCTGGAATCCTTCGGCCTAACCTTGCCGAAAAGCGGTGTCGCGAACCCCGCACAGATCAATCATCTCTTAACCAAAGCCAAAAAAATGCCGATGGGCTTTCTGGTCTCGGAAATTATCCTGCGCTCCCAATCCCAAGCAGTTTATGACCCCGAAAATATCGGACACTTCGGATTGGCGCTGCAACGCTATGCGCACTTTACATCTCCCATTCGCCGCTATGCGGATTTGATCGTTCACCGCTCGATTATCAAAGCCTATAAATTGGGAGACGGCGAACTGACCGATCTTGAAACGGTCAAGCTCTCCGAAATTGCTCAACATATTTCAGGCACAGAACGCACCTCCGCCGAAGCCGAACGCAATTCGGTTGACCGCTTCACTGCCGCCTATCTGCGGGATAAAATCGGTATGGAATTCGAAGGCCGCATC
>JAGRKB010000041.1 GCA_020442425.1 Alphaproteobacteria bacterium | reverse complement strand
CCCTTATCTAGGCCAGCCCCAAAAAGAAATATATCTGAAAAACATATCTATTCAGAAACATAATTAAAGTAAACAAGTAGCTTTATACGCCTACTATTGCTCAAAAACCCCGCATGAGCGGGGATTTCTCAACTAGGCAGCTTCTAACTGCTTCAGCGCTTGGGATAATTTGTTCATCACCGTTTCGCTTTCTTCGCGGCGGGCTTTTTGTTCCGCGATGATTTCCGCCGGCGCGTTATTCACAAATTTTTCATCTGCCAGTTTTGTATCAATACGATTGATATTTGCCGCCAATTTGTCGATTTCTTTTTTCAAGCGTTCGCGTTCTTTATCCAGATCAATAATTTCAGCAATTGGAAGAATAATTGTTGCTTCATCGAGAATGGTCTGGATAGAACCTTTCGGAGCAGAATCAGTCAGCTCTATTTTTTCGATCCGCGCCATACGCCCGATGATTTCTTCGTAAGATGCAATACGTGACTTGGTCTGTTCGCTTGCATCTTTAATCATCATCTGGATTTTTGCGCCAGCCGGAACATTCATGTCAGAGCGCACAGAACGGATTTCGGTTATCAAACGCATAACCCAGTCCATTTCCTGACGGGCGTCTTCGTTATAAAGGCTTTCGGCATAAGTCGGCCACGGTTGCCCCATCAGTAGAGAGTCTTTTGGACGAACCGCAATGCTTTCATACAATTCTTCGGTAATGTACGGCATGTAAGGATTAAGGAGTGTCAGAATTTGATCCAGAACCCAGCCGGTTGTATCGCGCGTTTCTTGTTTTAGGGCATCGTCTGTATTGCCTTCACCAAGCATTGGCTTCGTAAACTCCAAATACCAGTCGCAGAAAGTTCCCCATACGAATTGGTAGATCGCCCCCGCCGCATCGTTGAAGCGGTATTCTTCCATGTTTTTATCAATGGCCTTTTGGACATCCATAACTTGCCCTACAATCCATTTGTTAATGGTTGCTTTTGCGTTTTCAGGTTTGAAATCCGCATTCGGCAAGCAGCCGTTCATTTCGCAGTACCGAGTAGCATTCCAGATTTTGGTTGCAAAGTTTCTGTATCCTTCGATGCGGTCATCCGACAAACGTATATCACGGCCTTGAGCTGCCATGGCGGTTAAACAGAAGCGCAATGCGTCGGCACCGTATTTTTCGATAACATCCAGAGGATCAATTACATTCCCTTTGGATTTGGACATTTTCTGTCCTTTGGCATCCCTTACGAGTGCGTGCATGTACACTGTTTTAAACGGCACATCACCCATAAAATGGATACCCATCATCATCATTCTGGCAACCCAGAAGAAGATAATATCAAAGCCCGTGCACAGCACATCACCCGGATAATATTTTGCGAGTTCAGGAGTTTGCTCTGGCCAGCCCAATGTCGAGAACGGCCAGAGGGCCGACGAGAACCATGTATCCAGTACGTCATCGTCACGACGGAGTTTTACTCCTGCGCCTGCTTCGGCTTGGGCTTCCTCTTCGGTTTCGGCGACATAGACTTTGCCGTCTTCGTCGTACCAAGCCGGAATTTGGTGTCCCCACCATAATTGACGCGAGATACACCATGGCTGGATATTTCTCATCCATTCAAAAAAAGTGTTTTCCCAGTTCTTTGGAACGAAGACAGTCTTTCCTGTTTCAACGGCCTCGATTGCTGGTTGAGCCAATGTCTTGGCATCACAATACCATTGCTCGGTCAAGAAAGGTTCTATTACCAGATCGGAACGGTCTCCATACGGAACCATGTGAGTAATATTATCTACCTTTTCCAGCAAATCTTGAGCTTCCAGTTCTGCCAAAATTTTCTTACGTGCATCGTATCGATCCAAGCCTTGATATTCTTTCGGAGCGTTTTCATTTACTTTTGCATGAATATCCAAAATGCTGATCATTTCGAGATTGTGGCGACGACCGATTTCAAAGTCATTGAAGTCATGGGCGGGGGTTACTTTCATAGCCCCTGTTCCCAGCTCCATGTCCACATAGTCATCGGCAATAATTTTTATAAGTCGACCAACGATTGGTAGGACCGCAAATTTTCCGATCAAGTCCTTGTAACGTTCATCCTCAGGATTTACAACAATAGCGGTATCACCCAGCATGGTTTCAGGACGAGTGGTTGCAATTGTAATCGTGCGCTCTTGATCTCCCTCCACTGGGTAACGAATGTACCACATGTGACCCTTGATTTCTTTTTGGACAACTTCAAGATCAGAAATTGCGGTTAACAATTTTGGGTCCCAGTTTACAAGGCGATTATCTTTGTATATCAATTTTTCTTTGTATAGTTGGACAAAAACTTTGGCGACGGCTTTGCTTAAACCTTCGTCCATAGTAAACCGTTCACGGCTCCAGTCGGGTGTTGCTCCCAGACGGCGCAATTGACTGGTGATTGTCCCGCCGGAATATTCTTTCCACTCCCAGACTTTTTCAAGGAAAGCTTCGCGCCCCATTTCACGACGGGACGGCTGCCCTTCGGCTTCGAGTTTGCGTTCGACCACCATTTGCGTTGCGATCCCTGCGTGATCTGTTCCGGGCATCCAAAGCGTGTCCTTTCCTCTCATACGATTATAACGGATCATGATATCCTGTATCGTATTGGTGAAGGCATGTCCCATGTGCAATGTACCCGTCACATTCGGCGGCGGCATCATAATTGTATAGGGAGATGTATCCATCTTCGGATGACATTCAAACAGTCCTGAATCCTCCCATCTGTGATAGTGGTTTTTTTCAATCTGTTTGTGGTCAAATGTTTTATCGAGCATTGCGTTCTCTAAGATGCTTTGGGTTAATATTATTTCTTTTGATTTCGTTGTCTTTTTAGCCTGTAAGCGGCTAATTTTCAACCTTTTCAGTGTTTTTTATATAAAAAAAGCCCTTTTCAGATTGAGGGCCTCTTTTATTCTGAAATGTTTGCTCTTGAGAGGCTAATCACCACGCATTTGGCGTGTAATTTTTTCTATTTCCTTTTGCACCAAGCGTTCCACCAATTTTGGAACATTATCATCGATCCACTGGCGCAACATCGGACGCATCAAATCCTTTGCAATATCTTCTAGCGTGATACGACCATCTGCATATAAACGTGAATTCTCTTCACGCTCTACTGGGATATTTCCCATCAATTTAGAGAAAGCATCGCTTGTTGCGGCCGCTGCAGGAGCAGTAAATAAAGCATCTATATCATCTGACCCCATTGATAAATCCAAATCACTTTCTCTTTTGGACTCCTCTAGTGCGGACAGATCGAGATCACTTTCTCTAGCGCTGTCTTCAGGTTCCGGTTCAGGCTCATGAAGAGGAATATCAAATTTTTCTTCTTCGTAGTTGATTACTTTTTCTTCTTCTTTGATTTCGTTGGTCAGTTCAAGAACCTCGTCAAAACTTTGACGCGGCGCTTCTTCTTCCTCTGGTTCCGGCTCGTACACCGGAATCTCGAATTTTTCTTCCTGAGGAACTTCTATATCCCCAGCTTCCCGCGTTTCATCATCCGTGATGATTTGTCGGATGGATGCGAGGATCTCGTCTATTGAGTAATCTTGATCCGATTCTGTGCCCGCCATACGGTTTTTCCTTAATTTACTTTAACTGATGCAGTTTGTCTCAATGCTAACGCATTGTCAAAGCACGATTTAATCCCTATCCACATCCTTGATTAATTCGCCCATCCCAGAATTTTACAGAAGGCAAACTAAAATTTAAACTCAGTTTTAGGAATAAAGCCCTCCAAATAAGGAGTAGCGGCCTCACCGATTGTCTTTGAATAGATCTGACCGGCCTCAGTTTTTTCAAAAACCGTTACTTTTCCAATGGATTCGCTCTTTTTTTTCACAACACAATAAAGCTTGCCGGAAGGAGAAAGTTGGTCAAATAAAATTTCAGAAGGCTTCTCCACCGCTCCATTTATGAATATTGCATCATAGGGAGCGCCGGCTTTATACCCATCCTGATGGCGACCTAAAACAGGTGTAATATTGCTGATTTGATCATTTTTCCATGCCATTCTGGCTTCATGTAGCAGTTTTTCGTTCGAATCAACGGCGATTACAGTACCCACTATTTGAGCCTCAACAGCCGCCGAATAGCCTGTTGCACCGCCTATATCCAGCACACAAGATTCTGCGTTAAGGGAGGCATCTTGTATCATCAAAGCCAAGACCAGCGGCTCTAACAAGCTGCGTTCATGCCCCAGAGCAATGTCGTCATCGAGATAACAGACGCCACGCAGAGCCTGAGGGACGTAGTTCTCTCTCGGGATGGAAAGGAATGCCTCATTAACTGTAACATCCATTATGCCGGAAGGTTGCAATTGTGAGACAACCATAGCCTCTCGGGACTTTTCAAAATTCTGCAGTGTCATAGATTGATTATCCTTGAAATAAGAAATACTTACTCTTTTTACAGTATTTTATACTAGATTTCTATGTAGAAAAGTGATAAATCCCTGCCTTCTGAAACTATCACTAGTGGCGCGATGGCCGAGTGGTTAGGCAGAGCTCTGCAAAAGCTTGCACGCCGGTTCGATTCCGGCTCGTGCCTCCAGTTATAGTTCAGATATTACCGGTTCTTGGGATCGTGTTTTTGTTATTTTTAATTTTTTCGAGTTGACAAACTCGTCGAATAAAAATAGAAAAGCCACCTAAGTTCTTAAGCTGATTCCTCGATAGCTCAGCGGTAGAGCAATCGACTGTTAATCGATTGGTCGCAGGTTCGAATCCTGCTCGGGGAGCCACTCTTTATTTTTCTGTGCTTCCTCCCTATAGTTTTGAGATTTTTTCCCACAAAACTGCATTATTGTGCTATTCTACTATTGTCGGATTATAATTATTCTATAATCTGGTCGATATTATCAAAACAACTTTACTGCATGAAGCTATGAGATACCCAAATGGATAAGGAAGAAAAACCATCTATTCTTCGCCAGATGCTAGCGAGTCTTCTGTCACCGCTCGTACATCTTCTGGTATCCAATGGTATTTCCTATCGCGAGTTTAATGAAGTTTCTCGTGAAGTCTTTTTTAAGAAAAGTTATGAGCTCCTTGAGAGGCAAGGGAAAAAAGTGACCTCCAGTCATCTGTCCCTTATTAGCGGGCTGCACAGAAAAGAAACCACTGAATTCTTAAGGCTAATGAAATCCGAGGGTGGCTCCCCCCATTTAAGCAATGCCGAAACTAAGCCTGAAAGCCCCTATTCTGCAATGGTTGCTGAATGGATTAGTAATTCTAGATATACTGATAAAGACGGCGTTCCTCTGGAGCTGCCCTATTCTATTCAACATGATGGATCGCCAAGCTTCTTTGAATTGACCGAAAGCATTACAAAAGACATGCGGCCAAATGTATTCATGACAGAAATGATACGTTTGGGCATAATTGTTCCAGTGGGCGCCGATCAACAGACTCTCCGTCTAGAGAAGGCCGCCTTCCTGCCGTCGACTGACTTTAAAGAGAAAATGACTCTGTTCTCCAGAAATGTCGGGGATCACTTAAAGGCTTCTGTTGTGAACATGGAATCAGAGGCTCCTCCATTTTTTGAACGCAGTGCTTTTTACAGTGATTTGTCGGAAGAGGATGTTCTTATCATCAAATCTCTTATCCAAAAGGATGGAATGGAATTTTTGAAAAAAATATATAGAACATCAGATGATCTTGCCTCTAAACATGAGGCTGGGTCTAAACGTATCAATTGTGGCATTTATTTTTATGCTGAAAATTGTCATGATAATAATGACTCCTAGCGGAGTACAACCAAGAAAGGTTAGATTAAAATGATTACATCTAGCAAAAAACTCGGACTTGTTTTTTTACTGGCCGGTACAGCGATTGTACTTCCAGGTTTGGCTATGGCGGATTCGGAAATCTGTCGAATGGAGAGTGGATTCTTGGATGGTAACATAGGCCGCAACTATATCTCCAATGGCATCAGCGGAACAGGCGCTCCGCTTGAAGAATTATCAATTGATCGCACTCACATTGATGAAAAAGGCATTGGAGGAACAGGATCTCCTTATAAAACAGTTCATATTAGAGGAACCGTCTATGCCTTTGGAAGCATGTGCGTTAATGGTTTGCGCGTCCACTATGGAGATATTACAAAGGTTAGTGATTCTAATGGAAATTCACTGTTTCATAAAAGTATCCTCTTAGGACATGTTGTCGACATTAGAGCATCTGTAAACCCTGAGGACAATTCTTTGCATGCACAAGAAGTTACTGTACATGGTTTTTCATCAGGAAAAGTGACGAAGATTTTAGAAGATGAGCAGTCCTTCATATTGGATAACCAGCAAGTTGTTCATCTCGCAGATGAGGCTTTATTCAAGCTCGTTAAAATCGGGCAGTCCTATGAAGTGACCGGTATGTTGGATGACAAGAATATCCTCTCCGCATCTCTGATAGAACCGCTTGATGAAACGTCCCCTTCACAAATTTCCGAAAATGGAGCCCTGCTTGCACAAGCGGATTTAATGAATTCTATTGGCGATTATTTCTCTATTGAAGGCTACATTGAAGGAGTTAAAGAAAACAATGTGGTTAATGTGAGCGGCATTGATTACCAAGTCACCACTCTAGAATGCGGAGATGGGCCAATTACAGTTGGAGAGCGCGTTATCGCCATGGGCAAGGTGCTTGAGGATGGCTCTATGCGAATCGAAGGTTTTATTGATATCCATGAGCCAAAAATCTTTACACAGAAGTAAGTGTTATACTCACTATATCTGAATTTAGCCTGTGATTTTACCCTCACAGGCTATTTTTCTTTTATAAGTCCATTATCTACATACAATAATATTTCTTAACTGTATTTTAGTAAATCTTGTCAAGAATGTGACGACAATGTGGCATTTGCCTTACCCACTTTCGAAACTATTCGCTGCTATTCAATTAAAACTATTTAATATTTTATACGATTATGTTTTTTTTACTTAGTTTATAAAATATTTAACTTGCTAACTGCAGTTAAATACTAAGTATTATTTACTTCAGCCCATCATCAATACTTATGAATTTTATTTTCTATTCCTGATAGTTTCGCTTTTGGAATATTTTTTTTTGATTTTATGCATTTTTCTATTGCATCAGGACGCGGGAATAAGTATAAATAACTTACACACCCTCTATTACCGCCGTTTGTCCGGAGCACCGAAAAGGTCTCCGGACCTTTTTTTGTCTGATCTTTAGTTTTTTTGTGTAAGGATCTGCCTTACAAGACCTGGATCCCGTTCGTGCAAGCGTTCCTGCGGAACGCGCCAACGGGATGACGATTTAATTATATGGGGAAAGAAAATGGTGATCCCGACAGGACTTGAACCTGTAACCCTCTGCTTAGAAGGCAGATGCTCTATCCAGTTGAGCTACGGGACCATTTGTGCGCGATTTAGGCAGGTGCCTCTTCCGGCGGAATATATTTAAAGTTATCGACGTAGTTTTTAGGCACAATCTTTCTCTCTTGTGGGAGAGAAATTGAGTAGCTCCATCCTTTAGACTCGGCGAACTCTACGGCTTTTTCTACTGTTGGAAATTTCAATTTAACCTGATTCAGCGTATCCTCAGAGCTGGTCCAGCCCATCAAAGCTTCGGGCTTTCTGGCGGATTGCAGCTCATATTCCAAGATCCAGTTTTGCGCTTTCGCGCGGCCTGATTGCATGGCGGACTTGCTGGGGCGGTAAATTTTGACTTCCATACGTCTTACCTCGTAAAAATCGAGCTTACCCTATAGGAATTGCCAAATAATTAAAAGAGTAAAAAAACAGCTTTTTTTACCATCTGAACAGTTTTTTGGCCAAGAATCCTGCCAATAATCCTATTACGACATAGGGAAGGAAATTGAGGAAATATGCTTCCCCGACATTATCTTTGGGGCAAACGAGGCGCATCCCTATCCAATTAAACTCACTGACGGAGAGTACAGCAAAGCTTGCCAAAGCGCATGGCATTACTGTTGCCCCCTTTTTGACCAGCAAGACCACCGCAAAGATCGGAACTGTTGTGTAAAGCGCTGTATTCATCCAGCAATGCGACAACCAGTTTTCGCGAATGTCTCCCATCCCTTCAAAATAAAGACGATCAAACATCCAAACCAATTGGACAGCCAGCAATGTAACCGGCACAGCAATAAACTTTTTGTATCGCTCACAATCGGGAATAGTGAGCCAGAAGGTTACCAGACCCGCCGTAATTCCTGTCCCGAATGCTAAAAGCAATTCAAAGACAAATTCACCCCGGTTCATGGCATGCGCAATATTCTCCCTAAAACCAATAGTCGTCGCAACGGCTACTGTATAGGTCAGAACCAAAATTATCCAAAGAGCTGCTCGCCAATTAGGGTTAAAGCATCCCATAGGCTTTAATTCTCCACATAGATTATGGATCGTCTTGTTGATTTCGTCGTCCTTATTCGTCATGCAAGTTTCTCTTTTAGTTTCTGTAGGGCGCGATGCATTGTGACCTTTACCGCCGATTCCGAAAGCCCCGTCTTCTCGGACACTTCCCGCGTTGAATATCCTTTGATTTTCAGCAACTCCACCACTTCCTTCTGCTTTTCCGGCAAGGAATCCAATGCTTTTTCGACATCTTTTATTTGAGCCGCTGATTCACTGTTATTGAGGTAATCCGGCAAGTCTACATTTTCAAGAGAGACTTGTTTGTTTCCCCGTGCGGCATAATGTTGCCTTAAATAATCTGTTCGACGAAATGATGTAATTGCCATCAACCACGGCAAAAAAGGACGATCCGCGCTATAGGTATGAAGAGCCTTGTGGACCGAGAGCAGAACTTCTTGCACCACATCATCTATGATGTCGCTGCTCGGCAATGAGCGGCTCAAAGATCTTCTAATAACAGGCACGATAGACCCGAGCAGCTCACGATACGCTGCCGAGTCCCCTGATTGCGCTTTTTTGGCTAGCTGTTGCCAAACAATGTCTTGTTCTTCGCTTTGATAAGCCATCGGGAGAGAATATAGAGGTTTTTGGGAAAAAGAAAGTGATGCGTCCATAGATTTATAAACGTCACATCTCAACCCCATCCCCCGACTATTCGTCGAGAGAGTTGTAACAATGCTTAATTTTAGAGGAAAAATTCCGAGTGGTCGGGGCGAGAGGATTTGAACCCCCGGCCCACTGCTCCCAAAGCAGTTGCGCTACCAGGCTGCGCTACGCCCCGACGCTCGGATATTGTGCCAATTGTATCGGCAGGGCTATCTTTTACACAAAGCTTTACTGAACTTCAAGTGATTTTATCAAACCTTCGGGAAAAAGCCTATTTCCCTCTAAAATCCCTAGTTTTTCTGACATTCCACCATTAATTTCCAAGACAGCACGTATTGGTTGAGGTGATGGTATTTTTGTTAAATCCTTAGGCTTGGCCATTTTATGAATATGAACAATCATCCCCGTAGCATCTATGAAGAGCATATCCAGTGGGATCAGGGTATTTTTCATCCAAAAAGCAACTTGACGGTCCTCGGGGAACACAAAAAGCATTCCTGAAAAATCATCCAGTTCGGTTCTGAACATCAGCCCCTTTGCCCTGTCGTTATTATTAAGAGCTATTTCAACGGAGAGAGTAATCCCCCTATCCTTTTTCAGGGACGGGTTGATAATTCTGATCTCTTCCGCATGTGCATCGGACAGAAAGATTCCTAGAACAAGAAAGAGTATTACTGATAAAAATTTATTTCTCATGCAGAACTTCTTTTTGAACAAATTCCAGTAAAGTGTCATCTAATGCATAAGAGGATACACTGTTATGTGTCGCCCCAGGCAATGTAATCAGTTTTTTAGGCTCAGGAGAAGCATCGAAGAGATTTTTTCCACTTTGCCACGTAACAACCTCATCTTTCTCTGCGAGTATAAAAAGTTTTGGCATTGTTAGCTGCGAGACTTTTTCTATTGAGCGATACTGATCTTTCAAGAGATAATTCATTCCCAGTATGTAAGGATAATGATAGGACGACACATTCACCATTGTGTCAAACGGGACTTCCAAAATTATTCCTGCTATTTGCTGCGGAAATTCAGAAGATAGTTGAATGAGCGGGCCTGTCCCTAGTGATTGTCCATACAAAATAAGAGGATTGTCAGGGTAATCTTTCTTCAGTTCTTTGAAATAGGCGCGCGCATCCTTATAAAAATTTTCCTCGCTGCACTCACCTTGATTTCCGCCATATCCCCTATATTCTGTCAGAAGAACTCCGTATCCATTTGTGGTAAAAACATCTAAGTCTATTGCTTGCCAACCCGGATGGCTGGCGTTACCGTGAAATGCCAATACAATTGGAGCTTTTTCCTCAACAGGAGCTGAGAAAAAGCCTGTGATTGTCAGTCCATCTTCAGTGACCACCGAGACAGGAGTATATTCATTCAGTAATGTAATAATTTGAACTTGGGATATTTGAGGCGGTAAGTACATCATCTGTCTTTGTGCTAAATAAAGGGATGATACGATGATTGCGTATCCGAGCAACAATGACAGGCCAAAACCTTTCAGAAATTTTAGTGAGGATATAAACTGTTTCATTCGGTCTACCGTTTTGATCTAGGCTGCGTCCACAATCGCAGAGTTGTGCATCCTCGTATACGCTCCGCCTTTGGGAAGTAATTCAGAATGAGTTCCCTGCTCAACGATTTTTCCTTTTTCCATCACGATAATTTTATCCGCGTGCTGGATGGTGGAGAGCCTGTGAGCGATAACCAGAGTTGTTCTGTTTTTCTGCAGCTCTTCCAAGGTCTTCTGGATCAGGCGTTCTGATTCATTATCCAGTGCGGATGTTGCTTCATCCAAAAGAAGGATTGGGGCGTTTCTTAGAATTGCTCTGGCCAGAGAAATTCTCTGCCGTTGTCCACCAGAAAGTCTTACCCCATTTTCACCGACTTCCGTTTGGTACCCGTTCGGAAGCGCGCGAATAAAATCATCGGCTGCTGCGGCTTTAGCAGCGTCTATAATTTGTTCTTCACTTGCATTCATGAGACCGTAAGCAATATTTCCCATGATAGTATCATCGAAAATCGTTACATCTTGAGACACCAGAGCCATCTGTTTTCGCAAAGACGACAGGCTTACCTCTTTGATATCCGTACCATCGATTGTGACCGTACCCGATATAGGGTCGTAGAATCTTAAAACCAAAGAAAGTATCGTTGTTTTCCCACTGCCGGATGCTCCGACCAAGGCTGTTACTCTTCCCTCCTCTACTTCAAAATTTATACCATCGAGGGCATGACCTTCTTCGTCCTGATTATATTTGAAGACAACATTTTCAAATTTGATATTGGGTTTTTGAACGTTTATTTTTTTGGCGTCTTTACTCTCTATAATAGATGATGTTTGTTTCATCATTTCATCAACGCGCTCGGCGGCTCCTAACCCCAATTGAAGCGCGTTATTCAATTTTGCCAGTTTTTTCATTGGCTCATATGCCAGAGAGAATGCAGCAATGAAAGACATTAAACCACCCGGGGTCAATTGACCTTCGGAAATGCGGTATCCTCCATATACAATTATTCCGAACACAACTGCGCCGACCAACATTTCATTGATTGGAGTGGATAGATTACT
>JAGRKB010000040.1 GCA_020442425.1 Alphaproteobacteria bacterium | reverse complement strand
GACCCCCGCCTGCGCGGGGGTGACAGGATAAGGCTGCTATTCAGCAGCTTTTGTTGACTCACGCTATAATTTAACAAAAATTAACATTGGAAGAGTAGCGTATAGTTATGAATTATGAAGTTAGAAAAGATAGTTTCAGCCTACCAAACGTATGTGGTAAGAAATTGGAAGAACTAACAATTCAAGAACGCATGATCATCATTTTCAACATTAGATCAGCAATCGGAGAGATTAAAGATCACTGGTATAATGCATCGAAACCTATTCCCCAAGAAGATATGAGTAAAATTGAACAAGCAGAAAATCTGGGAGTAAAAATATTTGAAACGCTTGGATTCGAGGAGTATTTGGGAAGCACTCAAAAAACTCTAGATACGGCATTTGATTATTTTGAGAAAAATAATGTTCTTTCAGAACAAGGTTGTTGGCCTGAGCTGACATTGGAACAGAAGAAAATAGCACTTACTAATGTTTTGGGAATCTTTGCCAAAATTCAGAGCAGGGAAATGGGAATAGAAGTAAAGCCTGCACCTATTGAATGGGTAAGGCGACAGCCATTCGAGGCGCACACAGATGCAAATTATAAAATGCCCCCTGAAGAATATAAGATATCTTTAAACTCTGATATGCCTCAATTTATGCAGAATATGTGGGATGCTATCCGTGCAGCTATGCATGAACAAATTCATATAGCTCAGGCAACGTTGGCACACAAACGATTTACTTCAGAAAGATTACCTTCACCCTTGGAAGGAGTGGCCGACTATTTGATTGAACAAACTGAATGCTATATTCCATCGTGGCGCTCCGAAAAATTATTTTCAGCACAAATTAATGAAAAGGCAGCATTGTTGGCGACCAATTACAGGCCATAAAGTTTCACAAAACTATATTATTATAAAAGTCTCTTTTCGGATTCACCGCTTCTCTATCAAGGGGTAGGGAGAGAAATAAAAATAGGACAGGACATTCGAGTGGATTACCCCCATCCTGACCTTTCCCCCTCAAGGGGGAAGGAAACAAGTTCTCTTCCTGGAGGGGAGAGGATTTAGGTGAGGGTGAATTTGTGTCTTATTATTAATTGAAACGATTATAAATTACATTAGAATTCCTAAGGAATTCGGGGAATAATGGGAAAAGGCTGCTATTCAGCAGCCTTTTTTGTGGTCTTTTTAGGAGCAGCTTTCTTAGCCGTAGTTTTCTTTGCGGCTGGTTTTTTTGCCGCCGTTTTTTTAGCAGGAGCTTTCTTCGCCGCAGCCTTCTTAGCAGCAGGTTTCTTCTCGGCTACTTTTTTGACTGGACGAACTTTTTTCTCGCCGATCTGCGCACATAGTTCAACCGCGCGGTTCATGCCAATCGTCAGAACATCATCATCTTTCGGAATGGATTTAAAGCGGTTTTGATATTTGATATATGGCCCAAAACGACCAATACCGGCTTCGATTTTCTCGCCCGTTTCAGGATGGTGACCGATCAAACGCGGCAAAGCCAAAAGCTTAAGCGCAGACTCGAGTGTCACTTGATCTAATGGAACCCCGCGCGGGACGCCTTGGCGCTTTGGTTTTTCCGCTGCTGGTTTTTTGGCCTTCTTCTTTTTCTTGCCGTCTGTTTCTTCTTCTGGTTCGGGCTCGACAGGTTTTTCGGTAGGCTCCGGCACATCAATCTGTACATAAGGGCCATACGGGCCTTTGCGCAATGTGACCGTGCGACCAGTCCCAGGGTCCGTTCCCAAAACTTTCGGTTCATTCCCGAGTGCCGCACCGGAATTCGCATCTTCCAAAGCATCTCCACTTTGAACAACCAGCGGACGCGTATGCTTACAATCAGGATAGTTAGAGCAGCCGATAAACGCACCGAATTTCCCGACCTTGAGTGACAAACGCCCGTCTTCACAAGCAGGACAATCGCGCGGATTTGGGTTCTCTTTCGTTACAGGGAAGAAGTGCGGCCCAAGCTCGGCATCAAGTTCATCCAGAACCATGGTAATGGTGAGGTCTTTTGTACCGTCAACAGCTGCCTTAAATCCTGTCCAGAACTGACGTAGCGCATCTTTCCAGATGACCTGACCGGATGAAATCGCATCCAGCTCGTCTTCGAGATTCGCAGTAAAATCATAATCGACATATTTCTCGAAGAATTTTTTCAAGAAGGTCGTCACCAAGCGCCCGCGATCTTCCGGCATAAAACGGCGTTTATCCAGTGTCACATAATTGCGGTCTTGTAACACTTGAATGATCGACGCGTAAGTTGACGGACGACCAATACCCATCTCTTCGAGCTTCTTAACTAGTGATGCCTCGGAATAGCGCGGAGGAGGTTGGGTAAAATGTTGTTCCGGATTAACATCTTGTGTCCTGAGAGGCATACCCTCGTGAAGCGGAGGCAATAAACGGTTTTCATCGTTTTCGGCATCAGGAGCCTGATCTTCGTCGTCATCTTCTTTATAAAGAGTGAGGAACCCGTCAAACGTCACAACAGAACCCGACGCCCGCAACACAACATCATCCGTGCCGTCAGAAAGATCAGCCGACACTTGATCCAGCACAGCACTTTCCATTTGCGAAGCCAGTGTCCGTTTCCAGATCAATTCATAAAGCGCCGCCTGACGATCATCAAGATAACGACGCATCTCTTCTGGACGACGGGAGAGGTCAGTTGGGCGGATCGCTTCGTGCGCTTCCTGCGCATTCTTGGCTTTGCTCTTATATATACGCGGAGAGTCGGGTAAATATTTTTGTCCGTAATGGCTGGAGATTTGCGCGCGACATTGGGAAATAGCGTCGTCTGAGAGTGTAATCCCGTCGGTACGCATATAGGTAATCAGACCAACCGTTTCCCCACCAATATCAACCCCTTCATAAAGCTGTTGCGCCAAACGCATGGTTTGGCTCGCCGAAAACCGCAACTTGCGGGACGCTTCCATTTGTAAGGAAGACGTAATAAACGGCGCATACGGATTACGACGAACCTGTTTCTTTTCAACTTTTTGAACGGAAAGTTTTTTATTGAGGATACGCTTGACCGCTGCCTCGGCATCGGCCTGATTGGAAATATCCAGTTTATCAAGTTTGTTCCCCGCCAAGTGCGTCAGACGCGCCATAAAGGTTGCGCCTGTTTCTGTTTGCATCCGCGCGTGGATCGACCAATATTCCTGCGCGTTAAACGATTCAATCTCGGCTTCACGCTCGCAAATCAATCGCAGCGCCACAGATTGCACGCGTCCCGCAGATTTAGAACCCGGGAGTTTACGCCACAACACAGGAGACAGCGTAAACCCGACCAAAAAGTCAAGCGCGCGCCGTGCCAGATACGCATCAATCAATGGAGTATCAAGCGAGCGTGGTTTTTCAAACGCAGCCTTAATCGCGTTCTTTGTAATCTCGTTAAACGTAACACGTTTGAGTTCTTTACCTGCCAATAATTTTTTATCATTGAGAATTTGCTGGATGTGCCATGAAATGGCTTCTCCCTCACGATCAGGGTCAGTACACAGATAAACAGTATCAGCAGCTTTCACCGCCGCAGAAATATCTTTAACCGTTTTCTCGGCACGGTCGGAAAGTTCCCAGCGCATCGCAAAATCATCATCAGGGTTCACCGCACCATCTTTGGCAACCAGATCGCGGACATGTCCAAAGGAGGCGAGAACATAATAATCCTTGCCCAGATATTTATTAATCGTCTTGGCCTTCGCCGGAGACTCAACAATTACGACATTCGATGCGGACATATTATATTTGATCCTTCTTAAGGTTTCTCATAAGGTTTCGCGACAGGATAAATCATTCCCGGAATATCTTGGATATAAGGCGCAAATATCAAGGGCTCTTTACCGCTATTGCGCAAATTATCAATGGCTTGGTTCAGCATGGCAACCAGATCATTTCCTTGAGGTCCGCGTAACACGCTAAATGTATTCGGTATAACGGAAAGAGGTTCGTTCATAATGACGCGACGAACAGAATTTGGATTCTCTTTCTGGAATGGAATAACAGAGACAGGGCCATCAATAAATAAATCCGCCTTGCCACTAGCAACATCCATATACATCTGGGTCGGCGAAATCATTTGCACCATAGAGTGCTTTGTAGCATTCGGAAAATACGTAGCAACAATCTCGGAAGAAATATCACCATCAACCACGGCTATTTTGACATCAGGAGTGTTAATGGCCTGAAGATTATTGTCGAAGCGAGTGTCTCCATCCCTGGCATATAAGAAGAACGGGAAGTACGCGAAAGGCTTGCTGTAAGATAGATGCTTGGTCGTGCTAGGAAATAAAGGGCCTTCGGAAGCGCAGATGGCATCGATTTTACCGCTGCGTAATTCTTCTACAGATTGCCCGACAGGAACTTCTCCAACCCAGTCAACTTTTAAGTCGAGGCTTTTGGCGATAGCTTCGACATAATCGGCATCGAACCCTTTGACTTCGTTTGTTTCTAAATCTTTTTCAAAGAAAGGCGGCCAAGTAATATACCCGCACCGCAAAGTGCCCGTACGGATTACGCGTTCATAGGCTGTTTCTTTTGTATTTTCTGCGGCAAGCGCAGGAAAAGACAAAACAGTTATCAATGACAATATAAATAAACATAGTTTCATGTCGTTGCTCCTTTTTCGTCATTGCCCGATTTATTCGGGCAATCCATTTTTCTGGATTCCCCTAGAATTGCTGCGCAATTCGGGGAATGACGGTTCTTTTGTTTTTAACAAAAAATCTTAGTGTTCTTAGTGCTCTTAGTGGTTCAAAAAATTAAGATACTTAAATAACTTACTATTCTTGGGATTGATATCGTTTGGCGACAGGAACAACCTGCTTCCAATAATCAGGATATTTTTCTTCCAATGTACGTTCTAACCATCCATCTGTTAACATTTCATGAATAGTGATATCGATCATGGATTTCAAATTAGGGTCTTGTGGAAGTGAGACTGCCACTTCATGTTTAAAAAATGGAGGCTCGACAACTCGCAATTTTTCGTCATTTTCCTTGTTATAATCACTGACACTGATCACGTCAGAGATCGTGGCATCAGCCTTACCAATCGCAACATCTTTTAAAAGAAAGCCGTATCCTTGAATTTGCGGAATAGAGTGAGCCGAAGCCTTGGGGAAGTATTGCTTGGCTAAAATGCTTGTAATCTCTCCTTCTAATGTCGCAATTTTATATTGAGGGTCGTTTAACGTCATGGGGTTGGCATCAAAACGGTGATCATCCGCACGCGTGACAATATATGTAGTGGAAAAATAAAGCGGACTGCTAAAGTAAGCGACACGAGCACGCCCGCTACTGACATACATCGGAACACAAAAAGATTCATATCGTCCTGAGGCAATCCCTTGTAACATCACATCGGTACCGACTTCTTCCGTCCATTCAATGTCTAAAGATAGACGTTTTCCGATCTCGGTCATGATGTCATGAGCCACGCCCGACATTTCCCCAGTCTTTAAGTCTTTCATCAAAAGTGGGGGATAAGTCAGATACCCGCACCGCAAAGTCCCCGTACGGATCACGCGTTCATACGCTGTCTCTTTTGCATTTTCTGCGGCAACGACAGGCAGTGCAGAAAAAATCCCCAAAGATAAAGTTGCCAATAAAATAAGATATGCATTCATTATCGAACCTCATAGGGTTTAGAAACTCTAAGATATGTTTTGCCCGAGGGATCATAACGATTTAGAATTTTTTCAATCGCACCATGATCGTGCATTTCAGCCAAAATCAAATCAATAGTCTTAACCAGATCATACTGCCCTTTTGCAAACATCAAACCATGGGAATAAACGCGAAGCGGAGTGTCGCCTGAGATGTCTCTAATTTTGCCTGGATTAGCATCCAGATATCCTTTGGCGACAATACCATTCAGAAAAGTAACATCGGCTTTCTTAGTTTCAACAGAAACCATCATTTGAGACAGGTCGGTTGACTGCGGCATAGAGAATGTTTGTGCGTTCGGGAAGTCATCCTGAGCAATGTAATGAGACATCTCTCCATCAACAGTGGCAATCGTAACATCTTTGTTGTTAATCAAGGAAAAATCTTTATCAAAGCGGTGGTCATCCTCACGGACATAAATTCCTGTCTTACTGTAAAAGAGCGGAGTAGAGAAGTCAGCGTATTTTGCTCCGATGGAATAGCGATATAAAGAAAAACATACGGCGTCAAAACGGTTGCTGTTTAATCCTTCAGTCATAGTGGAGAAATTGACTTCCTCAACCCAATCAACTTTTACCCCCAATCTTTTGGCAACCTCTTCTGTGATATCAAAAGCAATCCCCGAGAGTTTACCGGTGTTTACATCCTTAACTGTCTCAGGGGGAAGAATAATATATCCGCACCGCAAAGTCCCCGTACGGATCACGCGGTCATACGCTGTTTCTTTTGTATTTTCTGCAGCCAGTGCCGGAAAAGACAAGACTGTTATCAATGACAGTATAACTAAACATAGTTTCATATTCTTTCTCCTTTTTCGTCATTCCCCGATTTATTCGGGCAATCCATCTTTCCTATGGATCCCCTGAACAAGTCGGGAGATTTTAGGCCTTATATCAAGCCAAACAAACTCTATTCCCCGGCAGGCGTAAAACTGTGCCGTCCAATTCCATTTCCAGCAATGTTCCGTGCACCTCTGCACTTCTCAAATGGCACGCGCGGATAATTTCGTCAACATTTACCGGAGTAGACGATAGCTCGGGCAATATAACATCCCGCACATTTTGAACCGGAAATTCAATGATTTCAGCACTTTCAGAAAAACCATCCGTCTGAAAGATAGTGCTGTGTCGGGCAGGGCGGGATATAAACGACCGCACGACTTCGAGCACGTCCGCAGCCTGACGCACCAAAGTTACCCCGTCACGGATCAGGGCATTTGTTCCCTCGGACCGTGGGTCAGACGGAAAACCGGGAACCGCCATCACATCGCGGCCTTGTTCACCCGCCATGCGCGCGGTAATGAGGGACCCTGAACGGAAATTGGCTTCAACCACGACAGTGCCGTCAGATAGCCCCGACACAATACGATTCCTCTTCGGGAAATGTTGGGCGAGCGGCTGCGTGCCAAGAGCACATTCTGAAATAACAGCCCCTTGCGCGCAAATCTGTTTATAAAGCTCGGTATTTTCTTTCGGATAAACAACATCTACGCCACCCGCCACAACCGCAATAGTTCCCGAAGCAAGTGCACCTTCATGGGCCGCCGTATCAATCCCGCGGGCTAAACCTGATGTTACTACTAAATCAGCCGTGCCTAAATCCCGCGCCATTTTTGTGGCAAGCTTCCGCGCATTCAACGACGCATTGCGGCTTCCGACAATCGCCACAGATTGTTTATGCAGAAGATCAATGTTGCCGATCACACTCAATACGGGTGGGGCATCTTCAATCGCGGACAGAGAAAGCGGATAAGTTTCATCTCCTGCAAAAATCATATGCCCACCAAGTTTTGAAAGGGCGTCTAATTCACGCTCGGCATCATCACGAGAGACAACAGAAACAGATTTTGTCTTAACAATATGGGGCAGGGCATCAATCGCCGCAGAAGCGGTTTTGTATTTTTGCAGTAAACGATAGAACGTGATTGGCCCCACACCTTCCGTGCGGTATAATCGCAACCAATCAATTTGTTCTGTCGTATAAATCATGCCGCCTCTTTCTTTTTACCGATCTTTGGCTCTTCACCTTTCAGCAGGCGTTTGATATTGGCATGATGCTTGATAATGATCAGTGCAGCAGCGCAAATACAGAAAACAACCAAATCGATATTGGATGTCATAAGCCATGCATAAACAGGAGAAAGTGCCACAGCAACCAGAGCGGACAAGGACGAAATGCGGAAAGCAAAAGCCATGACGAGCCATGTCGCAGCAGTTGTTAATCCGATAGGCCAAGATAGAGCAAATATGACGCCCAGGCCTGTCGCGACACCTTTTCCCCCCTTAAACTTTAACCAGACCGGAAACATATGTCCAAGAAGGGCAAAGAAAGCAGACCAATACAAAGAAACTTCAGGGAACTGAGAAATGCAAGAGCATAACATTGGATCAGAGAGATTTTTGCACTCAGGGCAGGCATCCATAAAAATTTGCAGTATAAAAAAAGTAATATAAACAGCAACCGCACCCTTTGCCATATCAAGCAGCAAAGTGAGCGCCGCCAGTTTTTTATTTCCTGTCCGAAGAACGTTGGTTGCGCCGATATTGCCCGACCCGATAGATCGAATATCTCCGTGTCCCGCAAATTTTGTTAAAAGAAGGCCGAACGGAATTGAGCCAAACAGATAGCCAATAACGCAAGAAAGAATGATTTCGGTCATGTACTCTCTCCCACCAACAAATCAAGCACAGCCATGCGCACGGGAACACCATTAGCACCTTGCTGGAAAATAACACTGTGCGTTGGGTCATCAGCCACTTCATCGGCAATTTCGACACCACGGTTCATCGGCCCCGGATGCATCACAATCACATCGGGTTTCGCCAGTGCCAAGCGTTCGAGTGTCAAACCATACGCATGAAAATACGCTGTATCATTCGGAATGACAGAAGCATCCATTCGCTCTTTTTGAATGCGGAGCGTGATAATCACATCGCATCCAACCAATCCGTCTTCCAGAGTAGAGAAAATTTTAACCCCTTCAGGCACAGAGCGGGGCTGCAAATTTTCTGGCGCAATCAGATGAATCGTTGCTCCCATTTTGGTCAGAAGAGGAACATCGGAACCCGCCACACGGCTATGCGCCAAATCTCCGACAATCGCAATTGTAAGGCCATCAATTTTGCCTTTGGCCTCTTTAATAGTAAACGCATCCAGCAAAGCTTGCGTCGGATGTTCACGGTAACTGTCCCCTGCATTAATAACGGGACAATCCACAATTCCTGCTACGTAATTTGGCGCATTATATTCATGGTGACGCATCACAACAGCATCAGGCTGATACCCGTTGAGGTAACGCAGCGTATCGCTAAACGTCTCGCCTTTTTGCGCGGATGAAATTTTTTCGTCCCAATTCATCAGCTTGCCGCCCAAACGTAGAACAGCCATTTCGAATGAATTTCGCGTACGGGTAGAGTTCTCGGTAAACAAAGTCAGAATAACTTTATCTTTCAAAGTCTGCGGAACGGTTTTGGTCGACAGAGCCGTTTTGAAAAAAGCGGCGCGATCGAGAATTGTCGTAATGTCGGCGGCGCTTAGAGGCGCGATATCGCACAAATTGGAAACTGAAATTTTCTGGGTCATAAAATCGCTTATGACTCACTTATATATATATTGTCTATACCCTGAAGTTGATTTTTATAAATTTATGAACGAAATCACTTTGGATAAAAAATTATTTTAAGGATATGAAAAAACTAGAGCATTTTCCGGTTAAGTAGACACCGGTTAACTGTAGAAAATGCGACAAAGAAAATAGATAGAGCGTTTTTCAATTCCGCCTAAACGAAAAGCGCTCTATACCCAATATTGCCAAATCAGCATTATAGCAATTCCGATACAGAAACCGGGTCCGGCCGGGATCATAAGGCGATGAAGATTTGGACGAGTCTTTTCCTTGGCAGCCCGAATGAGGGAAACCAGAACGCCGTGCACAAGTCCGGCAAAAGCACCGATTGTCATAGCCGTCACAATGCCCTCAATCCCTAACCATAATCCGGATGCTGCCATAAGTTTTACATCACCAAGACCCAAAGTATCTTGTTTATAATGCCTGTTTCCGAAAAAACGGATGATATAAAGAATTCCGCCCCCCACAGCCGCGCCAATAAAGAGTTCATACGGCTCAAAAAAAGGAAAACCCGAAGTGAGGTGAAACAAAAAGCCTGTAATTGCCAATAGTAAATTAAGCCAGTTCGGTAAAATCCAATGTCTGAAGTCAATTATGGCTAAAGCGATCAAGATGATGAAGGAAGAGAAGAAAAGAACGATTGGCGCGTTATTTAAAATGGTATCCATAATTTTTCCGTAATTTTCAATCAGTGTATATCGTATTGAAATAGTTGTTAAGTCGATGATTGCATAAGCGGAATCTTTGTTCTACCCTTGCCCGTGTGCATGAAAATGCGCGCTTGATTCGTTTACTCACCTTACCGCAAACACTGTCAGTTAAGAATGCCCCAAACAAAAAAGATTTTAGTCGTAGAAGATAATGATTTTGTAAGAATGCAAATCGTGCGCTATTTGGTGGATTCCGGGTATGAAGTTGTTGAAGCGACAGATGGTGCTACGGGGCAGGCGGAATTGGATGCAACAATCGGATTGATTATTTTTGATGTTCGTATGGCTCCGGTCGACGGGTTTGAATTTATTAAAATTGTGCGTGGTCGGGATACAAAACTCCCAATGATCATGGTAACAGGAGATCAAAACCCTGACTTGTTAAATGAAGCAAGCAAGTGGAATGTAAGTGCGGTTTTGATGAAACCTGTTCACAAAGAACGCTTGATAAAAATGGTAGAAAGATCAATGGGACGCATTAAAGATTAGTGCGAAAAAATAGAAGTTTGGGAAGAGAAAAAGTGGAACGTTTGAAGATGAAAAGAACACAGAATAGCCATTTTGAAAAAGTAGAAAACATGACGTGTTACTCTCGCAGGGAGTCTAAAAAATACGCTCTGCTCATGGCAACGGCTTGTATAGCTGCGGCTACTGTATTGACGTCTTGTGCGGATGCAATTGGGCCAAGTGCAAGAAATGTTGTTATTCCTGCGCCGAAAATCGCCGAAGAGCGCTCGAAAGCAGTTAATGAAAACGGAGACCCTGTTGTATATCTTCCATTAGGGGATGATGTCTTGGTTCCGCAAGCCGAAGAAAGCGATCCTTTGCCGTACGCAATTGTGGGGCCTTATGAACTCCGTGGGGAAACATTAGCAGGGGCATTGCAATTAATATTGGATGGAACAAATATCCCGATTGCCTTTGAAACTGAAGAAAGCCTTAATAAAACAATTACAGTTACAAATCTAAAAGGGCCTTTGAACTCGATCGTACAAGAAGTTTGTTCTTTGGCGGATATGTATTGCTCCTATCAAAATGGAATGTTGGTTGTAAAAGATACGCAAGTTTTTACAGTTGCGGTTCCTCCCATCACAAACTCTGAAGGTGTATCCTCTTTATTGACCAATATCTCCGGAGCAGTGGGAAGCATTACAGGAAGCGCACCGATTACAGATCCGTCAACCAGAACGATTGTCTATCGCGCAAGTCAGAGGACATCCGAATTGGCGCGCCGTTATTTCCAGCGTCTGCGTTCCAGCACCGCATTGGTGGTTTTTGAAACTTATGTTTGGGAAGTGTCGCTTGACTCAGGAAATACAACAGGAATTCGTTGGTCGTTATTTGATAAAGTCGGACGTTTCCGCTTCGGTGTGGATGTAGCCGGGGCTGCGGATACAAACGTCGGAAGTCCAATCAGTATTGGTCTGCCGACAACGGGAAGCGTTGATTTTGATGTAAATGATGTCTTGCAATTTGTGTCATCGTATGGCGCTGTGAAAACAGTCTCCCAGCCTCAAATCACAGTGCTGTCAGGGTCTACAGCGCGTCTGCGAGTAGCTGATACACAAAACTATGTGGCGTCTTTATCCAGAACCACAACAGATGGCGGCACGACAACAGTTTCAACAACGACAGACTCGGTTGATAGTGGCTTCACATTGGAGATCGGATCAAATTGGGATAACTCTACAGTGTATGGCGATATTAATATCCTGCTGCAGGAAGTTCGTCGTATAGATACATTTGATGACAACCCTGATGCGGTTGTGCAGTTGCCTCAGACAACTGAGCGTGAGCTTGAAACACAAGTGCGTATCCGTCCGGGCGATCTATTGTTGATTGCTGGTTTGGTGAGGGAAACAGATGCACTAGATAAAGAAGGTCTTGGAACAAACGAACCAACACTGCCGTTCTCGCGCTCTGCACAGGCTCATAATACTGAACTTGTTTTCTTGCTGCGTCCTCGTGTCGTTGTCTTTACCTCTCAAAGCGAAGCATCCCATAAAAAAGGAGCTCAACAAATCAGCTACATCATGCCGCCTCAAATGCAGGGGATGCAAGCGCAAGCACCAACAGTAATGCCGGAACCTGTTATATCAGAACCTGTCTTCGCATCCGCTCCGGCCCCAGAGATGGTATCCGATGAAGTCGCTCCGGCACTACCGGATAAACCTGTTTCCACTGTGCCGACAGAAGCTCGGGCTCCTAAAGAGTTTAATCAGGTGATAGAGCAAAGTGCAGCTCAGCCTCTAATGGAAGAAAGAGTGGCTGCTCCTCAATACGAGACACCGAAAGAACCATCAACACCTGCTGTAGAGGTGAATATGCCTGAGGAAGTTTCAGGCAATCAGACTGATCCGTCAGTAATCGTCAATTACGAAGTTTTGGGACAATAAGGGGTAGAGGAATGAAACTCGGTATTAAAAACCTAAAGCAATTCACGTATATGATCCCTGTTCTGGGTTTGTCGCTTATGCCCTTGGTTTCAATGTCCGGTCAGGCGATGGCAAACGCATTGGGGGATCCCGCCGCGCGTATCGCGGGAACAGGCAATGGAGACGGCATTGCTCCGGTTGAGGCGGAAGTGAAAGCAGGCGAAATTACCGTAGGCTCTGCGTCTCAAGTTGTTGTAAAATTCAGAAACGTATCCTCTAAGGATGTTCAAGTCGGACAGATCAACCTATATCCGTCATCAACGGTAAGTTCGGAGGTTGCTTTAAATGAGTGTAGCAGTAAAGAAGGTCTCCCATCAGGAGCTGAATGCGCTGTTGTTGTTTCAGTTAAAGGATTAAAAGTCGGAAATTGGCGTGTTGAGATGCTATTGCGTCATAGTGGTCGTTCCAGAATTGTAACCGCGTCAATGACGGGAAGTGTAGAAGAGGGAGATAGTGACTCTGAATTACTCTTGAGTGATGTGGAAGCAATTCCGAATGAGCTGGATTTTGGAACTCTGGACTCATCACGTCCTCTGGTTAAATCTGTTATCTTCAGAAACGTAACTTCTGATCCGGTGCAGATCAAAAAAGTATCAATTGAGGCTCCGGCACAAGCAGGATACGCTCTGTCGTCCGACTGCGATAAATTGGCAGTTGGTCAGGCTTGTATTTCAACAATCACATGGGCGCCTGTCTCCAAAGGGCAATCCGATGGAGTTTTGATTGTTGAACATGATGGCCCAACCCGTGTGGCAAGTGTAAACTTGCGCGGGTCATTCGAACCTGAAAATGTAACCAAGGCAGGAATCTTTCCTGAAGCAGTTCCTGGTGTAGGTTTGTTGATTTCTTCTCAAGAAGAAATGGACTTTGGAAAAATTACCAATGAAGCTTCTATGACAATCTCTTTGGTGAATGTTGGGGAAGATGCTTTGCAGCTCAAAGATATTTCATTGGCAAGCGAAGATACTGGCCTGAAAATTGTCCATAGCGGCTGTATAACCGGTTCTGTTTTGGAGCCTGTTGAGGCCTGTCCGTTGACATTGGCATGGTCTCCTGTCAGATCAGGTGAGCTCATTGAAGATATTCGTATCAAGCATGATGGGGCGCGTGGCGTTTTGATAATCCCTGTTCGTGGCAGCGCAGATTCTGCAATCAACAGAGATACTAAAGCCGTTGTAGTCTCTCAAACAGGATCTCCTTCAGTAGAAGTAAAACCAGCAGATAAACGTCAGGCACTAGAAGGCTTTATCATCACATCCCACTCCCCGAAAAAAGCCATTATCAATGGCCCGGGGGGAAGCCGCGTAATCTCTCACAAACAAAGTATTGTTTTGGGTGGCGTGGAATGGAAAGTTGATATTGTAGAAAATGGAATTGAGTTCTTGAGTGGCAATGATCGCGTTCGCTTATTGTTTGATCGCTCTTTGTCTTCAGCCAGCAGAACAGGGGCAACAAGCAGCTCATCATCATCTAGCTCTTCTTCCAGTGGGACCGCCAGTACGGCAACCACAACGACAACCGCAACGACAACCAACTAATAGGATCGCTCATGGATAACCCGTCCGGATCAGATCAATTCGATATAAACAACAGCGATACTTCCGACGCGGACAATGTTCGTTCCGGAATGGAAAGACGTCAGGATAAACACGTTCCTCCTGACGGAGTTGAGCGACGCCAGTGGAATGATCGTCGAAAGTCAAAATCGAGTGAAGGTCGCGAACGTTATCTCGATATGGTTCAACGTGAGCGCGTTATTCTGATGGAACAGGGGATTACCCGCTCCATCGATCAGCTTTTGGATATGGCGGGAACCCCAATCTCTTCGGACGACGACACAGAAGTAGTCGGTATTCGGGATCATGCAAACGGGGATCAATTGCGCTCACTTTTGCCGGTGCAATCATGGCTACCTTTGAGCATTCACTTGATTGGCCTTCAAGAAGGGGTTCTAAAGATTGCCCCTCTTAATGAACTGAACACGCGTCAAATAGATGCACTAATTTCAACGGCCAACCGTTCAGGGTTGATGGTAGAGCGCGTTGAGGCAGAAGTTTGGGATCGTGCGGAATTGCTCCAGACTATGCGGGCAGTGCATGATTTGTCTGCGGACCGATGTGAGAAGACTCTGGCCTCTTGGCTCAATGACACGGACAATGGTTTGCTTTTGAACCAGTTTATGAGAGATATGCTGGCAGAAGCGCTTCAGATGCGCGTATCGGATATTCACATTCTTCAAGACAATAACGCGACAAACCCTAACTGGATCAGATATCGCATCGATGGAGATTTGGTTCCGATCCATATTCTCCCGTCTGATGCCATGGCGCGTTTGACAACATTGATCAAGCGGGATGCCGGGATGAACTTCGGGGATAGAACAGCTCCAAAAGACGGACGGTTTAGTTTTACTTGGCAAGGGCGCGTGATTGACGTTCGTGTTGCTGCAGGGCCTCAAGCGCAAGATGGTGAAAAGCTGACATTGCGTCTGCTCGATAGAGCCTCTCTGAAAGGCTACGATGAATTGTTCAAACGCCACGAAGACGTTGGAAATTATCTGTCACAATCCCTTTCCCCTGAAATTAAAGGGGGTGGTGGTCTGGTGATGCTATCAGGACCGACAGGGTCTGGGAAAACAACAACTCTATACGCTTGTATTCAGTATATAGATCGTCGTCGTAAACATGTTCTGACTATTGAAGATCCAATCGAATATGAGCTGCGCTATGCAACACAGTGGCAGGTTCGCCCGGGTATGGTCGGGGGAGAATTTTCCGATTTGATCCGCGCAGCAATGCGTCATGATCCGGATTATATCGTGATCGGGGAGCTTCGTGACAGTGATACAGTGGAAACGGCGCTTAAGGCCGCGGAATCAGGTCACACCGTGATCTCGACCGTACACGCCGATACAGCACTACAAACATTCGAGCGTCTGAAATCTTTGATGCCTGCCGAACGTGAAAGAGCGTCAACTTTTACGCTGGCGCAACAGGTTCGCGCGATTATCAATCAGCGTTTGGTGAAGACATTGTGTCAAGGTTGTGCCAATCAGGGGCGTGCAGGAGATTATCTGGGTGAAGATGAACTCTACATGCTGGATATTGACCCGACAGCTATTGTCCGACGCAGAAATATGAGCGGCTGCGACTTGTGTAATCGTACCGGAATTTCTGGCAGGACGTTGTTGTTAGACGCGCTTTTGATCACGTTGGGTCCTGCAGATCGTGATAAAATTTATCGCGCTCTCATGCAAAACGTGAACGACATTGTTCATGAAGAGGGTGTAATTGTTCATACTCGGAAGAATGGTTTGATAGATTTGGTGATTAGCGGTTTAGTTGACCCTAAATCCGCGATCAACTATCTGGAGTCGTAATCAGCAATGCAGCAGTGGATTGTCCAGATAGCCTATGAAAGTCGCAATGGTCCCAAGACTGCGACTGAGACTATGTATCTGCCGACAGAGAATGATGTGCGGGATGCTGTTCGTAATAAGGGCGGACATGTTCTGACCATTCGCGCCCACACCAGAACTCCGCTGGAACGTCTTCTGGCTAGATCAAGCTGGTGGCAAGTACAACTCTTGCGTGGAATTATGTTCCGGGCAAACTCGACCTCGCCGGGGGTTGCTCTGTGGAAAATTATCGAGGCAGAAACAAATCCGACCCGTCAGAATATTCTTGCGCCAGCTCGTGAAGCTCTAGCGAGAGGTCTTGGACTAATGGATGCTCTAAAAGCGTTGCAGATTTTTGACAGATCAACCCTAGCGATTATTGCAGCCAGTGAACGCGCGGGAAAGCTGACAGAAGGAATTCCATACGCCATAAATGCCATTTCCGAAAAGCGCAAGAACAAGGGCGCGATTATGGGGACAATGGGCTGGTTGGCTTTTGACGTGATAACGATTGTGCAATCTCTATTCTGGGGTAAAGGGACTGTTCTAAATTGGTTTAAAGACAATGCACCGAAAGAGGGGCCTGATCTAGAAAAATATGTTCGCGTAACAGGAAATCTGGAGCTGACATGGGACATATTGATCTGGATTGCGTTTGGATTTGCCGGATTTATGGGCTGGTGCGTTTTCTCGTTTTTTATAAACCGTGGCAAGAGAGACTGGCCGACACAAAGAATAGTACGGAAAATACCTCTGATCGGAGGTTATATGCGGGATCTGAGTTTTGCGGACTCCATGTCGGCAGCATCACGTATGTTGCGCTCGAAAGTTCCGATTAACGAAACATTACAACAATCCTCGGAAGCGTCGAACTCACCGGAAGTTGCAGCCTATTGGGATGCTGCAAACGAACAGCTTTCAAGAGGGGTAGGGTTAGGAACTGCACTGGACAGAGAACCTCTGAGTAGATCAGAGCGTTTGGAACTCGCAACCTTGTCTGATTTGTCTCAGGTTGCTACAATCATGGAATCAATTGCTGAATTGCGAGCCCAAGCGGCGCGTGTGAAGCATAAATTGATTGTTTGGCTCGCCTTCCTGTTTACCGGCGTCTATCTGGCGATCGGATTTGGTAGCGCGATTTATGCTCTGACGGTTATGAATATGAGCATGGACAGCATGATGGGCGGGCTTATGGAAGGAAACATGTAATGGCATTCGGATTGGGTTCCAAAAAAGACAAACACGAAGGCGATAACACTGAGCAAGGTTTTGGCGCAGACAATGCTGTCACTCAAGAGGGAGTTTCGGTAGATCAAGAACGTGTGCAGGCCAAACCACAACCTACTCTCGGTTCAAAATTATCAGGTGAAGCGAAGCTTTACGTTTCGGATTTGACTCCTTTTCTTCCATCAGAGTTGGTCGGAGGAGCAATTCCCTATGTTCCGGGTATGGAAGAAGAAGCCGTCTGGAATGCAGCGTCTCAAGCATGCGCAACAGAGAAAGTACACTATGTTTACTCCATAGAAGGAGATCGGGTCTGGTACTTAGCGTGTCCGTCAACTGCTATGGTCTCCAATCCTGATAGCTGGTGTCCGTTGGCATCAGCATTGCCGGGAAATAGCGAGTTTTGGGATAAGGAAACAGTTTATATCTACGAAAAAGATGGGGCTGCAGGAGCGCTTCGCTGGGATCAAGAGACAGGGCGTATGCAAATATTTCTTGGGGCAGCCAGAACAATTCTTCCTCGAATCCAGAGTATGGAAGCCAACTTTATTACTATCAATGATTCCATTGCCGATATCGTTCCATGGAGAAACCGCCAGCTAAGAACTGAACAACTCTCTCGCGCAACATCAAGAATTTTACTGATTGCAGGGGTTGCCGTTTCAGTCGTCCTGATGGCCTTCATCGCTGCACAATATATTATGATCAACTTTTTGGATCGTAATCTGGAGAAAGTGAAGGAGCAAACAGACGCAGCAAGCACAAAACTTCTGACAGATGCCTACGACCTCTCTAACAACGAGATGATGAAATATACGTTCCGTGTTCAGCAATTGCTGGATGATTTGACTAAAATTGATGGAACGTTGGTTCGTTTCGAAGTCAAAAAAGGCAAAATTGAGTGGGAAGCTCTTGTTCCTCCGGCATATGCATCCAATCTAGGAAGTGGCGATCAAAAAGGAACAAAAGTTTTGAGTATCCAGGCTGAAGTTTTGCCGGGTATTGAAAAAGACGGACGCTTGCGCGTTCGCGGTAAAAGATAAATATACCGGATAAATCATTTCTATGACTGAATTTCTATCATTTGACTCTTCGAACGCGGAGCTGATCGGTGCCGTTTCAGGCGTATTCGGACTCGCATTGGGACTAACGGTGCTGGCAGTTATTCTGGCCCGTAAAATGGCGCTGAAGTGGGGGATTGTCGATAAACCCGGAGGTAGAAAACAACATGATGTGCCGGTTCCCCCAGTCGGAGGTTTGGCTATTTTTTCGGTGCTGATTATTTGTGTAACTATTGTAGGAAGTATCTACGGAATCTCTCTACCGATAGCACTCCTTTTATCTTTGCTGATTACCTTGGTTTTGGGAGTGATTGATGACATCCGGGAAGTGGATGCCAGACTTAAATTTGTAATCCATTTTCTGGTGGCGGGAATTTTGGTAATCGGTGGTCACGCACAAATTATTGGCCTTGGGGACTTGCTGGGATTTGGCCCGATCTGGTTGGGCTGGATGGCCATCCCGTTTTCTATGGCTTGCGTTGTCTACATCATTAATGCTGTAAATATGATGGATGGCTTGGATGGTTTGGCAGCGGGAAATACCCTGATAATTTTCCTGTGGTTTGGTTTGGCAGCCTTTATGGGGGAACAGATTAAACCGCTCATTGAGATTTCGATTTTCTCGGCATGCCTAATAGGGTTCTTAACTCTTAACGCACGCCTTCCATGGAATAAACACGCCAAAATATTTCTCGGGGATGCAGGAAGTATGGGGTTGGGGATCATGATTGCTTGGTATGCAATAACCCTCTCTCAAAACAATCATATACCTTTGCCGCCTGTTTCTGTTGCTTGGATTATCGCTTTGCCGATCATCGATGCCTTCGGATTGTTAGTTGCAAGGCTAAAAGACAAAAAGCCTCCTTTTTCGCCGGATCGCAGACATTTCCATCATCATTTTATAAACGCAGGATTTGGTGTTGGTCCAGCGGTTTATACCATTATTGGCTGGTCGATCATTCTCGGATCAATAGGGTTTTTAGGGGCAATAGCAGGTCTGCCGCAAGGGCTTCTGGGATGGGCATGGGTTGTTCTATGGTTAGGACACGCAGCCCTAACCATACATCACCAGAAATTTATCCGACTGCTTTCTCGGGCGACGTCTTCTGCGAAGTAGATTTGGAAGACTTGAACTCGGCATCAATTGTCTCGATTAAAGCATCCTCTAATTTATAGGGAGGAATAAATCCGCTTTTCTGAACACGATCTGCTTTGAAGGCTGTGGAGGCGCAAAACTTCTCAACTCTGACTCGACTAATAGGAAGATTTTTTCCGGTCACACGAGAGATAACATCAAAAATCATTCCGGCCCCAAGCCCTAGAATTTTAGGCATTCTCAATCCAGTCACATGCGGTAATCCAATACGGTCGCAAATCATATCTACCAAACGGATCATGCTCATATCGGGTTTATCAGCATAATTAAAAACATGATGGCCACAAGGAAGCCCCAAAGAAAATTTTAAAAAGGCAGCTACATTTCCGACATAGGCCATCGATTTTTTATTCTCGCCGTTTCCGACCATAATAAATCGCCCCTTAACAATTTGATCCATTAAAGTATGAACATTCCCGCGGTTTGTAGGGCCAAAGACCACGGCTGGGCGAACAACAACCAGTGTCCGGTTTTCAGGATCTTCTTTGACCCATTCATTAAAAACATCTTCGGCTTGGGATTTGGTTTCACCATAGGCATTAATAGGCAGATGAGGAAATGTTTCGTCCGGCTCCCCATGTTGGTGACCATAGACAGCAACAGAACTGGTGAAAATAATGCGTTGGATACCGAGTTTCTCAGCGACAGCAACGCTCATACGAGCGCCGGTCACATTGGTATCATAATAAAGAGACACGGGACGAACATTATCACGATGCGCTGCCGCCAGATTGATAATCGTATCGCAATCGGCACAAGCCTGAAGCAAAGACTCTAGCTCGCGAACATCGGCCTCAACGCGATAATCGGGGTAAGCCTCAGACGGGGCAATATCACCAATTCGGACGTCATGCCCATCTTGTAATAAATCGCCCATCAGACGGGTTCCGATAAATCCGCTTCCGCCGATCAGTGCAATTTTGTGAAGAGATGTCATGCTCATTGTCTTTCTGCTGGTCTCCAATACAAGATATGACTATATACTAAAAGGAAAAGCAAAATGTCGAACTGAAAAACATGAAAATTGCCTACTTAATCACACGAATGGACGAATTTGGCGGCGCTCAGGTGCATGTCCGAGATTTATGTCTCTTGATGCACGGTCAAGGACACGAAGTATCTCTACTTTCGGGATGGCCGGGGAAAGTCTCGGACAGCGTTGAAAACGAGAATATTCCATATTTCGAAATAGAGGATTTGCAGCGCTCGATTCACCCTCTTAAAGACTGGAGAGCCTTCCTCCAAATCCGCAATATATTGAAGGATTTGCAGCCCGATCTCTTAACATGCCATTCTTCGAAAGCGGGCCTTCTTGGACGACTAGCAGCGCGCTCTCTTGGAATACCCGTAGTGTTTACGGCTCATGGCTGGGCCTTCACGGACGGCGTTCCTAAAGCCCATCGTTTGATCTACAAAGGATTAGAAAAGCTTGCAGGATTTTTCTCTACACAAGTCATTACTGTCAGCGAATATGACCGCCAATTGGCGCTCAAAAATCATATTCTACCTGAAAATAAAATCAGCACCGTTTTAAACGGCATGCCGTCAATTCCTTCTCCACCTTCGAGAGAAGGGCGAAAAGGCGCCGTAAAAATTCTGATGGTCGCAAGGGTAGGCCCTCAAAAAGATCATGAGAGTCTCTTGCGAGCCTTATGGGGATGCACGGATTTAAACTGGAAACTGGATTTGGTAGGTGGTGGCGATGACTACGAGTTGCGCCAATTAGCCAAACACATGAAAATTGACGATCGGATAAACTTCCTTGGGGAAAGACTGGACGTTCCCCAACTGATGGAAAAAGCTGATATTTTCGCGCTCATCAGCAATTGGGAAGGACTGCCCCTGACCATTATCGAAGCCATGAGATCACAATTGCCTGTGATTGCCAGTGATGTTGGCGGAGTATCCGAGGTAGTGGCTCATCGCCACACGGGCATTCTCGTCCCCCCCAAATCAGATGAGTTTTTGCTAAAGGAACTGCGCAAATTGATTGAAGACCGCCAAGCCCAATGCCAGATGGGAAAAAACGGACGGAAGCGCTTCGAGGATTTCTTTACATTTTCCACAATGGCGCAAAAAACCATGGCTGTTTATGAGCGCGTAATATCGAAATAACCCAGTCCTTTGGCTTGTGGATAAATCTGTGTGAAAACGGGGGAGGAATTGACGCTTCCCGATTCTCCCGCCACCTTGGGCACATGCAAAAACATTCCTTATCCTTTTTGGTTCTCACCTCGTTGGCGACGTTGGCCTTGTCGGCCTGTCAGACCACTACGGCATCAAACGGCTCTGATGACACGAGAATGCCGAAAAACCCTGTTCCTCAGGTCGAACAAAGACCGATTGATGAAAACAGATTGTCTATGATTGAATCCCGCATTCTAACGCTGGAAGATAAAATGGCATCGGCGCAACCGACCTTGAAAAAGGTTGATGCCATGCAAAATCATTTCAGAGCATTGTCACTGGAGCTGGATCGCATCGAAGCAAGCTATAGAATCCCTCACCCATCAGAAGTCATGGCGCTAAAAACGCCAGCAGCGGTAACCCCGCAGCAAAAGTCAGTTGAAATGGCACAAAAGCCTCAACCGAAGCCAGTATTTCAAAATACACCTGAGCCAAAATCAAAACCGGATAATCTTGCTCACTCGAAAACACCCGCAGCAAAATCAAAATCTTCCAATACTGTTGCTGCAGTAACAAGCATTCGTATAGGCGAGCAAAAAGGAGAGATAACGCGTATCGTTATGGATACAACCAAGCCTGCGGAAATGAAATATGATCTGGACAACGGCGAACATATTTTGATGGTAGAACTTCCCGGGAACAAATGGGAAGCTACAAAAAAATTGGACTTGAAATCGTCCCCGATGGTCAAGTCATTTACGGCAAACTCGGAAGAGTCAGGCTCCCGTCTTTTGGTACAGCTTAAAAAGAACGCGAAAGTTCTAACCACGGCACGCTTGAATCCGGCTGGAGAATACGGACACAGAGTCTATCTGGATATTGTTCCGGAATAAAAAATTCAGGCGGAATTTTTCATCTTAATATACTGTATATGCCGCATACGACGTGCGGCAATTTCTTTTTCGTCCAAACTGTCAAAGCAATGCGGGCAAGTGACACCAAACTCGTACTTGTCGCTCATTAAATCGTTGGACATGAGTGTTGCGCGGCACCCATGACAAAGACGAGCTTCGCCTTCTTCAAGGCCATGAGCCACGCCGACTCGACGATCAAAAACAAAGCATTCTCCGTTCCATTTGCTCTGCTCAACGGGAATGTCTTCCAAATATTTCAAGATGCCGCCTTTGAGGTGATAAACTTCCTTAAAGCCTTCTGCGAGCATAAAACTGGAGGCCTTTTCACAACGAATACCACCCGTACAAAACATAGCAACTTTTTTATGTTTTTCAGGATCAAGATTTTGCCTTACATAATCGACAAATTCGGTAAAGACTTTGATCTTTGGATCAATCGCACCCTCGAAAATACCAATCTTGGTTTCGTAATCATTGCGTGTATCAATCAGCAACACATCAGGATCAGCAATCAGATTATTCCAATCTTCTGGTACAACATAGGTTCCGACTTGTTTGGTCGGATCAGCTTGCGGCTGGCGCAGTGTAACAATCTCTTTCTTAGGGCGAACTTTGTATCGTAAGAAGGGGCGTCTGCTAGCCTCAGAGAATTTCACTTCACCTCTAAAAATTTCGAAATGTTTTTCCAAATAGTCCAAAGCCGCATCACAACCGCCGTTGGAACTGGCAATTGTTCCGTTAATCCCCTCTGGAGCAACCAATAACGTGCCGCACATATCATACGTGTCGGATAAAGCCTTAAGGGCCTCAACATGGGTTTCCACGTCGGCTACAGGCACAAAACGATAAAGAGCGGCAACTTTGTATGTCATGCCGCTCTTTTAAGGGGTTTTTGCTGAAAAATCAAATTATATTAGGGCGTTGGGTTCTCTTCGGTAACTTTCTGCGCCTTCGTTTGAGATAGCTGGGATTTCATAGCTCGTTCCTGCTCTTGGGCACTATCACCGCCAGCTTGAGGAATGATTTTTTGTGGTTCGGAATCCTCTGGTATCACAGATGTACTGGCAGAATTTTCTTCAACCGAGATTGTCTCAACCGGCCCTTCTTCGATTGCTTGTACCACATCACCGGCAGCAGGCTCTTCGTCCGGAACCGGAAGCTCCGCGACAGGATCAGACCAACCACCGCCTAAAGCTTTTACCAGATCAACAGAAGCCGTCAGTTTTGCATCCAGAGCTTGTGCATAACTGTCTTCAGCACTCAAGAGAGCCGCTTGCGTATCCAGCAAAGTCTGGAAATCAATTGTTCCAACTTCGTATCGCTTGCGGGAAATATCATAGGCGCGTCTGGCACTATTCATCGCAGTCCGTAATGCAACTTCACGGTCTTGTGCTGCGCGTGTCGCTGCCAAAGCATCTTCCACTTCGCGGAAGGCAACCAGAACGGTTTTGCGGTAGACTTCAACCAGTTCGCGCTGGCGGGAATTGGCTTGATCCAAACCGCCTTCCAAACGCCCGCCTGTAAAAAGCGGAGCAGCCAAAGACGCTGTTGCGGCCAATAAAGTCGTTGCAGGATCACCCAATGAGGCCACTGCCGCAGATCCGGTTCCTCCCAAATTAAGAGATGGGAAGAACGCTGCCCGCGCCACACCGATATTGGCATTGGCAGCAATAAGGTTTTGCTCGGCAACATGAATATCAGGACGACGCTCCAACAATACAGATGGTTGCTCCAAAGCAATTTCCGGTACAGGGAATTGAGATATGGCCTTGGTGCTCATCATGTCGAATGTTTGCGGAGCGCGCCCAAGATACAAGGCCAAAGCATTTTCAAAAACAGACTCTTGCAAACGCAAAGTAGCCAAAGCCGCTTCACTTGAAGAAACAGCAACGCGTTGCTGGGAAAGCTCCAGATCAGAATCCAGTCCTGTATCAACGCGGATATTTATAATGCGCAAAACTTCGCGGGAGTTTTTAAGATTGTCCTCAGCAATACGAACGCGTTCGCGCGTGGAAAGTAAATTGAAATAGGCTTCGGTCAAATCACTGATAGTAACAAGTTTCAAAGCTTCCTGTTCATATTGTTCGCTGCGCAGGCTTGCGCGGGCCGCATCAATTGTCGCGCGGTTAGAACCAAACAAATCCAGATCATAGGAAATAGCCAATCCCGCAGAAAAACTATTGTCGGTCGACGAAGGCCCGACAGCAGGATTAGTGCGGGCTCGCTCTGCGCCCAGAGAGGCGCTGGCAGAAGGCAACATACTGGCTCCCGCAATACGCAAGGCAGAACGCGCCTGATTAACGCGCTCAAACCCTGCACGCAAATCCAGATTTTGGGTTAAGGCATCCTCGACAAGCGCATTCAAAGTCTCATCTTGATATAAAGTCCACCACTGCGCAGGAATCTGAGCTTGACGAGCAGACTGGCTCAGTTCATTTTTCCAACGGACAGGAACCTCAACATCGGGCTGGGTAAAGCTTGGAATAAAAGAACAAGAAGAGAGAAGGGCAACAGTAAGAGTAAGGGGCAGTACTTTTTTCATGAAAAACCTCAAAACGGAAACGCGTGCAAACGCAGCACTAATTTTAGAGCATTAAGTCAATAAATCAACTAATTAACGGGGAGCAAGCCTTCTTTATAAAACGGCCCAAAAGTCTGAATTCCTCTGCTCTTGGGTCATTTTTCCGCCAAACCAGACCAATCTGGCGCGATGGTTTGGGAGCAGAGAAGGGAATGGCCTTGATTCCCTTGGGTAAAAAGGTGGTATTGATTGCCATATGGGGCAATAAAGTCGCCCCATATCCATGCTGAACCATCTGAATTAGGGTTTGAAGGCTGGTTGCCCCCAAATTTCTGCCGATTCCTCCCGAAGATTCGCCTGATTTACGGGAAAGACTGCAGGCAGAAATGACGTGATCTCTAAGGCAATGCCCATCTTCAAGCAATAATATAGTCTCTTGTTGTAAATCAGAAATCTTCAGGCTTTTCTTCCGCCCTGTAAATTTTTCAGAGCAAGCCAGATAAAAAGGCTCACTCCACAAAATCAACTGATCGGTTTGTGGGGCGTCATACGGAAAAGCCATCAGAACCGCATCGACCTGTCCTTTTTCGAGATATTCCAACTGCCTTCCTGATAAGTCTTCCCGCAATTGTAAATCGAGGTCAGGGTAATCCTGCTGCTGTCTGGGCAGTAGGACGGGCAACAGGTAAGGGGCAATCGTTGGGATAATCCCCAAAACCAGATGGGAAGACAACGGAGCTCGATGACGGCGCGACAGGTGAACCAGATTGGTCAGCTGCTCAAGAATAGAACGGGCAGGAACAATCAGTTCGTCTCCCGCTGGGGTTAGGGCGACTTTGCGGGTGTCGCGGGCAAAAAGCTTTTTCCCCAACATATCTTCCAACTCATTTAAGCCGTTACTAAGCGTAGATTGTGTAACATGACAACTCTCTGCCGCTTTTGAAAAAGACAGGTGATCGGCAACCGCCAGAAAATATTGTAATTGCCGTGCGCTAGGAAGTTTCATAATAGAGCTTTATATCGTAATTTTATTTATTAAATATAATTAAAAGTTATTTATTCAATAAATCGATTAAAGTCAATAAAATTATCCATTGGATTTTTGAATAAAAACAGTCCATGTTGATCTCATCCAAATGAATAACCACAACCCGACCAAAGGAGATAAACATGCTTGGTGTTGGCGATCATATGCCCGAATTTGAAATTGTTGGTGTAAAACCAAAATTTATGAAACATGAAGAAAATGGCGAGAGCGCATTCGAAACCCTGACCGAAGAAAGCTTTGCCGGAAAGTGGAAAGTATTCTACTTCTATCCGAAAGACTTCACTTTTGTTTGCCCGACTGAAATTTCCGAATTTGCAAAAATTGACTCTGAATTTGCTGACCGTGATGCCGTTGTTTTGGGCGGAAGCTGTGACAACGAATTCTGTAAGTTGGCTTGGCGCCGTGAACACAAAGACCTCAATCAATTGCCACAATGGCAATTTGCTGATACCAACGGCTCTTTGATTGACGGTCTGGGTATCCGTGAGGATTCTGGTGTTGCATACCGTGCAACCTACATTGTTGATCCACACAATGTTATTCAACACGTGTCTGTGAACAACCTGAACGTCGGTCGTAACCCTAAGGAAGTTTTGCGTATTCTCGATGCATTGCAAACCGATGAACTCTGCCCATGCAACCGTCCGGTTGGCGGCGAGAATATCGACCTCAGCAAGGCAGCTTAACAATGATGAACTCATTGGAAGACCTGCGTAACGCACTGCCGGACTATGCGAAAGATATCAAACTCAATCTTTCCAATCTGGCTGGCGAAGAAACGCTCAACCCGCAACAGCTCTGGGGCTGCTATCTGGCTTGCGCCATGGCAACCCGTCAGGCTGATGTGATCTCTGCAATTGACGCTGAAGCCTCTGGGCATTTGAGTGCTGAAGCTCGCAACGCAGCCTGTGGCGCCGCAACGATTATGGCCATGAATAATGTCTATTATCGCAGCGTTCACTTGATGAGCAACAAAGAATATCAAAATATGCCTGCCAAATTGCGAATGACCTTCATCGCAAGTCACGGCGTGGATAAGATAGACTTTGAACTCTGGTCAATGGCGGTTTCTGCAATCAACGGATGCGGAATGTGTCTTGATGCACACGAAGCTCAAGTGGCTAAGGCAGGAATGAGCACAGAGCAAATTCAATGCGCATTGCGGATCGCTGCAACTGTTAATGCAGCAGCAGCGGCCGTTGAATCCGCAAAATACACTCAAGGTGCAGTGGCTCAAGCTGCTTAATCCACCTAAGTAATTGATTAATATATTTATTTTAAAAAGCCCTCATGTGCGAGGGCTTTTTTTGTATTAACTATCATCAGTTTTATATACAATAATATATAGAAAAATAAGGGTGTAATAAAATGGAACATGATAATGATAAAGTAAATTCTAATCTTCTGTCCGACAAGCCTCAAAAATCATTCAAGGATTTTGCATTTAAAAAGAATGAGGCAGGTGAGCTTGTTACAGAAGTATTTGATGATCGTTCCGCTTTTTACACTGAAAACACGCAATATGAAACAGAAACATATGCTGAAACAAACGATTATGTTTTTCTAAACCCGTCATCACTTAGAGTCCATCTACCATCTGCGCATGAAGATGCATGGAGTAGATTGAACGGATTGATAGGACTTGATGAAGTGAAAAAGCAAATCAAGCGTGTTGAATATGTGATGAATTTTGACAAGAAACGTCAAGAGTCAGGATTGACAATGGATCGTGCGCGAAATCACTTTGCATTTCTTGGGAATCCTGGAACAGGAAAAAATGAAGTAGCAAGAATTTTGGGAAACATTTTGTATCAGTCTGGCGTGGTTAGCAATGGACATGTCGTTGAAGTAGATCGCTCTGATTTGGTTATGGGGTATATTGGTCAAACTGCTATTAAGACTAAAGAGATTGTAGATTATGCTAGAGGAGGGGTCCTATTCATTGATGAAGCATATTCCTTGTGGGATCCATATGAGGGAGATTTTGGAGCGGAAGCAGTGGGAGTCTTGATGAAAGAAATGGAAGACTCATATTCTGATTTGGTTGTAGTACTTGCTGGATATGAAGACGATATGGATATCTTACTAAGATCAAATGCAGGGATAACATCTCGCATTCGTCACCAAATAAACTTCGAAGACTACTCACCTGAGGAACTATTTTTGATATACAAAAAATTCTGTCAGGATAATCAGTATATTTTGCATGCAGATGCAGAAATTCCTCTTAAGAAACTGATGAATGAAACCGAAAAATTAAATAACGCTAGGTTCGGGAATGCTAGATATGTACGAAATATTTTTGACAAAACAATTGAGAAAATGGCCGAGCGCGTTACGAGTCAGAACCTTGAAGATTTAATTCATCTGCAGACCATTTTGTTTACAGACATACCCCAATCAACTGAAATTAGGAGCTAGAAAAAAGTCTAATTCAAGGCTTGAGGTTTTGTCCCGTGACGCTCTATAGCATCCAACATATTCACAGTCCCTTGCATGGGATTTCCTGAAGGGTGAGTCCAGATGTGGTGGCTGGCGTCAATAAAAGTTGCACCGGCAAGAATAAACGGAGCGCAATTTTCCTGATCGAAATTTCCTTCAATTGCTGCCGGAATGTCGGTCGTCGTTGTCCACCAGTTCAAAAGCTCAATCAAAGAACTATCCCCATCAGTTCGGGAAAATAAAACATAATCTAGTTCCAGAGAGATGGCGGATTGAGCCTGCGTTTGTGCCGAAGCCTTTAGGCCGATAATGGCATTCTCATCGAGCATTTTTCGGGCATCGGAGCATTTTTTCAGGGAAGAGCATAAAACGCCATCCGCACCGATATCCCGTGCCAGAATAATGTCATCATATATAAGGAAGACAAAACCGTTCTTTTGAGTGACGTCACAATATTTCTTGGCAATTTCTGTCAAGGAGTCGTCGCCATGAACGATCTCTGGACGAAACTCAACAACATGCCGATTAAGGGAGTAGGCAGAAAAACGATTGGCGGCGTGCAAAGCCTGCCCCAATTGAAAGGCTTGCTTATCGTGATCGGCAGTCGGGGAGAGGATAAGGTATAACCCGCAATCGGGGGAAGAGGCGACACTTTTCTGCGAAGAACTGGCCTCTTCCTCTAAAGGATCATCAATACTGTCAAACAAATCATTCATTATTTGAGAATGCGCAACGCTTCCATGATGAGTGTATTCGAAAAATTCTGATCCAAAGGTTCAGGATTGCTCATCAGGTGATAAAATACAGAACCATAAATCATATCAACAGCCAGTCCGGTATCCATATTGGAAGAGAATGTGCCGCTTTCTTTTCCGCTTTGAATAATGCTAGCTAGAATTTCTTCATGTTGAAGCATGAATTTCTCGAAGAACAAAGCTTGGAGTTCCGGGTCACCTTGAGCCTCGGCATAAATCTCGGCAATGATTTTTCCGCCGCGACCGCGACAAATGCGGGTAAAACGTTCCAGTTGCTTGGTGAGGGAGTCGGAGGCATCTGCCCCCTGAACCGGAGCAGGCAAAACACCCATAGGACCGGAAACAGCATCCAGAATAAGGCCGACCTTATTAGGCCACCATCTGTAGATCGTGGTTTTGCCAACACCGGCTTTTTTGGCAACCGCTTCAATGGAAACCTCTCGCACAGACATATGAAGAAGCAATTTGTTGGTCGCATCCAGAATGGCATTACGTGATTTTTCAGAACGCGGGCGACCGGAGTTCTTGGAATTGATGGAAGTCATACCGCCTGAAGATTGATCATTGTCTTGTCCTTCTGGAGTTGGAAGGTCAAATTCCGGGGCATCGGATTGCACTTTTGTTGCGGCAGAGATGGCCATAGGATCCTCATAAGGTTAGGCGATGAAATCAAGCAAGGTTGGAGTTTTACCCCCAAATCCGTGAAAAGAGCAAGTAAAACTGAATAAAAAAATACTTTTCTTGTTATTATCTTGCGAGTGCTAACGTTTCTGCTGGGCGAAGCTGGACGGAGCGTTTTGAATTTGAACGGCGCGACCGGATGATATTTCCAGAATACCGAGACCGCGATCTGCTAACCCATCCATACGGAATCGGAAGATACCGTCAATACCGGCAAAACCGTTAGGATTGGTCAGAGCTTGGCGGCCATACCCTTTTCCGGACTTGGACAAAACGACAGCCAGCGCAGTGGCATCATAGGCCAAAGAGGCGAGGCGTGGAGGTTGTGTTCCGTACATTTCGCGATAGCGCCTCTCGAAACGAACACGTAGATCAGGAGAGGACGCGGCATACCAAGCGCCCTGAAGCTCAGAATATTGATAAGATGCTGTATCATCCCATAATCCTGTTCCTAAACGTTTGACGAGTGTAGGGGGCATCCCCATCGCTGTAATTTGGGCGGATATCTTGGCGGCAATCGGTGCAGGGGTCGCAATCAGGATTGCCTGCGGACGGCTTTGATTGAGACTGGCTAGCTCTGCTGTATCAGGAACTTGCCCGCTATAGCGAACCAATCCGGCATTTTGCAAGGAACGAAGCTGCATTTGCGAGTAAAAACTGGCAGCCACGGCATCCCCGTAAGCATTGCGCGGAGCAATCAGAGCGATACTTCTAATCTGCCGGGTGGCAGCAAAATCAATAATTTGCTCGACTTGAGTTTGTGGTACAAATCCCATCAGAAAAGTTGTCCCGACCGCGGCTGTAGTATCGGTCGAAAAGGAAACAACCCCGACGCCGCGCTGGACAGCCAAAGGAGCCACAGCTTTGGTGTCATCAGAAAAAACTGGGCCCAAAATAAGTCCCGCGCCCTCATGAAGAGCCTCTTGCGCCGCTAAGGCCGCACCTTCTCCTGTATCTTTTGGCATCAGCTCGAACAAATCCGTAGCCCCCAGATCATTCATCGCCAAAAGAGCGGCATTTAACATAGCTTCGCCTGTATCGCTCCCGCGTCCGGAAAGAGGTAGGAGCATCGCCACTTTGGATTTAATAGCCACTGGCGCCTGATCCGGAGTTATTAAGGCTGCATCTTGGGTATTTTGCGGAGCATGGGAAGGCGATGGAGCATGACGGGTTGTGCTGCTGGTTTTCCAGGGGCTGCCGCTGGAGCTGACGCAAGAGGTCAGGAGTGCGGAACACAAGAAAGTCACCGAAATAACAAAAAGCAGATTGCGTAGCATCAAAAGCTCCCGTACATCTTTGTATATGAATAAAAAAACTGAAGGACTTGACCCTACACAAAACCCGAACGGGAAACAAGACAGATGACTGACATGATCACAGATTCATCAACTGCAGATTTTGAATCTTTAATTCAGCCTATACAAAAAACAGCCGGATTGTTTTTGGTAGCAACTCCAATTGGGAATTTGAGGGACATAACACTAAGGGCGTTGGATATTTTAAAGGCCGCAGATTGTGTGGCCTGTGAAGACACTCGCATGACAGGAAAGCTTTTATCCTTGTTGGGGATTAAACAAAAATTATTGCCATATCACGAGCATAATGCCGATACGCAACGACCCGTCATCATTGAGAGAATCAAGCAAGGTCAAATGGTTGCGTTGGTATCAGATGCAGGAATGCCCCTAATCTCCGATCCGGGATATAAGTTGGTTCGGGACTGCGCAATGCAGAATTTATATGTAACGAGCCTCCCCGGAGCGAATGCACCATTAACAGCACTTCAGCTCTCGGCGCTCCCCAGTGACCATTTTTCATTTCTTGGATTTTTGCCTTCAAAAACAAAGGCTAGACAAGAAATTCTCTCACAATGGAAGAACGTTCCGTCGACAATTATTTTGTTCGAAGCGGGATCGCGCCTTGAAGCTGCCACTCAGGACATTGAAATAACGTTGGGTGATCGGCAAATGGCATTGGTCAGGGAATTGACCAAGAAATTTGAAGAAGTTTGGCGTGGGAGTGTTTCGGATATTCGAAATCGCCTTGCCGAAGAAGGAGTTCCAAAAGGGGAATTCGTCTTGGTCATTGATCGCGGAGAAGAAATTCATGAAGAAATTGATCTCGATGCTCTGATAAAAGAACAATTGAAATCAGATACATTGAAGGGTGCTGTTGAGGTTTTGGTTCAAAAAACCGGATTGCCCAAAAAACAAATCTATAATCGTGCGCTGGAAATTAAAGATGAACCGGAAAAATAAGATAAACATTTCAGGCTAAAAGATTGTGAAAAATAAATTATTTTCTGATTATAGACGAGGAATGTTTGCCGAATTTTATGCGGCAGCGTTTTTGATTTTAAAGGGCTATAGCTTCAAAGCGTGGCGATACAAAACCCCAGTGGGCGAGGTTGATTTGATTTTTAAAAAATCCGGCAAGATCATATTTGTTGAGGTAAAACTCAGACCATCCCGCGATGAGGGAATGACGTGCATTACACCAAAAATGAAATCCAGAATATCAAGAGCGGCACAACATTACATGCAAAAAAGCGGAAATAAATCGGGGGGGATTGAAGTCGATCAGCGTTTTGATGTTGTGGTGGTGTCAGGTTTTCGTATCTGGCATCTGGACAATGCATGGTTTCCAAGCCCATAATGGGGCAGAAATTTTAATACGATTCGCGCCGCTGTTTTCTCGCGGCAATTTCAAAAGATAGACGGACTTGAAAAACTGAAAGGTTTAAAACGATGAAAAAGGCTTTGTATTTAACCCTTATGGCTTCAACCATGCTACTCTCCGGATGCACTTCACTCGGAATGGCATCAGGAGTTGGAGCCGCAGTCGGTGTCTCGGCGGCCAAGGAAGGTGGGATAAGAGGAACGATCTCTGATGAAGCCATTCGCCTGTCTATCTCCGATTTGTGGTTTCGTCGTGACGTAAACATGTTCGGAAAATTGAACTTGAATGTTAATCAAGGACGCGTTTTGGTGACGGGGGTTGTTCAATCTCCTGAAGATCGTGTTGAAGCCATTCGTCTGGCGTGGCAGCCGGAAGGGGTGAAGCAGGTTATTAATGAAATTCGAATAGGGGAAAGTGCAACCTTGGCCAGCTTTGCAAAAGATACGTGGATTTCAGGTCAGCTCAGAACGCAAATTACCTTCGATAAATACATCCAATCAATCAACTACTCGATTGAAACAGTCCGTGGCGCCGTCTATTTGATGGGAGTTGCGCAAAGTCAGGATGAATTGGATCGTGTCATTGATATTGCTCGAAAAATTGGCGGCGTAAAAGAGGTCATATCCTACGTGAAGTTTTTGGGAGCCCCTGTAGAACCGGGCAGTGGGTTCCAGACAGGTTCCGCTCAGGGCGTTGCTTATGAAGAGCAACAAGGGCAGCTGGGGCAACAGGGGCAGGGTGGATCTGTCCCGTATGATTATAATGATGGGCAAAATGGACAACCGGTTCCTTTGGCTGGTAGCATGGAGGGAGCGGCCTCCGGTTCTTCAACTGGGTACGTGGCGCCATCTTCCGTTGAATCGGAAATGCTGCCTCCTTAGGGGAATGAAGAAATTTAAGAGTTTGAATCAAAAAGGAACGGTAAGCTTTTGACCGAGAAGGAAAATAAAAAAGAGGGTTTGAGATTTTTCGGAGAATTCTCCGATGAAAAAATCCCTCTGGCAGAAACGGCACTTCATCTAGCATTGGAAAACCACCGGGGAAGAAGTTTAGGGCCATATCTGACTCATATTAAAAAAATATGCGACCAAGTCGGCCAGCGCTTTGAAGATTTAATAGCGGCCGGAGCCAGTGATAACCCCGAAACAAAAATAGCATCCCTGAAACATGTGATTTGTGATCAGCATGGCTACGCAGGGGATGAAGAAACATACAATGATCTTCGCAATGCCAATATGATAGAAGTGATCGATCGTCGTAAAGGACTGCCGATTGCGTTATCAATACTGGCGATTGAGGCGGGAAAAGCGCAGGGCTGGGAAGTTTTCGGAATAAACTTCCCCGGACATTTTCTCTTGAGGTTTGATCAGGAAGGAAAGCGGGTGATCTGTGATCCGTTCCACCAGTTCCGGATTTTGCAGGCCTCCGATCTTCGTCAGCTTTTGAAATCGGTTGTGGGGCAGGATGCCGAGTTGTCCGCCACGTTGTATCAGGAAGCCAGCAACCGCGAAATCTTGCTCAGACTCCAAAATAACATCAAATTCCGCCAGATTGAAAAAGAAGAGTATGAAGAAGCGCTGGGGACAGTTGCCATGATGCGGTCATTTGCCCCTGATGAGCATCGATTGCTGCTCGATGAAAGTGTATTAAACGCTCGGCTGGGAAATATAGCCTCGGCAATTGATCTGGTCAGGCAATATCTTCATTCCGTAACAGATCCTGGAGATCGCTATGATGCAGAGCTGCTTCTTCGGACTCTGGAAACTAGTCTGGAGTGAGGAATTTCTAAAAAGACTTATCGGGGGTAATATAAAAAAACTGGCGCAGCCCCCTTGCGAATCCCCTTTCTAAGGTCTATTTAGGTAAAGGTTTCAAACGGGGGATGCGAATCGCCCGATCAACACAAAAAAGTTTCCAACACGTCTTCACCACAGGAGTCTATTCATGACTATTCGTAATCTTCTTTTGATGTCCGCCGCCCTCGTAGCTTTGTCAGCTTGTGATAAAACAGACGAAAACGGCATGGACACCTCTATGTCCGGAATGAACGGAACAGAATTGTCCGGTTCTGAAATGGGTATGGCGCCTGTAAATGGTGTAATGCCTGGAACTCAACAGGATTTGGTTGTCAATGTCGGCGACCGTGTATTCTTCGGCTATGACCAGTCTGATCTTTCATACGAAGCTCGTACAACTTTGGAGCGTCAAGCAACTTGGATGAAACAATATCCTGCTGTTATGGTCACAATCGAAGGTCACGCTGATGAGCGCGGAACCCGTGAATACAACTTGGCTCTGGGCGAGCGTCGTGCCTCTTCTGTTCGCAGCTATTTGATGTCTCTCGGCGTTGACGCAAACCGCATCAACACCATCAGCTATGGTAAAGAGCGTCCGGCAGTTCCTGAATCAACAGCAGCAGCATGGTCTCAAAACCGTCGCGGCGTAACTGTCGTAAACTAATAGAAGTAGCAAACAAATAACCTGTGGGGTGCCTATGGCAGCTTTTCTGAAAAGATCAACCTCCCTCACGACACTTCAGGCCGCACTTGCGGCCTGTGCTGTCTTCGTTGGGGGCATAACCATGACTATGGATGCGGCGCACGCCGAAGATTTTGACGCACGCATGAATCGGTTAGAGCGCGAAATTGATACGCTCAATCAAGCTGTTTACAAAGGCAAAGTTCCAGCACCCTCTGCAATGCCATCAGGCGCCAGCGGAGAGTATCAGGCCAATGTTGAAGTGCGCTTGTCTGAAATGGAAAGCCAGATCAGGCAGTTGACAGGAAAAGTTGAACAGCAAAATTTTGAAGCTCAACAATTAAAAGATCGTTTGGATCGTTTAGCGGCAGATATCGAACTTCGATTTTCATCCCGGCAATCAAACGGCTCAACGGCTCCTAGCATAAATCAGATGGGCGCACAGTCGGGAACGTTAGGAGTAAATGATATGGGCGGCGCTGTCGCTGATAGTGAAAATGGAGCGGCAGATATTGATTATAATGCTCCGGCTTCTCAAAATTCTCCGACCCAGCAAAATTTGGGAACGCTCACTCAATCTCCGGGAGGGGCCAGCATCCCTCAGGCAGGCAATGATCCGGCAGGACAATACGAAATGGCGTTTTCACTGTTAAAAAGCGGAAACTACAGCGCTTCAAGAAACGGATTTGAAACATTTCTGAACAGCTACCCCGATCACCCGTTGGCACCGAATGCGCTCTACTGGACGGGAGAAAACTACTACGCCGAAGGAAGCTACGATAAAGCCACGCGCGTTTTTGCCGAAAGCTATAAGAAATATCCAAAAGGCCCGAAATCGGCAGACAGTTTGTTAAAGCTCGGTATGTCTTTGGGAAAAACAGGAAAAATCCAACAAGCCTGTATCACGCTCAATCAGCTTGAAAAAGAATTTCCGAACGGAAATTCCGGCATCCTGAGAACGGCCTCTCAGGAAATGACAAAACTGGGTTGCGGAAACTGATTGAGTGACGACGGCTCAACAACAGCCATTGGATAAGGCGGATATTGAACAGCTCATGGAAAGGGAAATCCCTTTCCCCCTAATCAAAGAACTTCAAAATGGTTCCTTTGCGGTTGCTGTATCGGGTGGCGCGGACTCGATGGCATTGGCGTGGTTGCTGGATCAATGGCGCGTCACTGACTCTGAAATGCACATTCTGACAGTGGATCATGGATTGCGCAATGAATCGGCGCAAGAAGTCAAAATGGTGGCGTCTTTTGCAAAAAACCTAGGCGTAAAATGTAAAAAATTCAATTGGATACCGGATGAGGATCAGAAGTCGATTCAAGAAGCCGCACGCGCAGCACGCTATGAAATGATGGCGGAATACTGCAAAAAGAAGAATATAAAATATCTCTTTTTGGCTCATCACGCTGACGATCAATTCGAAACATTTTTGTTTCGCTTGGCAAAAGGCTCTGGCCCCGATGGTCTGGCCTGCATGAAATCAATTCAAAAATACTCTGAACATCTGACATTGGTAAGACCTTTGTTAAGCGTCACACATAGTGCGCTTGTTGAAACCTGTAGGCTTAAAAAAATAGTCTGGGTTGAAGACCCGTCCAACATGTCGGGGAAATATATGCGCGGAAGAATGCGCGCCTCTAAAAAAGCGCTCGAGCAAGAGGGGCTAACACCAAAACGGATCGGATCACTGGTTGGGCGCCTGCAAAAAAATAGGGAAGTACTGGATTCGCTTTTGGCCGAGAAATTTGAGCAGATCATTAAGCATTCGGACGACGGTCATTCCGAAATTAAGTGGGAGGAGTTAATCAACGCCCATGAAGAGCTGATCTGTCGGGTCATCGGTCATGTGATCTCGCATCTGTCCCCAAACAGGAAATATCCCGCAAGGTTGGAAGATATTGAGCGCCTTGCTCTGAAAATCAAAAGAGAGAAGGAAGGCTTCAAAGGGGCAACACTTGGTGGAGTTCAATTCAAATATAAAAAGCGTCTGGCTGTGCTGTTAGCCCTTAAAGAATCGGGAAAATAATTCCTTAAATACCTATTCGGTATCTTGGCGCAGAGCCAAAAAACTATATATATAAGTATTGTATAACCATAGACGGGTCTATTGAATCTGTTTATGGTAGCGTTATCTTAGCAATATTGAGCTAGATAAGCTAAAGTGTACCATTCAACTTAAAGGAATAGATTGTGCAGGGAATGAATAGAAACTTGCTGATGTGGTTGTTGATCGGATTGGCATTGTTCGTATTATTTAATGTCTTCCAGAATTCCAAAAACATGCAGGATGGCAAGTCTCAAAACTTGGCCTATAGCGAGTTTATGGCAGACGCAAAAGCGGGAAAAATCTCCGATGTTGTCATTCAGGGGCAGGAAGTCACAGGACATTTGGCAGATAATCAGGCTCTTTTTCATACACTGGTTCCGAACGGTGAAAATGTTGTAGACCGTTTGCAAGGGACGAATGTCCGTATCAAGGCAGAACCGGAAGAGGGAGAAAAATTCTCTATTCTGGGGGTCTTGCTCTCATGGTTCCCGATGCTGCTGTTAATCGGTGTCTGGATTTTCTTCATGCGCCAGATGCAAGGCAAGGGCGGCGGCGGAGCAATGGGCTTCGGTAAATCTCGTGCGCGTATGCTCACCGAAAAACAGGGCCGCGTAACATTTGAAGACGTGGCAGGCATCGACGAAGCCAAAGAAGAGTTGAGCGAAGTTGTTGAGTTCCTGAAAGACCCTCAAAAATTCCAACGCTTGGGCGGTAAAATCCCGAAAGGCGCATTGCTGGTAGGCCCACCGGGGACTGGTAAAACCTTGATCGCGCGTGCTGTGGCAGGCGAGGCCAACGTTCCGTTCTTCACTATTTCCGGTTCTGACTTTGTTGAAATGTTTGTGGGTGTCGGGGCATCCCGTGTCCGCGATATGTTCGAGCAAGGGAAAAAGAACGCACCATGCATCATCTTTATTGACGAGATCGACGCAGTCGGTCGTCACCGCGGTGCAGGTCTCGGCGGCGGAAATGATGAACGCGAACAAACCCTCAACCAATTGCTGGTTGAAATGGACGGGTTTGAAGCCAATGAGGGCGTCATTATCATTGCGGCAACCAACCGTCCGGATGTTCTCGATCCGGCCTTGCTCCGCCCTGGTCGTTTTGACCGTCAGGTGATGATCCCGAACCCTGATGTAAAGGGACGCGAGAAAATCCTTAAAGTCCATATGAAGAAAGTGCCGATGGCCAGCAACGTCGACGCGATGGTCATCGCGCGCGGAACCCCTGGGTTTTCTGGGGCTGACTTGGCAAACCTCGTGAACGAGGCGGCTCTTTTGGCAGCGCGTAGAAATAAACGTGTCGTAGGTATGGATGATTTCGAATCCGCCAAAGATAAAGTCATGATGGGCGCAGAACGCCGCTCCATGGCGATGACGGATAACGAAAAGAAACTGACCGCCTATCACGAAGCAGGCCACGCGATTGTGGCTCTGAACGAACCTGAATCCGACCCGATCCATAAGGCAACGATTGTGCCGCGCGGTCGGGCTTTGGGGATGGTCATGCGCTTGCCCGAAGGCGACCGTATTTCAATGTCCAAAGCCAAACTCGAAGCAGACTTGGCCGTCGCCATGGGCGGTCGTATCGCCGAAGAGCTGATTTTCGGAACGCAAAAAGTCACAACAGGCGCATCCAGCGACATTAAAATGGCAACCGATATTGCGCGCCGCATGGTCACCGAATGGGGCATGAGCGATAAACTCGGCCCTCTGAGATACGCAGGCGATCAGGAAGAAGTGTTTTTGGGTCATTCCGTATCTCAAACCAAAAACATGTCGGATGAAACAGCCCACACCGTGGACAGTGAAATTCGCCGTATCGTTGAGGAAGCCTACGCCCGCGCAACGGAAATCCTGAATGACAAAATGGATGACCTGCACACGCTGGCAAAAGCCTTACTGGAATATGAATTGCTGTCAGGCGACGAGATCAAAGCCTTGCTCCGAGGTGAGCCGATCCTGCGTGATAAGGATGATGACGAACCAAGCTCTCCTAGGGCCTCAGTCCCCAAAGGCGGCGGCGTCGGCGGCCTCCCACAAGGGGCTTAGCCAAAAAATCCATCCAAATTCAAAAAAAGCGCTTCTCGGCGCTTTTTTTAATTTTCTTGATTTTTTCATATTATTAAAGCACTCTGTTCTGATTAAGCATAAAAATGGTCAGGGATAATGGATTTTTTAGAATTAAGAATAGCCTTTGATGACGTTGTCGCTGACGCAGCCCTTGGCGCACGGTCACTTTCGACAGATAAGGCTGCCACCCTCGCGTTGAATACCCATTTCGCGATGCTGGATAATGACCTCGGATATAAAGCAACATTTACAGCGCTCTCAAAGCTTGGAAACTCTTATGAAGGGCAGTCTCTCAGAAGTGAAATCGGCAAAGCGGCCGATGAACCTGATCCTCTAATGGCAGGTTTGAAGCTGGCTTGGGCGGCGCTCCAACACCCCGTAACATATTTGAGATTGCGCTATTATCAGGAAAGCCTCTTTGCCAAAGCCGCACCGTTTTTAGAATTCGGTGCGACCGGTCGATAATCTGTAGTTTTATGCATTTACAAATGAAATGTAACTATTCCACCTGTTTTTCCGAACCTATCTATATAACACGGAGAAGCAGAGGATCGGAGTTATCTTATATTTTCTCTTCTCCGCATCTCCGTTACTCCGTGTAAAATTAATATAGGCTGGTACAAACAGGGTTCGGTAAAGCAATTGGCGGGATAATATGAAACAGACTCTGATATTCCTTTTGGCTATCTGGATGATTGTTGGGATTGCACACGCAAACCCGTTGACGGCAAACCTTGCCAAAGGTGGAGTAGGTGGTTGGCTGAATGTTGAACGCCCTCTAATGCAAAAAGATTTGGATGGCAAAATCCTGCTCCTCGATTTCTGGACCTATGGCTGCGTGAACTGCATGCAAATCGTCCCCGATCTGGAATTTCTGGAACATAAATATGGCGATAAACTCCTCGTCATTGGTGTCCATTCCGCCAAATATAAAGGAGAACAGGATAATGATCGTATCCTCTCCGCTGCCAAACGCTTCGGATTAAATCACCCCATTGCCAACGATTACGACTACGCCATTTGGAAATCATTCGGCGTCAATGCATGGCCAACCCTAATAGTTTTAGGCGCAGACGGACAGGAAATTAGCCGCTATTCAGGAGAAGGGCACAGATCTGAGCTTGATAAAGATATCGGAAAACATATTTCAACCGCAACGAATACATCCTCAAATGAAGACCTTGTGCTCAACCATAAAACCGAAACGCCTCTGTCATTCCCTGCGCGCCTCGAAAATTTCGAAAACGGATTTGTGATCGCAGATGCCGGACACAATCAAATTGTCATCACAGATAACACGGGAAAAATATTAACCCGTATCGGAAGCGGCGAAAAAGCTTTAAAAGACGGAACATACCAAGACGCCTCTTTTAACAACCCGCGCGGATTAAAAGCAATCGGCGATAAAATCTATATCGCCGATACTGATAACCACGCGCTGCGTGTGATTGATACCACAACAAAAACTGTGACCACACTTGCGGGTAACGGCAAGCGCGGCTACGACCGCAAAATTAAAAATGATAAAGGCACCACCGTTTCTCTGGCCTCTCCATGGGATGTCGAAATCTTGCCGCAGTCAGAGAACAAGAAACTCGCCATTGCCATGGCAGGCCTGCACCAGCTTCATGTTTACGACATCCCGTCAGGAACAATTTCTGTTTTGGCAGGGAGCGGATACGAAGATATAGAAGACGGCGCAGCGTCCAATGCCAAGCTTGCTCAACCGAGTGGCCTTGCAACGAATGGAGACACACTATTCTTTGTCGATGCCGAAAGCTCATCCCTCAGAATGCTGAAAAACGGAGAGGTGAAAACCCTCATCGGAACAGGACTGTTTGATTACGGCTTGATTGATGGAACTTATCCGAAAGCGATGCTCCAACACGCGCAAGGTCTGGATGTCGCCAACAATAAGATCTTTCTGGCTGATACCTATAATAACGCTATACGGATATATGATCTGAAAAGCGGAGAACTCTCAACTTTGACCAAAGGCAAGGCTTTGTTTGAACCGGGGGATATTCGTATCATAAACGGACAGCTCCTGATTTCTGATACCAATCATAATTCCATAAAAACAATCAAGCTGGGCAGTCAAACCCCGACCGAATTTCCTGTGAAATAGCTAATATACTCATTCATTTGGGGGATTTTTACCAAAATTCTTTTGTATTCAGGTCGTTAAACGGCTAAAACCCACCTATGACCAATAGCAAAAGCAGAAAATACTTTGGAACAGACGGGATCAGAGGCCGCGCCAACGCGTACCCGATGACCGCTGATATCGCATTGAAAGTGGCCATGGCGACCGCCAAGCTGATGAAACGCGAAAATAGCGAAAAGCATAACCGCGTCGTGATCGGCAAAGACACACGCTTATCCTGTTATATGTTAGAACAAGCTTTGACATCCGGCTTTCTCGCCATGGGAATGGATGTCGTGCTAACTGGCCCGATCCCGACTCCGGCTATTGCCATGCTGACAAGATCTCTTCGAGCCGATGTTGGCGTCATGATCTCGGCCTCCCATAACAAATTCGAAGATAACGGGATTAAACTCTTCGGGCATGACGGATATAAACTCCCTGACGAGATCGAACAGCAAATCGAAAGCTGGATTGATAATCCTGATCTGACAACAACCGATTTGCCGCAGCCAGCCGAAGTCGGTCGCGCCAAACGCATGGATGATGCGGTCGGTCGCTATGTCGAATTCGCCAAAAGTTCTTTCCCGCGTGGATTAAGTCTTGAAGGGCTTAAAATCGTCGTCGACTGTGCCAACGGTGCTGCTTACAAAGTTGCCCCGCAAGCCTTGTGGGAATTGGGTGCCGAAGTGATCGCCATTGGCGTTGAACCAAACGGAAAAAACATCAATAAAGATTGTGGCGCAACAGCAACCGAAGCGCTCCAACAAAAAGTCATTAGCGAAAAAGCGGATTTAGGAATTGCTCTCGATGGAGACGCTGACCGTTTGATCATGGTCGATGAAAAAGGCACGCGTATTGATGGCGATCAATTGCTCTGTTTACTGGCAACGCGGTTGCAGGAAAAAGGATTCCTGAAACAAAATACGGTTGTCGCAACCGTCATGTCGAACCTCGGCATGGAACGATATCTGAAAAGTAAAAATATTGAGCTACTCAGAACCCCTGTAGGGGATAGATATGTTGTCGAAAAAATTCGCGAAGGCAACTATGAGTTAGGCGGAGAACAATCCGGCCATATTATCGTTCCTCACTTTGGAACCACCGGAGACGGCCTTATTGCGGCTCTTCAAATTCTGGCAATCATCGTTGAACAAGGACGAAAGGCGTCCGCTGTCCTTTCTCTTTTTAATCCTGTGCCCCAAATTTTAAAGAATGTTCGTTTTGAAAAAGGAGCGAAGCCTCTGGATCAAAAAATCGTGCAAGACGAAATCGAACAAGCCGAAAAAAGTCTGAATGGTTCTGGTCGCTTGTTGGTGCGTCCATCAGGAACAGAACCGCTTATCCGTGTCATGGCCGAAGGCGATGATGCGAACCAAGTAGAAGAAATAGTAGATAATCTGTGTGCAGTCATAGGAAAGGCATCATAAAAAAATGGGTAACGTCGCAGTCATCGGGTCACAATGGGGTGATGAAGGAAAAGGAAAAATCGTCGACTGGCTCTCAAGCCGCGCCGATGTGGTTGTTCGTTTCCAAGGCGGGCATAACGCAGGACACACGTTGGTGATTGACGGAGTAGAATATAAATTACACTTGCTGCCTTCGGGAATCGTCCGAGAAGGAAAGCTTTCGATCATCGGAAACGGTGTTGTTGTTGACCCGTGGGCGTTGCTGAAAGAAATCGAAAATGTTTCAGAAAAAGGCGTGAAGGTTACCTGTGACTCATTGAAAGTCGCTGAGAATGTGAACCTGATTTTGCCTGTTCATCAAAAAGTAGACCAAGCTCTCGAGGCCGCGCGTGGTAAAAGCATGATCGGAACCACAGGCCGCGGCATTGGCCCAACCTATGAAGATAAAGTGGCGCGTCGTGGCATTCGTCTGTGTGACCTGACTGAACCTGACATTTTGAAAGAAAAAGTGAAGAACCTTCTTGTTCATCACAACGCCTTGCTGAAAGGCTTGGGCGCAGAAACGATTGATCCGGATTGGCTCTATAATGAACTGATGGACATTGCTCCGAAAATATTGCCGTTCACAGCCCCTGTCTGGAAAATTTTGGACGAAGCTCGCAAGCAAAACAAAAGGATTTTGTTTGAAGGCGCGCAAGGCCTGATGCTCGATGTCGATCACGGAACCTATCCGTTTGTAACATCTTCAAATACAGTGGCAGGAAACGCCGCAAGCGGAGCAGGAGTAGGGCCAAAAACTGTCGGGTATGTTTTGGGAATTACCAAAGCCTATACGACTCGCGTAGGCACAGGCCCGTTCCCGACCGAACAAATCAATGAAGTCGGAGAAACTCTGGGGCGTCGCGGCCACGAATTCGGAACCACCACAGGACGCAAACGTCGTTGCGGCTGGTTTGATGCCATTATGGTACGCCAAGCCATCAAGGTTGGTGGTATTGACGGTCTGGCTTTGACCAAACTGGATGTTCTAGATGGTCTGGAAGAAATCAAAATCTGCGTAGGCTATGAACTGGACGGAAAAAAACTGGATTACTATCCGGCCGGCCAATCAGCGCAAGCCAACGTAACTCCAATTTACGAAACAATGCCTGGGTGGAGCGAGTCCACAAGAGGGGCGAGAAGCTGGGCAGAATTGCCACCTGCAGCGATAAAATATGTGAAACGTCTTGAGGAGTTGGTAGAGTCTACAGTGACATTGTTGTCTACCAGTCCGGAAAGAGACGATACAATTCTTGTTCAGGATCCTTTCTTTGTGTAGCGGAATTTACATTTGACGCTGCACACTGTATGATTCTCTTATCTCAGTTCGCGGGTTCTCCGCGAAGCAAATAGTTTTTCATATAGTTATGCCCGATCAAGAAGAAAATACAGCGCAAAAAGCCACAGCAGACAAAAAGCCGGAAGTCGCATCAACGTCTTCTATGGCTGAAGTTTTGTTAAAGGGCGACATTAAAATCTTTCCCGGAAAACCTCTACCGCATTTGGATAGAGGCGCTGCCAAGGCTTACGAAGCTGAAAATAAAAACGGCGGCAAAGCATATGCCCTAATTTGTCCGGATAATATTGTTCCGCGTATATCTGTTGTTCATAAATACATGAACGCGATGTCCAGTGCCCTGCAGAAAATTGTGGCCTCAGGCGTCGTGGATTGGACACCGGAGAGACGGGAAAAATATGTTTTTGTCTATGATGGTAACCCTGGAAAGCCACTTTCTACGTTAAAAGAAGGAAAATCTCTCGGGCTGAAACTTGATTTGGTACTAAACACGGTCTTTCACAATTTGGTAGATGCCGTATCTGCTCTTCACGACCGCGGAGTCTCTCACGGAAATATATGTCTGGAAAATATTCTTGATGGAGGGTCAGCCACCTTTGAAAACGTAATGCTTGGAGAGTGTTTGTCCGTATCGAGTGGCTTTGCTCAACCGGCGCTTTATGAAACATTGGAAAGGTCAATGACAAACCCCTTGTCCAAAGGCGAGGCCACGAATGCAGATGATATTTATGCGCTGGGGATGGCGCTGGCGCTGATGATTGCCCCGCATGATTTTTCTGCTGGTATGAGCAAGGAAGAAGTAATGCTTCATAAACTTGAGCACGGAACTTTCAACCTTGTAACCTCTAGAGACAGGTTTCCGGGGCAAATTATAGAAGTTCTCAGGGGGCTCTTAAGTGATGACGTGGCGGCTCGCTGGACAATCTGGGATATCAAAGAATGGATGGATGGACGGCGGGTATCTGCCAAGCAAGGAAGTCGTCCAGTTCCAAAATCATCGCGTCCCATCGAGTTTAAAAAGAAAAAATATTTTAGACCGGATGTTCTGGCAACACAGCTTTACAAAGATCCGGCAGCGACACTGGACTTAGTGGAATCCGGAGAGTTGTATCTCTGGCTCAATCGGGCAATTCAAGTGGATGAGTATGAAGAACGATATGAGGCGGCTGTAGAGCAAGCTAAAAAGAATTCATCCGGATCAAATTATGCCGAAAGAATGGTGTCCTACATCACAATGGCGTTGGCTCCAAATTTTCCAATGGTTTATAAAGGGAATATCTTCTTCCCTGAACATTTCGGACACTTGATTGTTGATGCAATGGCACAAGGAAGAGACCTGAATCTATTTGTAGAAGTAATACAGGGAGAGTTAGTGCCTTTATGGGCATCAGGAAGATTTGACGCAGGAATTTCAATTGGTGATGAGCCGGGTAAATTTGAGACTTGTCGCATGTACATGCTCCAGAAGTCTATGGGCTTCGGAATTGAACGTTGCGCTTATTTTCTATCGCCAAGTTCAAAATGTCTCAGTGAAAAATTGGCACTCTATCATGTGCGGTCGTCAAAAGATCTTGTGATAGCATTGGATAAGATAGGCTCTGGAAAATCAAAACCGTCTTGGTTTTTTGATCGGCATATTGTGGCCTATTTGTTCACTCACGATCGTCAGTCCATTGAGTCATTTTCTGCAGATTTGATGTCCGACGAAAAGTACCGCCAAGTAGCAGGCGCAATAAAGATATTCTCGAAAATTCAGCAACGGGAGAAAATTGCGACCTTACCACATTTGACGGCGTGGATCGGGGGGCATATTGAAGTGCTAGTTAATAGGTTCCATGATCGGGAGCGACGAAGAGCAATTAAAGTTGAAGCGGATAAGCTTATGGCAAAGGGCAGTATGCAGAACTTTGCAGAATTGTTCAATAACGCTAGGCAAATTCAGGATGATACAAAGCTATTCGCAATTGCAATGCAGCAATATCAAAATTTGAAAAAAGAATATGCGCGCCTGAGCTATGATCTAGAGAACAATAAGAATTTTGGCCGTGGTGTCGGTCAACAAACATCCACCATTGTCTCTGGTGCAATTTCCGGACTGGTAATCTTGGTCTATGTATTCTTCCAGTTGGTAAGAGGGTAGAAATGGCAAAACAAAAAAGCAAAGGGAAAAAATCAATAAAACATAGAGTGTTACTGGTTGGATTTTTTCTGACCTCCGTGGCTATTTTGCCGACAACTGTTTTGTTTTTCTTTGGCATGATGCCATCTATCGTGGCACGATTTATCGATACTTCATCTCAGAAAATGAGAACTCTGACCATCACCTTCATGAATATGGCGGCAGTATTCCCGTTTTTCTTCCAATTGATTCAAAAAGGTCATTCTCTGGACCACACACTGGAAATTCTGACTGATCCGCTTAACATTGTCATTATGTACGGCGGCGCGTTTATGGGGTATCTGATTGACTGGGGGCTGTCGGGGATTGTGGCAACGATGATGGTTCAAAAAGGCCATACGCGGCTAAAGCAAATCAAGAAAACCCAACAAGAATTAATCACAAGGTGGGGAGAAGAAGTAACAGGCGAGATTCCGTTAGATCGCTTTGGCTTTCCGGTAAAGAATGAAGAAGATAATTGATAAAAAACGATATAATTTCTTAACATTCTTAAAAACATATTAAAGAAAACTCTATAGGATAAAGATAGAAGACATGCGCGGAGCATGTTTTTTTATGTCTGCATTTTAGGCGGCATTAAAAACAAAAAAAGATAAAATTAAATCTTTTGGGTCTTTTGGAGCAGGGATGGGTTGTATATCAAAAAAAATGAAAGACTATTGTCATGACGACAAGGGGGCAACAGCCGTCGAATTTGCGATGATTGGTGTTCCCATGGTTTATCTTCTGCTCGGTATTATCGAGATGGCGATGATGTTCACGGGCATGAGTGTTCTTGATTTTGCAACGAGTGAAGCGTCCCGATTAATTCGCACAGGACAAGTTCAACAATCAGCAGGAGATCCTGAAACAGTGTTCAAAGATGCGCTGTGTGATGCTGCAAATGTTTTTCTGGATTGCGGAAAGATTCAATACGAAGTCATTCATATGAATGGCTTTGGTGATTTTGCGAGCCATGCGGCCTCTTTCGATGGTGATGGAAATCTGGTTTCTCAAGGCTTTGATGCAGGGTCAGTCAATGATGTGATTTTGATCCGCGCAGTCTATCAATACAAATTAATGACTCCGTTGATCGCTCAGTTCATGGGTGATGGAGGAGGAACAACAAAAAGATTTGTTTCAACTGTGGTGCTTGAAACAGAGCCTTACGATGTTGAGTTGGTGGTGGATGAATTATGATAGTTAAACTGGTAAAAAATTGGATAGAACAAGAGGACGGCGTTGCGGTAATGGAGGCTGCAATGTTAATGCCCGTGATGCTGGTTTTGCTCATGGGCGTTTTTGATTTGGGAAACGGAATTGCGTTATCGGCCAAAACGATTACGGCATCCCAGATTGGAGCGGATTTGGTATCCAGAAATAAAACGGTAGATCTTGCCGATGTAAATGACATTATAGAAGGGACAAAACTGGCATTCGAACCCTATGGAACAGCAGGATTTGGAATCGATATTGTCAGCATAAAGTTTGATGAGAATAGCCATCCGGAAATTTTATGGAGAGAGACAAGAGACATGCCACCCAATGATGTTGCTGTAGCCAGTGTAGATGGCCTGGCTCCGGAAGGGGAAGGGATGGTTATTGTCACGGTACAATACGGATACACGCCGATGTTTTCGAAATATTTCACAGACGATATTGATTTTAGCGAAGTAGCATTTGCACGGGGACGTAGAAGCCCCACTGTAAACTGGGCATTTTAAAAGAGTGCCCAAAAGGGAGGGAATAATGTTTTTGGGAAATCAAAGAAAGTCGACACCGAAAATCGGGTGGATGTCAGGCATCAGAGCCTATGTCCGACAGACAGGTGCGGCAACTGCCGTGGCATTCGCGCTTATTATTCCGGTTGTTGTGGGGTCTGCCGGAATGGCAGTTGATATGTCGATGGCCTATATGGTCAAAAAACGCCTTTCTCATGCCATTGATGCCGCCGCTTTGGCCGCTGCGGCTGTCGCCAACACAGATGCAGATGTAACGGCAAAAGTAAACCAGTTCTTTCACCAGAACTATCCGTCATACAAAATCGGAGCAACTTATGATCTGAATGTTCAGATTATTGGAGAAGATATCGCAGTAGATGTGAAGGCAGATTACAACACATCCTTTTCAAGATTATTGGGCGTTGATAAACTGACTGTCGATGCTTCTACGCGCGTAACTAGAGAAATTCTGGGGCTTGAAGTAGCCATGGTTGTGGATGTGACAGGCTCGATGTCTTGGAATGGAAATATTGAGACTTTAAAAACGGCTTCGAATGCATTTTTGGATACGCTGTGTAAAGACTCAAGTTGCTCAAGCTTGGTTAAAGTTGGCATTGTCCCGTTTTCTGCAGCCGTGAATGTTGGCCCCTATGGATTAGGAAAAAATCCTGACGGCACGGCCTATGATGACGCCTTTGTAAATAATCCATGGGGAACAACATTTGACCAAACGAAGAGTTATCGTTGGTGGGGATGCGTGCTGGCGCGCTCTAATCCAGAAGACACAGAAAATTATACAACCGGGTGGATGTGGGATATGTACAGAAATTCTACAAATTCCAACAAGAACTATGGCTGTAATAAATCATATATATTGCCGCTGACCAGTTCTTACACGGACATCAAAAACAAGATTAGCAGCCTGTATGCCTCCGGAAATACTCTGAGCAATTTGGGGATGGTCTGGGGATACAGAGTCTTGTCACCGGAAGCTCCATTCCGTGAGGGAGCCTCATGGACAGACAAAAAAGTTAGAAAAGTAGCCCTGCTGATGACAGATGGAGATAACAATATAGGAAGCTCTAGCAGCTACAGCGGTTATGGTCAGTGGTCAGATTTGCAATTAACCGACCATGATCTTGACGAGCGTTTGGCGCAGACTTGCGAAAATATGAAAGAAGATGGGATTACCATATATACAGTAACATTTACGTCAGGAATTAATGAGACGACCAAAAATTACTTCAGAAATTGCGCATCCGGTACGAGTAAATACTACGATGCTCCTGAGCAGGCCGACCTAATTAATGCCTTTGTTGCGATCAGCCGCGAGCTCTCGAATATACATATTAAAGAGTAACGGGGCGAGAGTACGAATGATCTGAGGAAAGCCTTGGATTGAGGTAAGCTTCGTCTTGAGTTGCCGGTAATAATTCGATAAGTCCTTTATATTAATATCAGACAGTGAAGAAGGTCTCTTCCCCGAAAGGGAAGACGGCGGAGATATTAATAATAGGAAAGTCGGAATGGTATCTTACAACAGAAGAATAGGGAGACGACGGGCGCTTCGGGCGGCATCGATAGCCTTGCGCATGTCACGCTATTCTCCTTTTGCCCTGACAAGTGTTGCAGGAATCCTTCTGATGATATCGATCTTTAATCCTGATGTCTGGAAAAACCCCAGAACAACAGCTGCTGATACATTCTCTCCTGTCATATCAGCAGTAGGAGCTCCATTCCGCTTTGCCGGAGAAACCTTCGGCGAGATTACAGGACTAGGTGAAATACGTTCGGAAAATGCCCGCCTGAAAAGCGAGAATGAGCAGCTCAAAGAATGGTATCAAACAGCGATGTTACTCAGAGCAGAAAACCAGTCTTTAAAAGATTTGCTAAATGTAATTCCTGAACCGGACCAAAGCTATATTACAACAAGAGTAATAGGGGACTCTGCATCTTCATATATCAGAACGCTACTCTTACAAGCTGGAATGCAAGATGGTGTAGTCGAAGGCCAAGCCGTCATGGGTGGAAAAGGCATGATCGGCAGGGTCATCGAAGTCGGAGAAAAAGCCTCGAGGATTTTACTTCTAACTGATATTAACTCCCGTGTTCCGGTGATTATCGAAGGGATCAATCAACGCGCTATTCTGGCGGGAAACAATGATGATATTCTATCACTAATCCATTTGCCTCCCGAAGTCTTGGTTTCAAAAGGGTTGAGGATTGTAACGTCGGGCTCAGGAGGACAGTTCCCTGCGGGGCTACCGATTGGAGAAATTACCCAAACCCGTAATGGTCAAATTATGGTGGAAATGTTTTCAGACCCAAGCAGCGCAGGCTATGTCCAGATCGTTGAAAAGCCGATGGATCCGGATGTAAGAAAAAGTCTGGATGCTTTGATAACAATTCCGGAAAGAAGACGGTAGGAAACTCATCATGTCTTTTCTGAATTCAATATCCCTTACACTGATGAAAGCCTCGAAATACGCAGCCGTCTATGTATTTTTATTATGCCTTCTGCTTTTGTCGTTAATTAATATCCCGTCACTTCAATCCGGAGAAATTCGTCAGGGTTTTTTTCTGATCGGATTATATTTCTGGACGATTTATCGCCCGAACCTACTTCCCTATAGCATTGTCTTTCTCTTAGGGATTGTGATGGATGTTTTATCAGGAGGGTTGTTAGGCCTGCATGCATTCTGCTTTATGGTGTTGGCAATCGTGGTCAGAGGGCAAAGACGGTTTCTTCTGGGTCAATCCTGGCAAATGGTTTGGGCAGGGTTCTTTTTGGCCGTTGGCCTAACCCAGTCTTTTCAGGCCGCCGCCTACGCCCTGCAATCCTCAACTATTCCTGATCTCAAATATCTTCTGGCCAATATAGTTCTGGCAGGACTGATCTATCCTTTGTTCCACCCGCTCTGCATGGCATATAATCGCTATTTAAGCGAATAATTTAAAAGACTTAATATGACATAAGATATAAATGCAGGGATAAAGACTGTCAAATTTGGAATGGGAATAGCCATTTCTGCCAAACTTGCTATAACCCTATTTATGGATCGTGATCAGGAAAAAGTAGACAGCTTCGCAAGACGCGCCTTTATTGTGGGCGGGTTACAGGGGCTTGGTCTATCCGTGCTTGGCTTGCGCCTGTCATGGCTGCAACTGGTCGAGGGCGACCGCTATACCACACTGGCGGAAAATAACCGCATCAACGTTCGCATCATTCCCCCATCCAGAGGGCAGATCGTGGATCGTTATGGTGTTCCGCTGGCAACCAATCTTCAAAACTTTCAGGTCTTGATTACCCAAGAGCAAACAGAAGACACGGAAAAGACCTTAAGAGAGCTGCAAAGCGTCATCACCATTGATGAAGCCGACATTGAGAAAGCATTAAAACTTATCAAAAAAACGCCGTCTTATGTTCCGGTAGAAGTCAGAGATAATCTGGCATGGGAAGATGTTTCCAAAATCGAATTGAATCTGCCGCACTTGCCGGGTGTAACCGTGCAAGCGGGAGAACTGCGAAGCTACCCATATAAAGAAGCCACAGCGCATATTGTTGGTTATGTAGGACGTGTGAGTGATGCGGATAAAATGAATGACAAACTTTTATCTCTGCCGGGATTTCAGGTCGGAAAAAGCGCGGTTGAAAAGAAATTCGATTTGGATTTAAGAGGTCGCGCCGGTCGCGCCGAAATGGAAGTCAACGTGCATGGACGGCCTGTTCGGCAATTGGGAATTGATCCCGCCAAAGCCGGAGCGCGGGTAGTCCTTTCGATTGATGCGGAATTCCAGAGATTCGTCCAGCAAAGATTGGCAACAGAGAGGAGCGCCTCTGCCGTTGTAATGGATGTCGAAACCGGAGAAATCTACGCTTGCGTGTCTCATCCTGCATTTGATCCGAACGCATTTTCGGGCGGAATTTCTACAATGGATTGGAACCAGTTGCGTGATGACCCGACCTACCCGCTAAACAATAAGGCCATTAGTGGAGTTTATCCTCCGGGTTCAACATTTAAAATTGTGACCGCACTGGCGGGGTTGGAAACAGGAGAAATCAACAGAGGATGGACTGTCAATTGCCCCGGTCATTATGATTTAGGAAGCTCGAGATTTCACTGCTGGAAATCCGGAGGCCACGGAATGGTCAATGTTGTCGATGCGTTGGCTCATTCCTGTGATACCTTCTTTTATAAATTGGCAAATCAAATGGGAATTGACCCAATTGCAGAAATGGCAAAAAAACTTGGGGTAGGGCAACTCTTTGACTTTGACTTACCGGAAGAAAAATCAGGTCTTATGCCCGACAGGAAATGGAAAAACGAAGTCAAAGGAGAACCATGGCATCCGGGAGAAAGCTTGAACTCTGCCATCGGGCAAGGGGCTGTTCTGGCAACGCCTTTGCAACTGGCAACAATGCTCTCTCGTGTGGTCAATGGTGGAAAAAATATCAAACCGTGGTTGGCAGGCTATGCCAATGAAAAACCTTTGTCTGTCACAACAGAACAAGCCGAGGATTTAGGAATATCCAAACGCAATATTGATATCGTGCGTCGTGGGCTAGAAGCTGTTCTGGAGCAAGGGGGAACCGCCTATGGCTCCCGCATATCTGAACCCGGCATGACAATGGGCGGTAAAACAGGAACCTCCCAAGTCAAACGGATCACCATGGCGGAAAGAGCCAAAGGGGTCAGGCGGCAAGAAGACTTGCCGTGGCATTTGCGTCACCATGCCCTGTTTGTAGGATATGCCCCGACTGAAAATCCGAAATATGCTTGCTGTGTTGTGGTCGACCACGGCATCGGAGGCTCTGCAGCCGCAGCGCCAATTGCCAAAGACATCATGCTCGAAGTTCAAAAACGTGATCCGAAATCCAAGATACTGGCTAAAAACATAGAAGGGACAAGCTAATGCTGATTACGCATTCCCGTATTCATTCTGATGATATGTCACTATTAGGCCGTATGAGGCAAGTTGCATGGGGGCAAGTGGTTTTGATTTGCATGCTGGCTAGTATCGGGTTTTTATGTCTGTACTCCGCCTCGGGCGGTAGTATGGAGCCATACGCCTCGGCACAATTCGGACGCTTTCTGTTCGCGTTAGCTTTAATGTTTGTTATAGCCCTGATCGATGTCAAATGGATATTCCGCTCTGTCTGGCTACTATACGGAGGCACCATATTTCTGCTGGTGCTCGTGGATTTGCTGGGTCATGTCGGGATGGGGGCGCAACGCTGGCTTGATCTGGGAGTAATGAAGCTTCAGCCTTCGGAACTCGCGAAAGTGACGACCGTCATGGCTTTGGCGCGGTACTATCACGGTCGAGAAATATCGGAAATCAAAAAGCTAAAAAACCTTCTGGTTCCTGCCATTATAATTCTCTTGCCCGTGGCTTTGGTCGTGACACAGCCGGATCTGGGAACTGGAATGGCAATTATCTTTGCGGGGACCGCCATGCTCTTTGCGGCAGGAGTTCCGTTTTGGCTATTCATTCTCGGGATATGCGGAGCCGTCGCAGCCGTACCAATTGCATGGCAGTTCATGCGTGAATATCAAAGAAACAGGGTGCTAACATTTCTTGACCCTGAATCTGATCCGCTAGGGGCTGGATTTCATATCACTCAATCAAAAATTGCTCTGGGCTCCGGTGGATTTGCCGGAAAAGGATTTTTGGAAGGAACGCAAACCCACCTGAACTTTCTCCCCGAGAAACATACCGATTTTATCTTTACGCTTTGGGCTGAAGAATGGGGTTTTCTAGGAGGAATAGGTCTCCTGACCTTGATCGGAATGATTATCCTTTATGGCTATTGGATCGCGTTTCGTTGTCGCAATCATTTCACCCGCCTGTTGGCATTTGGTCTAACGGTTAATTTCTCGGTCTATGCGATTGTCAATATCGGGATGGTGATGGGACTGCTTCCTGTCGTTGGAATTCCTCTGCCACTGATGTCTTATGGAGGCACAGCGATGCTCACTGTGATGATGGCATTCGGATTAATCCAGAATTGCAACATTCACCGCGACTCCCGTCTGCCAAGAGGGGCTTAAGATACCTTGGCAAGAACAGCATCGGCGCAACACACGGCAGAGCTCCATGCCCACTGGAAATTGAATCCGCCCAACTGTCCGGTGACATCGACAACTTCGCCGATAAAATAAAGCCCCGAAATGTCTCTGGCTTCCATGGTCTTGGATGAAAGGCTATTGGTATCAACGCCGCCCAAGGTCACTTCGGCAGTACGATATCCTTCCGTACCACAGGGTTTGACAGTCCAGTTGTGAATGAGGTTGGATACAACAGCAATTTTCTTATCAGATAAATTCCCCATCTGTTCATCAACCCCGCTGATTTTGGCAAGCCCATGAGCCAAACGCTCGGAGAAATAATGTTCCAACACAGTGCGTAACATCTTTTTCGGAGAGTCTTTTCGTTCTGTCTTTAAAAGCTCTTCCATATTCCGATGGGGAAGAAGGTTAATATGAACAGGATCGCCATCCTTCCAGTATGAAGAAATCTGCAAAATGGCAGGCCCGCTTAACCCCCGATGAGTGAAAAGAATAGCTTCTTCAAAACTCGTTTTATCAATTTTGACCACACAAGGGTCAACCGAAATACCGGATAAGTCCTTAGCAAGAGATAAGAACTCGTCAGAAAACATGAAAGGAACAAGAGCTGCACGCGGAGGAATGACGCTCAAACCAAATTGCTCGGCAATCCTGTAACCAAAGGGAGTTGCTCCTGTTTTAGGGATTGATAACCCGCCAGTCGCAATAACAAGGGAATTGGATACAAACGGCCCGCGCGATGTCTCAATTTTATAATGTCCATCTTCATTGCGGTCTACATTTTCAATGATAGTGTTTGGAATAATTCTAACAGAAGCTTTTTCACATTCCGAAACCAGCATGTCGATAATTTGCTGAGACTTCCCGTCACAAAATAACTGGCCTCTTCCCTTGTCGTGATAGGCAATACCGTATTGTTCGACAAGAGCGATAAAATCTTTTGGAGTAAACCGCGCTAAAGCGGATTTACAAAAATGAGGATTAGAGGATAGAAAGTTCGCAGGCTTGGTATGAATATTGGTGAAGTTGCAACGCCCGCCACCGGAGATACGAATTTTCTCCCCGATTGTCTCGCTGTGATCCAGAATTAGAACAGATTTCCCACCCTGCCCAATACGTGCGGCAGCCATAAGGCCAGCCGCCCCCGCACCAATCACGATTGTATCATAGCGGCTCAAGAGGCAACCCGATAGGCAATACCTTTATCATTCAAGAGATCCTGAAGCTCACCGCTTTCAAACATTTCTTTTACAATATCGCATCCGCCGATAAATTCACCCTTGATATAAAGCTGGGGAATAGTTGGCCAGTTGGAATAATCCTTGATCCCTTGACGGATATCATCATCTTCGAGAACGTTAACACTGAGATAATCAATCTCCATAGAGTTAAGGACGTTGGCAACCAGCGCAGAAAAACCACACTGGGGAAAGACTTTCGTTCCTTTCATATAGAGAACGACATCATTCTCTGAGACTTCGGATTTGATACGGTCAAAAATTTGTTCTTGTGTCATTGTGTTCCTCGATTGTGGTTTTATTCTTGAGCTGAAGTCTTGATAGACAAAGCATGCAATTCATTTCCCATGCGGCTACCCAAGGCATCATAAATCATCTGATGCTGCTGCACGCGACTCTTTCCTGAAAAAGAAGCAGAGACGATATCTGCCCGATAATGGTCACCGTCACCGGCTAAATCGGTAATGGTCACGGAGGCGTCGGGGATGCCAGCCATGATAAGAGTAATAATTTCTTCCGAAGAAAGAGCCATCTCCAAAAATACCTTTCATAATGAACTGCAGCAAATATTTAAACAGGTCCATAATATAGTAAATCAATTAACTTATGCACTAAGAACAAGCTCAAAGCCACTAATTCCTGTTTATACGGCTTTCATATAATTAGGAAGCCAATCTTCATTGACGGAAAGCAATTCGGCAACGGCAACAGATTGACCTTGAACAGTAAAAGAAGTTCCTTTGGTCTCTCCTATAGCTTGAACAGCAATGCCCGCAGTTTTAGCCTTAGACATGACGCCCTCAGCATTCGAAGTCGCAATCACATATCGAGCCTGATCTTCCCCGAACCAGAATGACGCTGCGTCCGTAGTATCTGTCAGGGTGCAACCGATCCCGCTCGCAATCGCCATCTCAGCTACGGCAACAAGTAACCCACCATCACTGACATCGTGACACGCACTAACCTGACCACTTAGAATAAGATTACGAACAAAATCACCGTTTTTCTTCTCTAGAGACAAATCAACAATCGGCGCCCCACCTTGTTCCAGCCCGTGAATTTCACGAAGGAAGAGAGATTGCCCCAAATGACCGCGTGTATCCCCAATGACCAGAATGGTAAGCCCTTCGGCAGCAAAGGCAATTGGAGCCGCTTTTTTATAGTCAGCAATAAGCCCCACACCGCCAATAGTAGGAGTAGGTTGGATCGCACGGCCCGAAGTCTCGTTATAAAGCGACACGTTGCCTGATACGATTGGATAATCAAGGACGCGACAGGCTTCGCCCATCCCGTCAAGGGCTGCCACAATCTGCCCCATTATTTCAGGCTTCTCAGGGTTTCCGAAATTGAGGTTATTGGTCACAGCCAAAGGCGTAGCTCCTGTCGAGGTTATGTTGCGATAACTTTCAGCCACAGCTTGTTTGCCGCCTTCATATGGATCAGCCTCGACATAGCGCGGTGTCACATCGGAAGTCATCGCCAAGGCTTTATCTTTATTTGGAATCTTGACCAAAGCCGCATCACCTGATTTAAGCGCCTGCGTATTCGCAACACCCGGAGAGAAAATCGTTTCACCCATCACGAGGGAATCGTACTGTTCCCAAATCCAGCGCTTGGACGCAAGATCAGGACAGCCCATAAGAGTTTTAAGATCACCCAACAATCCGTTAGCAGAGACAGGATAGGCCGCATCATCAATCGCTGCCGGTTTTTGAGGGGCAACAGACGGACGATCATACAAAGGAGATTGATCGACGAGAGGAGGCACAGGAATATCGCACCAGCACTCGCCATACATATTCAGTTTCAATCGTTGATCGTCAGTCGTATGACCAATCACTGCAAAATCCAGATCCCATTTCTCGATAATCGCACGGGCTTGTGTCTCGGAACCCGGTTTTAAAATCATCAACATACGTTCTTGAGACTCGGAGAGCATAATCTCGTAAGGAACCATGTTCATCTCGCGTTGTGGCACATGATCCAGATCAAGCACAACGCCGATCTCGCCCTTGGATGCAATCTCAACAGCAGAAGAGGTAAGACCCGCAGCGCCCATATCCTGAATGGAAATAATCGCATCCGATTGCATCAACTCAAGGCAGGCTTCAATCAAAAGCTTTTCAGTGAACGGATCACCAACCTGAACGGTCGGGCGGTTCTCTTCGTTCCCGTCTCCAAATTCGGCAGACGCCATGGTTGCACCGTGAATACCGTCACGTCCGGTTTTGGACCCGACATAAACAATCGGCTGACCAACGCCTGCACCGCGCGCATAATAGATTTTATCCTGATCGGCGAGACCAACCGTCATCGCATTGACGAGGTTGTTACCGTTATAAGATTTGTGGAAGTTGGTTTCCCCGCCAACAGTTGGCACACCAACACAATTCCCGTATCCGGAAATCCCCGCCACAACACCATTAACGAGCGTACGGGTTTTAGGATGTGACGGCTCGCCAAACCGAAGCGCATTAAGGTTAGCAATCGGGCGTGCGCCCATGGTGAACACATCGCGCATAATCCCGCCAACACCAGTCGCAGCCCCTTGATAGGGCTCGATATAGGACGGGTGGTTGTGCGATTCCATTTTAAAAACGGCAGCTTGCCCGTCACCGATATCAATCACACCGGCATTCTCGCCCGGGCCTTGAATAACGCACTTGCCTTCCGTAGGGAGCTTCTTTAAATGAAGACGGGAAGATTTATAAGAACAATGCTCTGACCACATGACTGAAAAGATACCAAGCTCGGTATAGGACGGATCGCGCCCCAGAATATCTTTGACCAATGCAAATTCGTCTTCGCTTAGTCCAAAAGATTTGGCAAGCTCAAACGTAATTTCAGGTTCTTGAATAGCTGGTTTTTGTTTTTGAAGTGCAGTCATATTTTTCGTCCTTTTATAATTCTTTATACATGAGGTCAGCAATTGGGTTGAGTCCAAGAGACAGATATAATTTTTTCGCCTTCTTATTGGATTTAAGAACATTTACGATCACACTGGATGCCTTATTCTTTTTTGCAATTTTTTCGGCTTGTTCTAAAACGTCCGTCCCAATCCCCATGCCACGATAATCTTCCTCGACAACAAGATTGTTGATAATGGCATAAGGCTTTGTATCAAACGGATCATTCAATATACGAATTCCAACCAGAGCAATAATTTCTGCAGAAGTTCTGGCTGCATAAAGAGAATAACCTTCTTTCATAGCTTTCTGATATTGCCGCCATGATGTGGATTTCGTTGTTTTGGACTCAGGGTTTTCAATTGCGATGAGTTGCCTCAACAGCGGAAAAGATTCCATGAAGTCTTTCTCTGTTTTAATCGGAATTAATTTGAATGTCGAAGTCATGCTTTAAATTAAAACTCTTCCTTTAAAAATGTACGGGCATCCTCTTTACTCATGCCGTGATTAATCAACTGAAAACGCGGGCCTGAATAATCGCCTTCTTGAATATCGGCATAAAACTGGCTCTTGGGGCGGGCGAAAATTTCACCACGAACAGCACAGGCGTATATAACCAACTCTTCATTGGTTTCTGTATGCAAGGCTTCATAAAGCTTAATGTACAGCCCGCCTTTATAATGCTTGTATGTTTCTAATGTCTTCATCTCAAAAAAGATTGGTAATGCATTTATTGTGGCATCTGTATTGTATAAGTCAGATTGCAAAAGGATTTTATGATTTGCAGAGTTCCTGAAGCATTTAACTCGAGGAGATCATGACATGTTCCGCCTCCATTCATTGTAGCTTGAGCGCTTCCTGCGGGAGAAGGAATCTTGATTCCATCTGCTGCGGTGTAATCCTTTACAGCAACTTTCCGTCCATCCGGATCTCTCAAAATCTCCATAACAGTATTGGTCATCTTGACACCGCGCATACTCTGATGCGTTTGATAAGCCTCATTTAGAAGTTCGCTCTTACTTATAGTTCGTGTTTGGGACATTGGTGGATAGCCGCTGATCTGTGTAGTAATGTTGACTTGGGACTGGAACTGATCTGCCATGGAAGAGTTCAAATAGGCTGCATAATTTTCATACGAGCCATACATGGTATCAACACTTCTTTTATAAAAATCATGCACCATTTGATCGGTGATGGCAGGTGGCTTGTCTTGAGCGTAAGAGTGAGTTGAGCTCAGGCTCAAAACCAGAATAAGGGCAAGAAAAGTAAAGTAAGTTTTTTTCATGATTTAAGCTAAGGCCTCTACAATGCTTTTAAATAGTGGTGTTCCGTCTTTTGAATTTGCATGTGTAACGACTGAATCTTCAGGGTGGGGCATCATCCCGAGAATGGTTTTCTCGGTATTAAAGACTCCTGCAATATTTTCAAGAGACCCGTTTGGGTTAGAGTCCTCTGTGATCTGACCATCGGCTGTACAGTAACGGAATGCAATCTGGTCATGATCTTTCATAGCCTTCAAACCATCAGCATCAACAAAATAATTTCCCTCACCGTGAGCCACAGGAACCTGAAATACTTGCGAAGGTGTGAAAGACTTGGTGAATTCTGTAGAAGTATTTTCAGCCCGCAAGTGAACTTGTTTGCAGATAAACTTTAAAGAGCGGTTGTGAAGCAACGCCCCCGGAACCAATCCGGTTTCAACCAGCATCTGGAATCCGTTACACACAGCCAGTAGACGAACACCTTTTTTTGCGCGTGCAATGACTTCTTTCATAATAGGGGAGTGGGCCGCCATTGCACCACAGCGCAAATAGTCTCCGTATGAAAAACCACCTGGCAAAACCATTAAATCGCACTCAGGAAGAGAAGTATCCTTATGCCAAACCAAGGAAGGTGCATGACCGGAGACATGTTGAATGGCCATTTGCATATCTTTCTCACGATTTGTACCGGGAAAGACGATAATCGCTGATTTCATCTGTGAACCTAATTTATATAATGATTGCGTAGAGTTATAGGACTGTACTGCAAAAAAAGTAACATTAAAAGCCTGATTTGAAAGGAATTTAAAATATTACGGAAATAATATCATTTTTTTGAAGTTAAGCTTATTTTTTTATTGCGTAAAAGGAAAAAACCATAGTACGAAATATTATATGCAGATTTTTAGAGGGTCTGATTATAAAAAAACCGGATGGGCTTATAGAAAAGCCTCAGCGGGTTGACTCAGGGAAATACCAATAAAATCAATAATAAAAAAAGGCCCGCGAACGGGCTTTTTTTATTGTCTGCAATTAAGAGGCAATATCATTAGACTTTCTGGGCTTCTTCGGCAATCTGCTCGGTAGCCAACAGCACATATTTGGAAATCATGTGGTCAATTTCGCTCTCTTCGAAAGCGGTCTCTGATTGGGAGAAATCGCTAATCAACTTGCGTTTTACGTCGTCATAGCCTGGCTCATCGAGATTGGCGATAACAACATCCTTGGCGTAGGCTTCGAGTTCGGAACCGGAAAGCCCCATTTTCTCACCCGCCCAAGCCCCAACCAGCTTGCTGGCACGAGCTTCAACCTTGAACAAGGCCTGTTGATCCAGTTCGAATTTCTTTTCTGCGGCGTCTTTGCGTTCATCTAAAGCCATAGTCTTTAAGTCCTTTTACCCTTGAGTTTTAGTCTGCTTCGGTCGTCAATATATAGACCTTCCCGCTTGCGTCCAATAAAAAAACAAATCTTGGAGAGAAAATAGAAAAGGGCAGGAAAACCCCGCCCTTATAAAGAGGATAATAAAAGACTAAGAAGCCAAATATTTGCGTTTAACTTGTTGTCGCTTAAGTTCGATCAAGCGCTCCAGTGCATTTTCCGAGATTTCGACCCCATTAGCGGAGAAATCTGCCATAAGACGGGTTTTAAAATCCTTGTTATGAGAGGGCTGAAGGCTCCACTCGCCCAGTTCGACCACAAATTTCTTTGAGCTGTCAGGATCAAGGCCAATTCGTTCCGCAGCCCATTCGGCCACCAAAATCTGGGTCTGGTTCTCGATTTTAAATGCGAGTTCCTGATCCATGGCAAATTTGGTCTCAATGGCTTTCCCGAGGTCGTTCATAGACATAACATCTTGCATTTGGGGTCATTCTCCTGTTCTAAAAAATGCCTGTAAAGGTCTGAATAATATTTGCTAGAAGCATATCTTCTGTTATACCAAGGAACTCTAACCAAAGACTTAACGCGCCTTGAAAAAAGGCTGAAAAATAAGAGCAAAAGGACAAAAAACGCATGCTTTTTTCCGGTATCAATTTATCCCGTCGCAAAGTCATTTATGACGGTAAAGACAAGACCCTGTTCGAGGGGCCGGAGCCGGGAACTTACATCCAGTATTTCAAGGACGATGCGACCTCACGTAAAGACGGAAAGAAGGAGTTGATTGCGGGGAAAGGCGTTCTGAACAACAGGATTTCCGCGCATATCATGACAAAACTGGAGGCAATGGGCATCCCGACCCACTTCCTGAAATCCCTCAATATGAGGGAGCAGCTCATCCGTCAGGTTGAAATGTACCCGTTCCAGATCGTGGTGCGAAATGTCGCAGCCGGATCAATGGTCACAAAATTCGGTCTAAAGGAAGGGGCAGCGCTGAACTTCCCACTCATCGAGTTTTACTACAAAAATGATGAGCTTGGAAACCCGATGGTCGGAGAAAACCACATCCTGAACATGGGGTGGGCCGACCCGTACGAGCTGGAAGAAATAGTATCCCAAGCTTGGAGAATAAACGACTACCTATCCGGCTTGTTTACCGGCATCGGGGTCAAACTGGTGGATTTTAAAATAGAGTTCGGAAAACTCTATGGTGAGTATGACGAAATATACATTTTGTTGGCAGATGAAATCTCTCCGGACAATTGCCGACTATGGGATGAAAAAACCAACGAAAAAATGGACAAAGACCGCTTCCATCAGGACATGGGAGGAGTCATAGAGGCGTATCAGGATATCGCCAAACGCTTTGGTTTGATCCCTGATACGGGCATTATCCAGGGTGGCAATGTTGATGAGCAAATTGCATCCTCTTTGGGGGAAATTGAAAATGAACTGGCGAGAGAACGTAAACTCCGCTCCGTGAACAAATCATCTCCGTCCAAACCGTGGAAATAGAGTAGGAATAAATAACGCGTAGGATCGAAGACCCGAAGGAAATAAAAGTGTCATTGCGAGGGCATAAGCCCGAAGCAATCCAGAGGAAACATTAAAACTACAGAGGAAACAGAGTGCTCAGAGTTTTATATTCCTATTTATCTCTGCGGACTCTGTAGTTAATATATAGTCATTCTACTAAAAACCGGACATTTATATTTCCCCCTCACCCAGCTTCGGCTAAGCAAGCTTACGCCCGCTAAGCCTTCTCATCCCTCTCCCTCGAAGGGAGAGGGGAAGGAGGGTCGGCTTTGTAAAAGCCTTACCCGAGTGGGTGAGGGTGTCCTATTCTTATTTAAAATTACTATAAAAGAAATATAAACACGAAAAAAACTCTTCGTTTCTTCGGAGCTTCGCGTTAAAAATACAAAACTGTAAATAAAAGGAAATAGAATGAAAGCAATTGTAAAAGTAACACTCAGAAAAGGCGTTCTTGACCCACAAGGGAAAGCCATTGAAAGCGCCCTCCATAATCTTGGCTTTGCAGAAGTGGGAGACGTTCACCAAGGAAAATTTATCGAGATCGAAGTTCCTGAAGGAACATCCGAAACGCGCATCAAAGAAATGTGCCAAAAGCTTCTGGCCAATCCTGTTACAGAAGACTTTGAAGTAACTTTAGTCGCCTAGAAAGAGCATAAAATGAAACAAACTGCCCTCCATTCTGCGCACAAAAACTTAAACGCCAAGATGGGGGAGTTTGCTGGCTATGACATGCCGCTTTACTATGATCTTGGTGTCCTCAAAGAACATGAATGGGTACGCGATCATGCTGGTCTTTTTGATGTCTCCCACATGGGGCAAGTGTCCATCAAAGGAAAAGGCACGCAAGACTTGCTTCAAAAGCTTACCCCATCGTCTTTCGAAAAGTTGGGAGTAAACCGCGCCAAATACACTGTCCTAATAAACGATCAAAACGGCATTATTGATGATCTGATGGTGACCAAAACCGGTGAAGATGAGTTTCACATGGTGATCAATGCCGGATGCAAAGATAAAGATATCGCTTGGATGAAATCCAACCTGACTGCCGAACAAGAATTCACCTATTTTGAGGATTGGGCGCTCATGGCGCTTCAAGGCCCCGAAGCCGAAGCCGTCATGCGCGACACACTTGGTATTGATCTGGCTGACGTTCCTTATATGGGACTGTGGTTTAAAGATTATACCATGTTTGTTTCACGCCTTGGCTATACAGGAGAAGATGGTTTTGAAATCTCCGTCCCCAATGATAATGCCGAAGAGGTTTGGAATAAATTACTCTCAGACGACCGCGTCAAACCAATCGGATTAGCGGCTCGGGATTCTCTGCGTCTTGAAATGGGATACTGCCTCTATGGACATGATATTGACGCAACCACCACGCCCCTCGAAGCCGATCTCGGCTGGGTTATGCGGAAAGACGCGAAAGAATCAATGCCGGAACCAACATATAAACGTGTTGGAATTATGCTGACAGATAAAGGTGTCGCGCGCGAAGGCTCTCTTGTAAAATCCAAAGACGGAAAGGAAATCGGAGTGCTGACAAGTGGAGGGTTTTCGCCGACATTAAAAGCCTCAATCGGACAGGCTTATCTGCCATTGGATTATGCGCTCACCAATACGGAGGTCGATATTGACGTTCGCGGAAGATTGATCCCCGCAAAAGTTTCATCAATGCCATTTTTAAAACCACGTACGAAAAAATTGTAATTGTCATCCCCGCGTAGGCGGGGATCCGGCAAAGAGTTGTATGATATGAGTAAGGATATTTTTTATGTTTATATTTTGGCCAAGGCACGAAATAGTACATTTTATGTAGGTGTAACATCTGATTTAGTAAAGAGAGTTTCAGAGCATAAAAACAATATAAATTGTGACTTTACAACAAAACATGGAGTGAAAACTCTGGTTTATTATGAGCAGTACCAGTCTATCGAACAGGCTATATTGAGAGAAAAAAGACTGAAGAAATGGAATAGGGTCTGGAAAATGCGGGTCATTGAAGAAATGAATCCGGATTGGAAAGGTTTGTACGAAAGTTTATTTTGACCGGATCCCCGCCTACGCGGGGATGACAAAGGAGAGAGCGGAACATGACAACTAAATTCACCAAAGATCACGAATGGGTCAAGCTTGAAGGCAACGATGTTGCCGTGATTGGAATTACTGAATATGCCCAACATGCGCTAGGGGATTTGGTGTTTATCGAATTGCCAAAAATGGGAGCAAGCTACACCAAGGGCGCAAACTTTGCAGTTGTAGAGTCCGTTAAAACCGCAGCAGAAGTCTACACGCCTGTGAGCGGCGAAGTCGTCGCCGTGAATGACGCACTCGAAAATGATTTTGATCTTTTGAAATCTGACACAGACGGATGGATCGCCAAATTCAAGATCACCAGTGCGGATGAGCTTGCCGGCTTAATGGATGAAGCCGCCTATAAAGACTATTTGAAAACCGTGGATTAAAAAGAATGCGTTACCTGCCGTTGACCCAACAAGACCGCGCCGAGATGCTAAAATCAGTCGGAGTGCAATCAACCGATGATTTATTTAAGGCTCTACCAAAAGCAGATAATTATGATCTCCCCGATCATCAAGGCGAAATGGAAGTCGAACGTTTTATGGCAGCGTTCGCTTCCAAAAACCAAGCGGCGAATGAGGCACCGTTCTTTTTAGGAGCAGGTGTCTATCGTCACCATATTCCTGCTACGGTTGATTACATCATTCAGCGCTCTGAATTTCTGACATCTTACACGCCGTATCAACCGGAAATGGCACAGGGTACGCTTCAAGTCATTTTCGAATTTCAGACTTTTATCGCGCGCCTAACCGGAATGGATGTTGCGAACGCCTCAATGTATGATGGTGCAACCTCATGCACTGAAGCCGCATTGATGGCGATGCGCATAACAGGCCGAGAAAAAGTGATGATCGGCACAGAACTTCACTCCCATTACCGCGAAGTACTGGAAAGTTATATTGGATCACAGAATTGTCATTCTGACGCCGGGCTTGATCCGGCGGAAGAATCTCTCTTGGAAAAACTAAAGGGAGATCCTTCGGCATTGCCTCAGGATGACAGTTTGAGTGATATTGCGGCGATTATCGTCCAGTCCCCCGATTTCTTAGGCAAGCCACACGCCTATGCAGACTGGAAAAAGAAATGTGATGCCATTGGCGCAAAATTAATTGTCGTGATTACAGAGATTGTGTCTCTGGGGTTGCTGCCTGCGCCAACGGACGCCGATATCGTCTGCGGAGAAGCTCAAAGTATCGGTATCCCTATGTCTTATGGTGGCCCGCATCTCGGATTCTTTGCCTGTAAACAGGAATATCTGCGCCAGATGCCGGGTCGTCTGTGCGGAGAAACCGTAGATGCAGACGGCCAGCGCGGATTTGTTCTCACGCTCTCGACCCGCGAACAACACATCCGCCGCGAAAAAGCGACCTCAAATATTTGCACCAATCAAGGCCTCTGCGCTTTGGCTTTCACAGTCCATGCCGCTTTGCTGGGAGAAGAGGGACTAAAACAATTGGCGCGCCTAAACCATGAACGCGCCTGTGATCTGGCAGACGCGCTCTCTCAAATCAGCAGCATCAAAATAGTAAATGACACATTCTTTAACGAATTCGTCATTGAAACGCCAATGGGCGCAAAAGATATGTGCCAAAAACTATTAGATAAAAAGATCATTGCCGGCCTGCCGCTAGACGGAAATAAAATCTTGGTAACAGCCACCGAAATGACGACCGATGAAGATATCAATGCACTTATTGCCGCTTTAAAAGAGATTTTGTAATGGAAGATATATCCCGCGAAGAAATCGATAAAAGCCTAAGCCGTGAAAAAGATTTTGATATCACTGCTTCCGACGGCAAGAAAATTTTCGTGCGCCTCAATATGGCAGGGGACACACTATCAGAAAAGGCTATTGTTATAGGGCATGGCTTCACAGGCAAACCGGAAGAGGCATTACACCAAGTAGCCAGAGATTATTTTAATGACAAAGGATATGATGTCTATCGATTAGCGTTTTATTACGATGAAAGCGGATATCGTAGGCTTCACGAAACGACATTGGCTATTCACGCTCAAGATTTGAATGAAGTTTTGGAGCACGTGCGCGCCAAACACAAAAAGCTATGCGTTATTGGCCATTCTCATGGCGGATTAACATTGATTTACGCCAATCCACAAGCAGATGCAATCGCATTCTGGGACCCGTCCTATCAGCCCCCCGGGCGTCGTTGGGTGTTAAACGCGCGGTTGGACGCGTCAGGGAAATATTTCGAACGCGATGGGCGATTTAAATTTATGGTCGGAAAAGATTCGATTGAGGAAGTAAAATCTCTAACAAGAGATGTTGCAAAGAATTTGGCAGGAAAAATCAACACTCCTTCATTAGTTGTTCTGGCTGAGAATAGCTGGCTAGGCGAAGACCCGAACATGCTTTTCGAAGACTTGGAGTGTGAAAAAGGCAAAGTTAAAATCAAAGGAGCTGATCACATTTTCGGCAAAGGAAAAACCGCCCACGATCTGGTCCAAAAAACATACACATGGTTCGAGAGATTCTAGAATGGACGATAGAACTCTAGGAAAAATATTCAAAGGACTGCTGGCTTTTTGGATGGTTGTCCTTACCTTTTATGCTGGCGGAAACGCAATAATGGAAAAAAGTTGGAGTTCTTTTTTTAGAGTGTTCTTTATCGGGGCAGGCCTCCCTGTGATTTTGGGTATTGGGGGTAAGCTACTATATGAAAGAACATCAGATTATGATGAGGATAAAGGGTTTTTGCGGAATGTCGTGAACTATAAAATCCAGGAAATTATGGTTGCAGGTGTACTGCTTCTGTTGTTCGGACTGTATAGCGCAATTATAGCGTACATTTTTTAGAGGAATGATCATGACAAATAAATCCTACGCCCTGAATTACGAAGAACCTTTACTCTGGGAGCATCGCGTTTCTGACGGATGTGGCGTCGATTTGCCCGTGCCAAAAAACACGGCGCTCAAAACGGGGCAGACCGCGCGCGAGACTATCGGTTGGCCAAAATTAAAAGAACCGCAAATCGTCAAACATTTCGTGCGCCATTCGACCAAAAATTTTTCAATCGACCACGGCTTTTTTCCGCTGGGCTCTTGCACGATGAAGCATAACCCGCGCCTGAATGAAAAAGTTGCGCGTCTGTCCGGCTTTGCCAATATCCACCCCTTGCAGCCCGAAAGCTCGGTTCAAGGAGCTTTGGAATTGATGTTTGATCTTCAAAACTGGTTAGGAGAGCTAACGGGATTGAGCGGCGTATGCTTGTCTCCTGCTGCCGGAGCCCATGGCGAATTGGCAGGGCTGATGACAATCAGACGGGCGCATGAACTAAACGGTCAAGGCCACCGTAAAATCATTCTCTGCCCTGACTCGGCTCATGGAACGAACCCCGCAACAGCCGCTATGTGTGGCTATGAGCTGCGCGTGATCCCGACCAAAGAAACAGGCTGCGTCACGTTGGAAAATTTCAAAGAAGCGTTAGGCGACGGAAAAGACGTTGCCGGAATGATGGTCACAAATCCGAATACATGCGGATTATTTGAAACAGAAATCGCCGAATGTGCAAAACTGCTCCACGCAGCAGGCGGATATTTCTATTGCGACGGCGCAAACTTTAATGCCCTGGTCGGTAAAGTGCGCCCTGCGGATTTTGGCGTCGATGTCATGCATATCAACTTGCATAAAACATTCTCGACCCCGCACGGAGGCGGAGGACCCGGTTCCGGCCCGATCTGCGTGGCAGATAGTTTAAAAGATTATTTGCCTGTTCCATGCGTCATTAAAACGAACGCAGGATTTAAACTTGAAACCATCGAAGATCGCCCGTCTTCTTTCGGAAGACTAAAGGGCTTCCAAGGACAGTTCGGCATGTTTGTCCGCGCTCTGACCTACATGATGTCTCATGGCAAAGACGGTCTAAAACAAGTCTCGGAAGATGCAGTCCTGAGTGCCAACTATATCCTCTCCAAATTAAAGGGAGAGTATCATGCACCATTCGGGGATAAGACTTGTATGCACGAATGTTTGCTCACGGATAAGCTTCAAAAAGAGCAGGGTGTGACAACGCTCGATATTGCAAAGACGCTCATCGAAAATGGCATTCACCCGATGACGGTCTATTTCCCGTTGGTTGTACAAGGCGCGATGTTGATCGAGCCAACCGAAACCGAAAGCAAAGAAGCAATTGATGGTTTTATTGATGTAATGAAACAAATCGCAAAAGATACCGCTGACGGTAAAACAGAAGAACTGCATGCCAATCCACAAACGACTCCACGCCGAAGATTGGACGAAGTGAAGGCCGCGAGACAACCGATTCTGAGTGCAAAAGTGTAAATTATCAAAACCACTTTGAAAATTTATTCGCTATGCATTTCAAAGCGTTAGGTTTTATTTTCCCATTCTGGAATTTGATTTTTCAGTTTTTCGAATGATATGATTCTATTATGAAGAAACCTAGCAAAATACATAGAAAACTCAGAGTAGCCGCAAGGAAAGCGTTTACAAGAAGACCATTTAGAGGCGTTCAGGGATATTATACCCCGCCCCCTCTGTCGCTCAGATCAGCCTTTAGGGGCGTAGAATGGGTGATAGCAGGAATGTTCTCCGGCGCGACCTTGTGCCGACTATGGGTTCAAAAATATCTGGCGGCTTTGGCCGCAATGAAAGTTCCCTATAGAGGGAACAGGCTTAGTGCCTTGTTTGCCATGATGGCTGGAGTAGGGCGTAGACCACTTCCGCAACCAAGACCGGAGTTAAGGTAAATGCGCCTCAAGTAACTGATTAATAAAGTTTTCTTCAAGAGAGCAAGCGAAGGGCGATTAATTTTAAATTAGTCGCCCTTTTTTCTTGCATATTTATATATAGAGGTCTATATCTTCATATAGAGGCTAATATGTTGAGCATGAAAAAACATTTACCTGAACTGAGATCTTCATGGAGCGGAACCGCCCCATCGGATATCGTTTTGGCTCGCCATAATATGAATGCACGTTTTGCCGTGATGCCGACAGGCGCATCGGCTGCCAACGCTCCAATCTTTCATACGCCTAAGACATCAAAAAAATCTATGCTGGCCGTAGCCGTTCAAGATATAACGGCACCAGCTCCAAAAGCTGTGGCTGCACCAAAACCGAACTACTATTTCAAACCGGCATCGGTTATGGGTATGGGCGGAAGAGATGCAGTTTTCCGCGATGCTGCCGACTCTGTATGTAGACAAGGCCGTTATGGTCTGGATCAAATCCGCGCAGTCTATCAATCATGGGGGTATGACAAAAGCCATCTCCCCAAAACAGCGTTCTTGCCTGTAATGCCGATGGCGGGAAATGCTCCAATCTATGCACCGTCTCCTCGAAAAATAGAAGGGCGCGTGAAGGTCGGAGAACCTCAATCTATGGTCTCTGAAATATTCGGAGCTGCGATGAGTCCGTTCAAAGCACCGTCAACTCTGAAGAACACAGGCTTGCATATCAAGCCGCCTCAATTCGCAGTCAGAACCCAAAAGCCATATGCCACACCGAGCTTCTTCGGTATGAAGATGGCTGCTTAGATAATCAATCGAACTTGATGTATGTAAGAAGGCCTTAAGCGGGCTGCTCGACATTGTGATCTGTCGCTCTGGATGAGTATTTACGATCTTCGTCATCCGCTTTCTCTGATACAACTGCGACAGCAGGCTCTTCGGAATTATCATTGTCATCAGACTTTTGGGGGAGGTAGCGCACGTGGCGATCCCGTCCGCCTTCCTTGGCATCATACAAAGCCAAATCGGCATAACGCAGATAGGTGTCAACATCAAGAATCTTCTGTGGATGACAGACATAATACCCAACACTGGTTGTGTATTTCAAAGAACCTTCCGTGCCATCATTCAACACATAATGACAAGTATTCTTGCGAATAATTTCCAACAAACGATCCAGAATATGAGCCGCAGCTTTAGGCGTTGTGTTACCGAGAATAAGAGCAAATTCCTCACCGCCAAGACGTGCCACCACATCAAAGGGGCGCAGGGCAGAAGTTAGCGTTTTTGCAAAGTGTTTCAACACTTCATCCCCAACTTCATGACCATACGTATCGTTGACAGATTTAAACTTATCCAGATCACACAATACAACCGTAAACGGCTTATTCTCGGTAGCAGCCTTTTCAAAGAAGGCCTCAGAATGTTTATAAAACGCTCGACGGTTATTGATCCCCGTCAAAGTATCTTCCATAGCCTGAGAGATAATCGTAACGTGATATTGATCAAGCTTTTTAATGATCGGACGGAAGATGAACAAGGCTTCCAGCAAGATCACAAAAATAATACCACCCGACATATAAAGCTGGATATTCATGATCGATTGAATCTCGTCAATCGTCTCTTTCTGGAAGTCAGCCTGCGCCGCATTCAATAGCTCGATCAATAATCGATCCTGACCGCTGTTCAGCTGCGATAAAACTTTTTGCCGCTCTTGAGAAGAGCTGGTGTCGCTAAAGTTTGCAAACTCTTTGGAAAACTTGAGATACATCGACATCTTGTTTGCAATATCAAAACCGATCTTGAAGTAATAATGACCAAGAGTCTCTTTTGCATCTCCAAGATCAAATCGAGCGGGGGTATTGATGTATTGGATGGTCTGATTATAAGAGCTTTCCAGCTTCTCGATGGACTGTTCCATAAAGATGTAATCATAGCGCATGGAATCGTTATAATAGTCACTGGCATAACGGGAAATTTCCATGACCAGAATGCTCTGTGAGCGAAGCTGATAGGTGATCTCTGCGCGTTCTAGCTGCGTATCACTGATGTAATTGGTGATAGAATGGGAAACAAATGTAAAAAGGGCAATCAGCGAAAGAGCAAAAATATACGCAAACGTAAGAAGCAGCGGATAATTCTCGCTCGAGTTCCCCTTGAAAACAACACCAAAAAAGTTCTTTAAAGATTCCATATATCTATTTGTCCCGATAGCTCCCCCGAAAGGACACCCGAATTTATCACCCCCTATTAGACTGGATTTTATTTAATAACAGGTTACTTAAACCTATGTATTTGCGAATTATTCAGCTAAGATTGTCGCATAGTAAGATAAGCCTTAACAAAAGATTAAAGCCCTGCCATGCAGCTTCAAAAAACACCGACAGAAAACTGGAATAACCGCCAAAACGGAGCCGAGCCTCACTACATCATCCTTCATTACACAGGCACAAAAACTGCCGAAGAAGCCGCCGCCCGTTTTCTGGATAGCACCCCCGATCAAGAGGATTTGATCGGCCGAATTTCTCCGCATTATATGATCGACGGAGCCTCCAATATTCTGCAATTTGTAGAAGAGGATAAGCGGGCATGGCACGCCGGAAAATCATTTTGGAAGACCGAAGCCGATATGAACTCACACTCAATCGGCATTGAGATATGGAACACCGGCCACGAATTCGAATGCGAAGAGTTCATCCCCGAACAAATCGATGCGTTGATAGAGCTGATAAACGATATCCGTACTCGCTGGGATATCCCGAACGCAAATATATTGGGGCACTCCGACATCGCTCCGGGGCGCAAAAAAGACCCCGGAGAAAAATTCCCCTGGAGACTTCTCGAAATTAACGGAATAGGCCTGATGCCCCAAGTTGGTGAAGAGCATGACTCTCCCAAAAAAGAAATGCTGGAGATACCTGACCTATTCTATAAGGCTCTCCACCAATTCGGATACAATCCTGACGCCAACCCCGCAGATTTGCTCTGGGCTTTTCGGGCGCATTACGCCCCAAAATCATTGGGAAGTAAGGATATAGACGAGGAGACCTGTGCGGCAATCCTCTCGCTTCTAGCTCAAACGCGCTGAATTTGACGAACCCATGAAATCATGCTTATAGTCGTCCCGCCAGTTGGTCGGAGAACCGCGCCTCCTTCGGGAGGTGAGGAAAGTCCGGACTTCACGGAAGCACGGTGCCGGTTAACGACCGGGCAGGGTGACTTGACGGAAAGTGCAACAGAAAGCAAACCGCCGATGGCCTGTTTTACAGGATCAGGTAAGGATGAAACGGTGCGGTAAGAGCGCACCACTCGTTCAGCAATGAACAGGTACGGCAAACCCCACCGGAAGCAAGACCAAATAGGGGCGGCGCATGATCTGTTTCCGGATCGTCGCCCGGGTAGGTTGCTGGAGGCAAGTGGTAACATTTGTCCAAGAGGAATGGTTCTCGTCAAGGCTCGAAAGAGCCAAGACACAGAATCCGGCTTATAGACCGACTGGCTTTTTTTCTGTCACACACCATGAATAATTTGAGGGCCTTCAGTGAATTGACCCTGGGCCTTTTGACCCTGCGCCTTGCTTCTACGGTTTTCTGCGCTTTTCATTTCCTCACCAGCCTTGATTGCGTCAGTAAATTCTTTCAATTTCTCGTCTGAAGTGACTTCAGGCATGAAGTAATTGCCAAGTTGAGTTTCTAATCTTATTACTTCGTCAAGTGTTTTGCTGATTGTATCAAGTGTCTCCCTTTTGTTAGCAAGGTCTTGAACATTACTCCTCGTAGCCGCTGTATTTTCCTTGTTTTGCACATAGGCTTTTCTCAATGCTTTTTCTGTACGGGCAACGGCCTCTTGAGATAAGGCGGTGTCCATTATCTCATACGAGGGTTGATCACCCCCCTGAAATGCAGAACCTCTTGTATTCATCCATTTTAATACGGTCCGCTGTGCTTCTGAGAGTTGAGCTTTAAAATGAGGATATTCAAATCCTGAGGCCACACGACTACTCATGCTAAAGGTTTGAGGCAAATCTAATTCCACTCTTTTAAGAGAAGATCTTAAGTGGATTTCTTGACGCGTTATTGTGCTTAAGGCCTTTGGCAAATCCAAAATGCTAACATCCTTACCAAAGGTTTTCTTGATTCTTGGTGAGATGTCCTTATGAATCTCTTCTAGGCGTCTCAACGCGGCAATTGCCGAGACCAATTCCTTATCTTCTTCTCTATATAATGTTTTGGCCAAAAACGGGCTGGGGCGCTTACCTTCAAGATGCTCTATCGAATAAGATAGATTTCCTCTAGCCTGCAGTTCATTTACGATTGTTTGTGATGTTGCAGGATGAAATTTGTTATCTCTAAACATTGAAAGTAATGTCCTGAACTCTTTTGCGACATCGCTGTTTTGAATGCGTTCTCCGTCATCTTTTTTTCTTCCAAGGTCGTTAAGCTGTTCAGTCTTTTGGGCTCTAATTTGTTCTGCTTGTACTTTACAAGTTTCCCAAGCTTTAGAAGCGGCTTGAAGAACATTAATAATTTCATCAGGTGTGTGATGCGCTGTATTTTGTCTGTTAAAGTCATACCATAAATCATCAACCCCTCGAGCTGTTGGCGTCTCTGCAGAGGCTTGAACGATGTAAGGTTTAATTTCTTTTGCGCGTCGAATCAGATCTGCCAAAATCTCACGACGTTTTTTCTCTTCCTCATCTATCGTGGGGGCTTGAGGACCTCCTGTGGAAGCGGGGTTGACAGCATCTCCAAACGCGCTGCCAAGTTCATCTCCTCTATCATATGCCGCTCGTCTTTTTGAATCGCTTAATATTTCGTAGGCGGCTTTGATTTGTTTAAATGCTTCTTCATCTCCACCATCACGATCAGGATGATGTCTCATAGCCAGTTTCTTGTATGCTCTTTTTATCTCCTCACCGGTTGCATCCCTTGCTACGCCTAGAGTATTATACAAATCATTTGCTTTTAGGGGTTGAGGCATTTTGAGAGCTCCTGAATAGTCAATGTCCCTCAATATAGATATAATTATGAAAAATGTCAATAAAAAGGGGGCTGTCCTAGATAATCAGTTAAGAAATTGGTTAACCCATTGTTTAAGTTGGGTTAATTGATGTTTTGGAGAGGGGGTATTAAAACGCCACTCACACTCCTTCAAAAATAGCCCAAAATTATCCTTTGGAACACCATTAAATTTACGCAAATGACGCTTGGCTTGGTTCCAAAAATTCTCGATACCATTGATGTGATTTTGCCTGTCTGCAAATAACTTTGAATGATTGATGCGATAGTGTTTAAAATCGGATACATCAAGAACGTTATAACCCTTCCAACAATCAGAATAGACAATGCTATCAGGAATAACTTTTTTCTCGATAATCGGGATAAGTGTCGTGCCGGATGCATCAGGAATGATCTTGGTATAAACCTTCCCTCCGCGTTTCAAAAGGCCGAACACAGGTACTTTGCCCGCAGCACCTCTCCCCCGATTACCCTTACGATGTCCGCCAAAATAACTTTCATCGACTTCTATTTCACCGGCAAAGACTTCGTTCGCTTCTCGTTCAGTCTGAAGCGCGATCAGCTCACGAAGTCTTTGGTAAAAATAGCACGCTGTTTTGATATTCACGCCGACCAATTCGGCTGCGCATCGTGCTGTTGATCCTGACACAAAATGCTCGATCAATCTGGCTTGTTTCTCTTTTGATATCCGACTCTTTCTCATAGCTGTCCTTTATAACACTTTTTACGCGTTATCTAGGACAGCCCCTAAGAACCTGTTCATGATCTTTT
>JAGRKB010000039.1 GCA_020442425.1 Alphaproteobacteria bacterium | reverse complement strand
ATTACCCTTATCTAGGCCAGCCCCATAAATTATATTGGGTTGGAGTGGTGTCTTTGAGCCTTGCGCTCGGAGCGGGCGGCTATGCCTATAAAATTCTCCCCCCATCGGTAGAGGCCGTAACCCCGTCTCGCGGAACAGCCGTCGAAGCAATCTACGCCACCGGAACCGTAGAGCCGACCATTCAAATCTCGCTGTCTCCGAAATCCACAGGCCGTATGACAGAATTGTTGGCGGATGAAGGTCAAACCGTTAAAAAAGGCGATATCCTTGCAAAATTTGAAGATGATGATTTGGCAGCCGTCATTGAACAGATCGACGCACAAGTTGTTCTGGCCAAAAAAGAATTGGAACGCAAAGAAAAACTCATCAAGCGCAAATTTATTGCCGCCGATGCCTATGATAAAGCCCTATCGGATTTAGCTGTAGCCGAAGCCGCGCTTAAAGAAGCAAAAGCCAAACAGAACTTTCAGATTTTAAGAGCCCCTGAAGACGCAACCATTATAAAGCGTGATGGAGAAATCGGCGAGGTCATCACCGCCAATACGCCGGTTTTTTATCTGTCCTGCTGCGCCCAGAACCGTATATCAGCCGAAGTCGATGAAGAAGATATCGTGCGCGTGAAAACAGGACAAAAAGTTTTAATCCAGTCGGACGCCTTTCCCGATGATGTTTTTGAAGGTGCAGTCAAAGCGATCACGCCAAAAGGAGACACGGACTCAAGATCATTCCGCGTAAGGATAGAGCTTCCTGAAAAATTCCCGCTTCTGATCGGGATGACCACAGAAACAAATATCGTTACCAAAGAAAGCAAAGACGCACTTCTGATACCTCTCGCGGCACTTGGAACAAAAAATAAAGTTCAAACCATCGAAAACGGAATGGTTAAATTCAAAAGCGTGACCATCGGCGCCGAAGGAAAAGATCAGGCCGAGATTCTGAGCGGTCTCGATGAGAGTAGTAAAATTATTTCACCCTTCAGGAATGATCTCATAGATAATCAGGAAGTTCGAGTGAGAGCAGGAGGCCAATAATGCCTTTACTGTTCTTCATCGCCCTCAAACATCTCCTCGCCCGTAAACGGCAGAGCATTGTCTCGCTCATGGGGATTATTCTGGGCGTAGCGTTCTTTCTGGCAATCTCGTCGATCATGCAAGGATCGGAAGCGGACTTTATCAAACGGCTCGTCGATAACTCCCCACATATAACGGTCTCTGACGAATACCGATCCCCACGCGTACAGCCTGCTGAAAAACTCTTTGAAGAAGGAGCTATTGATATTGCCTCTGTCAAACCCCTGACCGAGACCAGAGGCATCAGAGGCTATCAAAAAATATTATCCTATCTCGGGAACCAAGATGATCTCGTGGCCTCACCCGTTCTAACCGGAAGCGCCATCATCAGCTTCGCCGGAGAAGAAGAGGGCGTGACTTTAAACGGCATGATTCCTGAAGAAATCCACACAGTCTCAACAATTCAGGACTATATGAAAGAAGGATCGGTTGACCGCTTAATGTCAAACCCTGATGGTGTGTTGATGGGGCAAAGCCTCGCACGCCGTCTGTCCGTATCTCTCAATGATACGATTTCAGTCGCCGCTCAGGGTGGACGCGTCAGAACATTTAAAATCGTAGGAATTTATCAAACAGGCCGCGGAGGATATGACCGCAGACAAATTTTTGTCACCCTAAAACGGGCGCAGTCATTATTGGGCAGAACAAACCGCATCAATGCCATTCTGGTCAAAATGACTGATCCGAATACGGCCCTGACGCGTTCAAAAGAAATCGAACAAATCATCAAATACAAATCCGAAAGCTGGCAGGAACAATCCGAAGATTTGATGAACACTCTAGCCATCAGAAACATGATTATGTACTCGGTCGTGAGCGCCGTTCTGCTGGTTGCAGCCTTCGGCATATATAATGTGATCTCGACCGTCGTCATGGAAAAGCACCGCGATATCGCAATCCTCAAATCCATGGGCTTCCCCTCAGGCGATATCCGCTCGATCTTCCTGACCCAAGGCGTGCTGTTGGGAATTGCCGGAAATATAATCGGCATTCCGATGGGCTGCGCCTTTATTCTGGGATTGCAACAAATCAAATTCCGCCCACCAGGCAGCTCTGAGCCAATCTCTATGCCTGTTTCATGGGACTGGGAACAATTTGCCATCGCCATTGCCTTTGCCATGTTCGCGTCCATTCTGGCATCCTTCCTGCCGGCCAGAAAAGCATCCCACGTCCAACCCGTCGATATCCTAAGGGGAGGGCTGTAACATGCTGCTCAGAACAGAAAACCTGACCCGTACATTAGAAACCGAAGCTATGCCCGTAACTCTAGTCAAGCAAGCCTCGGTCGAAATCAAGGAAGGGGAATATGTTGCAATCAAAGGCCCGTCAGGTTCAGGGAAGTCGTCGCTTTTATATTTGCTCGGTCTTCTTGATCGCCCGACTGCGGGAAAAATTTTCTATCGCGATCAGGATATCTCCAATTTTTCAAATAACAAATTGGCAAAACTAAGACTTGAAGAAATGGGGTTTGTCTTCCAGTTCCACTTCCTGCTGCCTGAATTTACATCCCTTGAAAACGTCATGATCCCGATGCGCAAATTGGCGCGTCTTTCGGATAAGGAAATCAAAGCCGTTGCAACCGAGCGTCTGGTGGAATTGGGATTAGAAGATCATATCAATAAACTCCCCAGCCAGCTTTCAGGCGGTCAGCGTCAACGGGTCGCCATTGCCCGCGCTCTGGCAAACAATCCGAAACTGATTTTGGCGGACGAGCCGACCGGAAACCTTGACACGCAATCCAGTGAAAACGTGCAGGAAATTCTCCAGAATCTGGTCAAAACCCACGGATGCTCGGTTGTCGTGGTCACGCACGACCCCGAATTCGCCAAGCGTTGCGACCGCACCATCACCATTGTCGATGGCGCGATTATAAAAGAGTGAGTGAAAAACGATTGGCAAATTACTTGTGGCCAATAAGTTTTATTATAGTAACATACTGGTGCAAAAGTTTTTGTTTTGCAATAAGTTGCCACAAGAAGGAAAAATCAATGAAAACAATAGATTTAAGATCGGTCACAAGAAAAACATTCTTTATGGCGACTATATTGCTCTTGTTCCCGACAAGCGCTATGGCAAAAAGCGATAATGTAAAGGACATGGATTTTTGGGAGCCCATTAAAACAAGTGATCTTGTGATCGGATATGCAAAAAATGGAAACTTTTCCGAATGGGCAGAGTTATTAGGTTCGTATCAGAAAAAATACGAGCAAGGAGAAATTCCGGACTGGATGCTCGATGTGGCATTTAAAAATATTTGCGTCAACAAGGAGCAAGGTAAGAATACTGAGGAATGGGATAATACATTCAAAGAATGGAATCAGTCTGAGAGTGCAAAAACATATGCCGCACAAATTTGTATGGCAGTGTACTGGTATAACAGAGCATGGGAAGAGCGCGGTGTAAAATTTATTCAAGATACCAGTCAAAGCCAGATTGAAAAAATGGAAGAGATGATTTTGAATTCAAAGGAGCATGTCGCAAAATCCCTTATTCTTTCCGAAAAACCTATCCTTTCATACGATCTTATGGTTGATCTGTCTATGATGACAGGAGATGTCGACCCCAAAGCAGCCTATGATAAAGCCGAGAAGCTTGATCCGGAGAACTACACAGTAAAATTGTCGTATTTTTATTCATTGCTTCCAAAGTGGGGCGGAGCGCAAGATTATAGTGATGTTGGTAATATGATCGATAATCTTGAACAACAGGGTGCAAAACAGGAAATCATCACATTTCTGAAAAACAAGATGTACCTTGAAATAGCGGGCGATTTGTCTTGGCGTATGCAAAAAGCGTCTGATCAAAAAGAATTAAAATCAAAAATAGAAAAACAAGTAATAAAATTTTTGAAGGAAAATGTTGAGAGAGCCGGAGCATACAAAGATAAAGGTATGTATTTTGATGCGCTTTATCGTTTGGCAAGTAAATTCAGCTACACAGAAGTTCCGGACAAGTACAATCAGTCTCTAATGTATTGGGACGAACTCATAAACACATGTCTTGTTAAACGGGATGATGGGTGTACAGAAATCGATAACAGCTTTTTCTTTCCTCACATGTCAAACGCTACTGGGTATTGGCAGGGATTTGTAAGATATTACATCAAGGCGCTGGCCTTGGATGAAACTATTCCTGAGGGAACTACGTTTGATCCGAAAGGAGATCATTATAAAAAAGCTTTTCAATACATAGAAGCTCTTAACAAGATCGGTGTTCCTGCCGATGAACAAAATAAGTTGATTGTTGAAATATACATACAAGAGGCGTATCGAAGAGGGCTGGAATTGGAAAAATCCAGATTTGATCTTTTCAGGAAGGGTAAGGTTTTAAAAAATTTGGCTTTATACACTGAAGCAATGGAAATTCTGGATAAAGGCTCAAGATCAAATTTTTATTTTAGTACATTAAGAGATATTGCTACATATACCGCGCAAGCAAATGTAAGCGAAACACCGTTTCATGATGCGTTGCCTTTGTTTCATAAGCTCTACGTTGAGTGCAAAAAGAATAGGCCAAAATGTGAAGATAGCATAGGGATGGATTATCTATACTACTACACATGGTATATGCTGCATGATGAAACAATCCCGTCAAGCAACAATATGATGGGAAGCCCAACGTCGCCACTTTATCCTGCCCTTCTGAACGAAGGGGTGGATTATTGGAGCCGTCATACGCCACAAGATGATAAGCAAAAGAAAAAAGCCGGATTCTTTTATGCATACAGAGGCACCTACAAAGTCATAAGCCAAAGAGATACAGAGATGGAAAGTGCTTTTCTGGACTTTGTAAACGGACATGAACTCGGAGACGAATTTGCAACGCGTAAACTTGCTCAATATTACTGCGAAGGATGGGTCGATACCTCAAATAATCAGGTCAAGTTGCTATCTTCCCCGAATACTAAATTTATTAATAAGGAACGATGCGGACAATTGTTGCGTACCGCCGTCAAATATGGCGACGAATATTCGAAGTTTTTGTTAAATCATTATGGTTTGAATTAGGCTCTAAAACCAAAGACCGCACCATCACCATTGTCGATGGCGCGATTGTTTAGCGTATCAAAGTCGAAATGTGGGGCGTGACAATTTGAAAAGTTTGATAGGCTGTATATCCTGTAAATCCAACGGCTGAGACAAAGCCACGTGCCTCAGCAATCTTTGTCGTCAAAGAGGAATGCTCTGATGATGGGAAGGGATGTTGTACATCGCTCTATGATATGTTGTCGCAAATTGCCCAAGTATTGACAACGGCAAAGGATCGCCTTCGGATGGGGTGTCTTTGTGAGCTGGAAATTGTTGAGCCATAATATATTAGATTCCAAAAATATTTGGAGATCGTCACCCCCACCACAACCACCAAACTCTTGGGGGCTTGGTGTCTTGGTGGTTAAAAAAATGAAACACGGAGAACCAGAGCGGCAGAGAATAAAAGAAACTTAGTCTCTTCGTTCCTTCGCGTAAAACTTAAAAAGCCCATGTCGTCATTGCGAGGAGCGTCAGCGATGACGCTATCCAAACGTTCTAATGGATCGCCGCGCGCCTTGCAGTTGCTCGCGATGACGGGTAGAGGTTTAAAAACGTTCTTTTCATGCGAAGTCCCGAAGAACCGAAGAAAAAATACAATCCATTCCATTCCATTTGCAACCCCGTGCCTGACACGGGGTCTTTGACTCATCTTCTACCAGACCCCGCATCCCGTGCGGGGTTACGTTTCCAAGGAGCCATAAAGCCTCACGCAGAAGACACAAAGTTAACGCAGAGGCATCAGAGGGAACAGTTTCTCTGTGTTCTCTGTGTGAAGAGAGACTATTCAGGATGACAAAGTATTTTTTGGGCTTAACTATAAAGGCTAAACCCGAAAAAGATTATGTCAACAATTATGTTGTTTTCCTGATTCCCCTAGACTTTTCAAGGGGTTTCCGCTATGTCTGACCGCTTAAGTAATGAATAAACAGCGGACGCGCGAAAATGAACAAAATTAAATCCTTTCAAGGGCTTATTCTGGCTTTGCAGGACTATTGGGCGGGGCAGGGCTGCCTGATCCTGCAACCTTATGACATGGAAATGGGGGCAGGAACCTTTAACCCCGCTACAACCTTACGCACTTTGGGCCCTGACGGATGGAAGGTCGCCTATGTGCAACCGTCCCGCCGCCCGACCGACGGACGTTACGGCGAAAACCCGAACCGCCTTCAAATGCACCACCAGTTTCAGGTGATCGTAAAACCGTCTCCTGACAATTCCCAAGACCTCTATCTGAACTCGCTGCTCGCAATCGGCATTGATCCGAAAAAACACGATCTGCGCTTTGTCGAAGACGACTGGGAAAGCCCGACATTGGGCGCATGGGGATTGGGCTGGGAAGTCTGGTGCGATGGCATGGAAATTTCCCAATATACCTACTTCCAACAAGTAGGGGGGCTTGATTGCTCACCTGTCTCTTTGGAATTGACCTATGGCCTTGAGCGGTTAGCAATGTATGTGCTCGACATCGATAATGTGTACGATCTGCCGTATAACGATGACGGCTATACATACGGCCAAGTGTTCAAACGCAACGAACAACAAATGTCGGCGTACAATTTTGAATTTGCCGACACCGAACAACTCTTCCAGCAATTTATTTTCGCGGAAAAATCCTGCCAATTCTTGCTCGAACAAAAATTAGCACTCCCCGCATACGAGCAATGTATGAAAGCCTCGCATTCTTTCAACCTGCTCGATAGTCGCGGCGTGATTAGCGTTTTGGAACGTCAGGGATATATCCTGCGTGTCCGTGCCCTCGCCAAAGGATGCTGTGAAACCTGGTCTGAAAATATCGCGGCTTAAAAAATATTTTTGAACCACTAAGACACTAAGGACACGAAGAGTAAGGCGCATATGTCTGATAAAGTGATAAATCTTGATGTAAAAAACGACAATCTGGGTCGTCAGGTCGTCGATACGGTTTTTCGAGTACATCAGGAGTTGGGCGCAGGACTGTTGGAGTCCATTTATGAAGAATGTCTGGCTATCGCTCTAAAAAAGAGAAATATACAATTTAGAAAACAGGTTTCAATGCCGATTTCCTATGAAGGGGTGGATATACCGAATGCCTTTAAAATAGACTTCATAGTAGAGGATTCTATAATTCTAGAATTAAAGGCAGTAGAAAAAATTATTCCGGTACATGAGGCGCAGTTATTGACTTATATGAAGCTCTCCAAAATCCGGACGGGGTTCCTGATCAATTTCAATACGAAATTGATAAAGGATGGAATAAAAAGATATAGGCTTTAAAGTCTTAGTGATCTTAGTGCCTTAGTGGTAAAAACATAAAAAGAAGTTGGTTAAAATGTCTGATTTATTGATTGAACTGTTTCAGGAAGAAATTCCCGCCCGTATGCAAGTGGCAGCCGAAGAAAATTTGGCGCGTCTGGTAACAGATCGTTTGAAAGCCAATGGCATTGCGTTTGAGACATGCAAAACATACTCGACACCGCGCCGCCTGACACTGAATATCACAGGCATTCCTGCATCCCGCGAAGATGTCTCTGAAGAATTAAAAGGCCCCGCAGTCACGGCACCTGAACAAGCGCTTGCAGGCTTTCTAAAGAAAGCAGGCTTGGACTCTGCTGACCAACTCACAAAACGCGATATCAAAGGCACTGACTATTATTTTTATGAGTCCGTCAAAAAAGGCGGCCCGACAATCGACGTACTGGGTGATTTGATTACCGACGCGATTGCCAATATGCCATGGCCGAAATCTATGCGCTGGGGATCAAACACGGTGCGTTGGGTGCGTCCGCTTCATACCATTCTGGCAATCTTCGACGGCGCAGTAGTCAAAGGATCATTCGATCTCGGCAATTCCAAAATCGACTTCGGCAACGAAACCAAAGGCCACCGCTTCATGAGCGACGGACAAAGCTTTGTAGTCACATCCTTCGCAGACTACAAAACCAAATTGGCTGAACGTGGAGTCATTCTCTCCCGCGCAGAACGCAAAGAAAAAATCTGGAACGCTGTTTTAGAGACCGCCGCCAAAGAAGGCTTCACAGTGTTCGAAGACGAACGTCTGCTTGAAGAAGTTGTTGGACTTGTTGAATGGCCTGTCCCGTTTATGGGCAGCTTCGAAGAGCACTTCCTCGAAATTCCCGCAGAAGTCATCTCAACCTCCATGCGCGAGAACCAAAGATATTTCTCTGTCAAAGGCAAAGACGGAAAACTCACCAACCGCTTTATCACTCTCGCCAACGTCACGCCTGACGATCTTGGCAAAACCATTATCTACGGAAACGAAAAAGTTTTGCGTGCAAGATTATCTGACGCCCGCTTTTTCTGGGATCAGGATTTGAAATCAAAACTGGAAGCCTACCTCCCGCGCTTGGAACAAATCCGCTTCCACGAAAAATTGGGAAGTGTTGCAGAAAAATCAGAACGCATTTCAAAACTCGCGGCATTCATTGCTTCTGCAATCGGCGCAAATGCAAATAAAGCCGCACGGGCAGGTCAACTCTGTAAAGCGGATTTGGTCACAGGCATGGTTCGTGAGTTCCCTGAAATTCAAGGGATCATGGGCGGATATTACGCCGCAAAAAGCGGAGAAGAAAAAGACGTCGCAAGCGCAATCTCTTCACACTATTCCCCCGCAGGCCCAAGCGATTCCTGCCCGACAGAGCCTGTAGCGATTGCAGTCGCTCTGGCAGATAAACTCGATACGCTCGTCGGATTTTTCTCAATCGGTGAAAAACCGACAGGCAGCAAAGACCCGTTTGCGTTGCGTCGCTCGGCACTCGGCATTATGCGCATCATTCTTGAAAACAAATTGCCGTTAAATGTTCTCTCTTTGATTGATGAAGCTGCAAAACTCTATAACGCGAAACGTCCTGCTGATATTGAAAACTTTATCCTCGACCGTTTTAAAGTGTCTATGAAAGGTGATGGCTTCGACCATAACATTATCGAAGCCGTTGCAGGCGATGAGCTGCAAGGAAACTTGTTCGAGATGAAACTGAAGTTGGAACAAATTTCATCCATCCTTTCAACCGATCAAGGACAGGATTTTGTCTCCGCCGCAAAACGCGCAATTTCAATTCTCGAATCCGAAGAAAAGAAAGACAAGAAAACTTACGACGGATCAGTGTCTGAGCAGACTTTGCAAGAAGCAGAGGAGAAAAACCTCTATTCCGCGCTCGAAAAGGTAATGCCAGAAGTTGAAAAGCAAATTTCCGAGAAAAATTTTGGCTCGGCAATGTCCTCCCTCGCAACCGTCAGAGAAACAGTCGATTTGTTCTTTGATAAGGTGGTGGTCAACGACAATAACGCGGAAATCCGTGCAAATCGTCTGGCTCTTCTGTCGCGTATCAGATCCTGCGTCAATAAAATCGCTGATTTTTCGCGCCTTTAGGTTGAATTTAACCCTATCCCTAAGGTTATGCGACACTTATACTATGGTATAGGACTGTTTATTTCTGATATAATATATAGGGGCTGGCCTAGATAAGGGTAATTATCTAGGCCAGCCCCAATATATAATAAGAATGAGTTGAATCTGAGTTATCTATCTCATTGAAGAAAAATAAAGAATCTTCAAGGGCTAAAAATATGGAAAATTCAACAAAATAGTCTCTGTGGGGAATAATAAGAAACAGGGGCGGGGGGATAAAAAAATGAGTGGGGGAATTTCTATGATGACTCGCGTTGAGCGGATCATCTCACCTGGTCAAGACAACGTAGCCAACATCGACCTAAAACGCTTTGATCATGCATTCGAGCGTCGTCTGAATTGGATCGGCGAAAAATTTCCGGTAAAAAAATCTGAAGATTTGTCATGGTCTGCGGGCGAGAACGAATATTTCGCACGTATGGGAAGAATTCTGAATATGATAGGCTCAGCCGATGATGAGAGTGTTCAGGAAGAAGAGAAGGTGCTTAACCTGAGCAGGAAATCTGTCATTCCTGCCCTGAAGGGCGTAAAATCTGCCTGCCGCGCAGTAGATGATCTGATTGCAGGAAAAGCAAACCAGATTATTTGTGCCATCAGAAATGACGAAAGCGGCAATGACACAGATGATCTCGGGGATGAGATAGGATATTCTATCTTTGGTAACGCTGCCTTAGCCGCCCACTATGCTTTAGGAAAAAATAGTATTTCTCGTGTGGCAATCGTTGATTTTGATGTCGACCATGGCGAAGATATAAAAAATCTTGTAAGAAATAATACGGACATATTGCTAATTTCGGCGTCTGTTGGAGCAAGTAAAAAACCGCCACACGCATCGGATAAAGAAGCTAGCAATTGTCGCGAATTAAACCTCCCCAAAATTTGCCATAAAAATGACATCGAGCGAATCTTTGCCGAATCAATTGAGGCCCCTTTGGTAGAATTTAAGCCGGACATTATAATTCTCTCTATGAGACCGGATGCTCCCGATAAAAAGCCAGCCCATCCCATAGAGGGGCATTATGTGAATGAGAAGATTTTCTCTTACGCGCAAAAATTCTCTAAAGGCCGCTATATCTGTATCCTTGAGGGGAAAGTGGATCAAAAAACGGTTGAAAGCTTTAAGCTGGAATAGCGGTTTGTAGCGTGTAATTTTACAGGATCAAAGAGGCTGCCAAGCCTCTGAAAAATTTAGGATTCACTTTTTCTGCAAAACTATTCATACTGTCATATGCGCGTTCGCGCAGTTCTTGTCGCATCTTCATGCTGCTCTCAGATTGCAAAGTAATATGGTAAGAAGTTATATGCTGTCCTGTGCTGCCCTTTTGGGTCTGACCATGCTCCCGCTTTTGGGAGGGTGCGCAGGAAAAACTGTGACAATTGATAGTGATCAGCATAAAGCCCTATTGGAAAAAGACAGGGCAGACATGGCCCGCTATGAAGGGCAGACAATTTCCCTCTCACTGGATCAGGCTTTAAAGCGGGCGATAGAAAAAAATCTCGATGCACGTGTCGCAGAAATGGATATGGTCGCACAAAGTGGAGATGTAACGCTAAAGCAGCTTGAGGCAACGCCGCAACTCAAAGCAACCCGATCTTTAAACATGCGCTCTAATGACGGCGCGTCATCTTCTCGCTCAGTACAAAGCGGACTGCAATCTCTGGAGCCATCTCAATCGACAGACAGGCGCCGTATGACAACTTCGCTCGAAGCAAACTGGAATTTGCTTGATGCAGGTTTAGCGATTGCAGAAAGCGCGCGTATGGAGGATGAAAGCGGCATTCCTCTGGAGCGATATTCAAAAGTTATCCAGAACATTGAACGGGATGTCTTCGCGGCATATTGGCGTGCCTATGAATTTCAGAGAAATCGCAAATCTATCGAGACTATCATCAAGGGAAGTGAACATCATCTGGTTAATCTGAACCGCGCCTTAAACAAAAAACTTATGGCCGCCGATGCCGCAGGAGATCAGGCCGCTGAACTGGAAGATAAAATGCGCTTGATGCACGATCTGGAGGCCAATCTCGCCAGTGCGGAGATCGAGTTAAAGGCGTTGCTCTCCTACCCTCAATCTTCAATTCTTGAATTGAAGCAACCGAATTCAAACAATCCTCAAATCGAAAATCTTATAAAAGGAAATATTCAGGATCAGGAATGGGCCGCACTAAAAAGTCGTCCGGAGCTGAGAGAGGAAGTTTATCAGAAAAACAGCGCCGTCAAAAAGGTTAGACAAGAGCTGCTAAAAACCTTGCCGGGGATTGAGCCTCTCGTATCATACAACACCGACACAAATAGCTTTTTACAAGAATCCCAATGGACAAATTTCACATTGGGAATAACGCAAAACATCTTGAATGTATTGACGCTTCCCATGCGCTATGAAGCGGCAAAACAAAAAGAGGTGCAAGCGGATGCTCGTCGTCAGGCGTTGGGGGCGGCCCTGATTGCACAAGTGCATTTATCAAGACAACGATTGGATCAGGATATCAATCGCTGCGATAGTGCCAAACGCTCCGCCAGCATCGCGCAAAAACGTTCTAACGCCAAAGTTCAAAAAGCCAAGGCCGGTTTTATCTCTGGATCAGAGAAGCTTATGGCTCAAACAGATGCGCAAATCGCGGGATTAAGAAAATCTGTATCCTGTGCCGCGATGCAAGACTCATACGCAGCCATGATCAATGCATTAGGACAGCATATCTATAAAGGTGAGCTCCCGACAGAACGGATCAAGGACCAAAAAGCAGAGTTGAAGAAACAGAACTTTAACAAAATGGGGGGCGTGAATGGCTAGTCGTAACGCGCACTCCAAACAAAGCTATCCAAATAAAAGTGTTGCAGATAGTTGGAGATTTCACCTCTCTGTCCGTTTAATCGCATTGGTGGTGATAATGCTATCGGCCTATGTCATTATCATGTCAAAAGAACAAGGGCATAAAAGAATTTATCTGGAATCTCAACCCGAACATCCTTCCCTAGAGATAAGCGCCGTCGATGGAGTTTTTAAACCGAATATTTTTGACGCCACTACAAGAACGGTAAAAGAGTCATCCGGTATCAATGGGCAAGAAGATTTTGTGGATGACACAACAAGTGTGTCGCAAGTCAAGCTTAGCAAAATATATGAAGACAAAGAAAAAACAGTGCCGGAAGACCAAGGATTCTCTCGCTATGAGCCTGCTTCAGGAGAAGATGGGGCCGAAGAAAAAACGGGAGAAAAAACAGAAGAAAAATCTGTATCAAGCGAATGGGCAATCGAAGAAAACACATTGTCGGTTGATACTGTTCTGGTACCCAAAAAAGAAACGGTCATCTCAAGCAGTCGGGACGGAAAACTCTCCGATATTCCTTTTCAAAACGGAGACAAATTCTCCAAGGGGGATATATTGGTTCGCTATGACTGCGCAGACCTTCAAGCCGAAGCGGAAATGGCGGGCTACGAAAAAGAATTAACAGGCAAAAAAACAAAATCCGGAAAAGAATTGTTTAAGCTGGATATTATTTCAGATATTGATCGCCTAAGCCTCGAAGGGGAAGATAAGCAAGCAGCCGCCAAACTGAAACTATACGAAGCCCGATTGAATGATTGTACAATCAAGGCAGACTTCGACGGACGTGTGACCAAGAGATTGGCAAACATTGGCGAGTACACACGAACAGACCGCGTTCTTTTGGAAGTCGTATCAAATGATCCGCTGCATGCGGAATTTCTTCTCCCGTCAAAATGGTTGCGTTGGATAAATGTTGGCGCTCCGGTGTCCATAGACCTGAATGAAACAGGCCGAACCTACACCGCAAAAGTCATTCGGATTCATGGGGAAGTAGATCCGATTAGCCGCTCGATACAAGTCAGAGCAGCGTTAGACGGATATAATGATCCTCTCCTTCCCGGAATGAGCGGGACACTCCGTTTGGATATAGAGAATGTCCAGAAAGCAGGCGTCGTCGGGTATCTCTCTCAAAAAGGGAGATAAGCAAAAATGGATAAGCTTCTGACATTGCTCTCCATAGAACGTCAGGCTCAGGAAGCTCGAACTCTGGAACAATCTTGCCACATTCTGGCCAACCAAATTCCAAAACTTGTTCCCGTTATCCATGCCCTGATCTGGATACAATCCCCACTAGGATCAAGATTGCAGACAATATCAGGAAATGTTGTCCTCGATGAAAAAGGGCCATACGCCATAGCAATTCTTGACGAGATCAAAAGTCTCTCATTGTCAGATGTTACAGAAAAGACTGAAACGCGCCAAAACAAACAAACAGGAACTTATCTGACATTTATTCCTCTTATAACGGAACAAGAAGGATATATGGGCGGTGTAGTGTTAGAAACGAACGCTGAGCCGTCCGAGGATCAAAAGCGACTAATAGAAGAGCTGAGCGCCACTTGTGCCCCAATCTTTGCTCTACAAATTTTGCGTAAAGAAAAAGGGTGGGGGAATAAAATTTCCGCAGCCCTTAAAATAAATACACCCAAAAAGATGGCCGTAATATGTGCTTTGGTCATTGCCGTTCTTTTCCCTGTTCGCTCGACAATTACTGCCCCTGTTGAAATCGTGCCGAAAAATGCCGATTATCTGACTTCTGGCGAAAGCGGTTTGATTGCTACGGTATCAATTGAGCCGGGAGCAGTTGTTAAAACCGGAGACATTCTGGTAGAGTTGGATGATACAGTTTTAAAAGCCGAAATGGATTTGGCGCAACAAACATTGGAAATGGCGAAGGCCTCCTTGTCTCGCATCCAAAGAGAATCGCTCACGGCTCCGGAAAAGAAATCAGGTCTGTCTCAAATCGAGTCAGAAATTAATGAAAAGGAAATTCGCCTGTCCTACGCCCTCAAAAAATTTGAGAATACAAAAATTAAAGCAACCAGAGACGGCATAGCAATTTTTGCGTCCAAAGACGCACTCGAAGGAAAGCCGGTTCAAGCCGGAGATGTTTTGATGAAGCTGGCCTCTCCTGAAGACGCTGATCTTCTCATCAAAGTCCCCGTTGAGCAAATGATCCCGCTTGATAGAACCGCGAAAGTGAATTTTTTTCTGAATGTTGAACCGACCACAACGCGGGAGGCCAACATCAAATCGATTGGCTATGAAGCATCAACCGACGAGGACGGACTAAGCACGTATAAAATCAAGGCTGAAATTAATCAGGATACAAAAGACCCCATGCGCATTGGTTGGCAAGGTATTGCAAAAATAAAAACAGAATGGACGATTCTGGGGTTGGATATATTGCGTAAGCCGATTCTGTTTTTCCGCCGGATATCCGGAATTTAGAAGATAGGAGGGAAGGGGTATGGCCGACATCAAGACAATTCCGCTTCCCTATTTAAGATCGGGTTTAAAACTCTCGGCAGGGGCAGAGGACTCTCAAAGTGGAGAGCCGACAGCCATGCTGCATGACCCTGTTTCAAACCGCTATATCAAGCTTTCATGGGTGGAGGCTGAGTGTCTTGCGCGGTATTATACGTCCAAAACAGTGGCGGACCTGATAAGCGCGGTAAATGAGCAAACCAGCCTGAATATCGACGCCGAAGATGTTTATAATTTAATTTCTTATCTGGATAAAAATCAACTGTTGGTATCAAGGAAAAACCAAGAGAAGAAAACAAGCGGAGATATACCATTTTATCAAAAAATCATTCATAACTATCTCTATTTTACTATTCCTCTTTTTCACCCGCAAAATTTTCTGGAGAGAACCGT
>JAGRKB010000115.1 GCA_020442425.1 Alphaproteobacteria bacterium | reverse complement strand
CGCCACGCCTCTTAACAATGCGCAACCTTGGCGGTTTTCTTTTTCTGATCCCCTACTCAAATTTCTGTTTCATTATTCATAAGTTATATTATCACTTTGTGATATTTTTATTTATTTTCAATTACTTACTGAACTTAAAAACGTATTTTACTATGTCAACAAAAACCCTACTTCAAAGAAAACTTGTACCAACCCCCATATTACCGGAAATAAGTTTTGACACTAAACTCGATCTGCTCGAAAAATATTTTCTTGAAAGTCGCCAGATTATTTTGCTCGTAAAACAAAAGCATGGCTTTCTTATAATCTATTGAATCGACACTGCGGTATGATAAAGGACACATGCCCTCTGCAACAAGGAGCGCATTACTTACCATCCGACCTGTACGCTTATTTCCATCCTCAAAAGGCTGGATATACGAAATCAACACCACAGCCAGTAGAGCTTTTTCAAAGCCGTTATCTTTGGCGTTGATAATCTCGCACATATGTTCAACAGCCTCTTTAATCTGATATTGGTTATCAAGCGGTTTATATGCTGTTCCTGTGATACCAACTGTACGAGAGCGGATGTTACGCCCAACATTCAAGTCCTTGATAAGCAGGGCATGGATTTCCTCTAGTAATCTTAAATTTAACTCTTCTGCTATGCCCTTCTGCGCTAATAAATAATCCAAGGCATATTTATGATTGAGCAGCATGATCGCATCTTCTTTTGGCTTGCCATCGGCTTCCTCCTTCTCCCGGAATAGTCTCTCTGTTTCAAGAAGAGAATATGTATTCCCTTCTATCTGCGAAGATTTCCAACTTAACTCAATTGTCAAACGCTCCAGCTCCTTTTGGAATAAGGCTGAGGGGTAATCAGAGATATTACTCTGATATTCCTGTTTTAATGCCTCAAGATATTTTCTTTCGGCCGCATTAAACAAATCAGTCTTCCCCAAGAGAGATATAACTTCAGAATTGAACTGCGTTCGAGCCTTGCGTGCATCAGGATCCTGATTGAAATATTCAGGCGAATTGTTTAGCGGAAAGAAAACTTTATAGATAGGCGATACTTCATAGTATGTCGCCCTCCCCTTACCAACTCGTGCTAAACAATTCTCCCCCACCAGCACGGTAAGATCCCTATTGAGGGTAGGTACACTGACATTCTCACCCAGTCCTTCTTTGATCTCAGATATAGAGGCATGCCCTCTGTCAGTAACTATTTTGATAATAGACTGTTGTCGCGGCGTCATTTGCATGGCTATTTATCCTCTCATAATACCCTCTCAATCCTATCATAAATGATAGAATAAGTGTTACAAAATGATAGGATTTTATAGCAACAAATTCCAACTATTAAGCTGTTTTTTCATATGCCAACATTATCAGACGAGGGAATGTAGCAGCAAAGCTAAAATGTCACCTATTAGCAAAACAGAAATGTCACTCACTGTATTCATAATAATGGATAAGGAGTGCGCGCAAAATGAGATGGAACAATTGATAATGCGATTTCAAAGGACCAGAATGGGAATATTTTAAGCGCGAATGTTTGGACTGGAACAAATCTGGATGGCAGTAAATCGACCTATACGGCGAACAGTTGGAATCCAGGCAGTTGGGATGCTATGTATGGAAAAAGCTCATCTGCCACATCAACATGGATTAGTTTCGGAACGCCTGGGGGCTCTAAATATTATATGAGTTTCTACTGCATTGAGGATATTGATGCAACATCCGATACAACGCCAAAGACGCTCTCGATTCCGTACAAAATTCAAGTAGCAGCCGGTTCACGGCAATCAAGTGACGCATTTATCATGAGCGGAATGAGTGTGGAGGCATCTGCCACGCTGTCGGCATAGCTCAGGCAAAGGAATTCCGCCCTCCGCCTGTTTCAATATCTGCATGATCTGATGTTCGCTAAATCGGCTCGTCTTCATAGAAATTCTCCCCTTCCTTCTTTACGAGAATTTTCTACTTCTAAACACCTTTAATTTAGGGGCTGACACCTAATATTGT
>JAGRKB010000038.1:35056-36179 GCA_020442425.1 Alphaproteobacteria bacterium | reverse complement strand
AAAATGTTTTCCTTGATCCAGTTGCTCTATGTAATTTTCTACGAATTTCCTTTGGTTTTCATCTTCGTAGAAAACAGCCGAGCGATATTGTGTTCCGTGATCCGGCCCTTGTTTATTCAATTCGGTAGGATTATGCGCTACGCCGAAGAAAACTTGTAGCAATTGCCCCATAGTTACTTTGGATGAGTCATAGGTTATTTTTACAGCTTCGGCATGATTGGTTTTTCCCGCGCTGACCTGATCATACGTTGCCGTACTTTCTTCTCCACCTGCGTAGCCACTCACAGCATTTTTAACTCCTTTTACGTGAAGGAACACGGCTTCAATTCCCCAAAAGCAGCCTCCTGCGACAATCAATTCTTTATCGGGAACAGGCTGTGTTGCTAATGGCTCATCGCTTAATGGTGCCGGAATTGATGTTGTTGCGGCATTTGACAAAGAACATCCCATCATTATTGTTACCAATACTCCCAATCCCAAAAAAGTTTTTCGCATAAACATCCTTTTTCTTACTCCGCCGCGTCCTCATCTGAAGATTTGAATTTAAGGGAAACGCCATTGTTACAATAACGAAGCCCTGTAGGCTGAGGGCCGTCTTCGAAGACATGACCTTGGTGCCCGCCACAACGCGCACAATGATATTCTGTTCTTGGGAGCACCAACTTATAATCTGTTTTTGTTTCTACATGTCCCTCTATTGCCTCGAAGAAACTTGGCCACCCCGTTCCGGAATTAAATTTTGTTGAGGACTTGAAGAGAGGGAGGCCACAGGCGGCACAGACATAAGTGCCTTCTCGGTGCTCCTCCAGAAGTTCTGAAGTAAACGGACGTTCCGTCCCTTCTTCTCTTAAGACATTAAATTCTTTTTCTCCCAGTTCCTTCTTCCATTCCTCATCTGATTTTGTCATTTTTTCTATTGTCCCTAAGTCTGTTTGAATTTCATTATTCTGGGCGTATACCGGATGCGCAATTCCAACTGTAAGGGCCCCAATAACCAAACAAGTCCAAAATATTTTATTTAGCCAATAGATGCTGTCATACGCAAAGCAGTTGGATGGTTGCACTAACGCTCTGTTTTGTATCATCTTTTTAACCTGCAGCTTATTCAGCCTTGTTTTATTTT
>JAGRKB010000038.1:0-34953 GCA_020442425.1 Alphaproteobacteria bacterium | reverse complement strand
AAAAGAGATTAATGTCTTGAGTTTGTTATCAGTAAGGCCGCATTCAGTGTTTTTTGTGTTATGAAGAAGCTTTGCTCTATCTCGCCTCCAAGAGACTCGACGGACACAAATCCACCCCCTGTTTCAGCCCCTGAATAGAGCTTATTGACAAAATCATACTCTGCAATTTTTAGTCCTGTTTCAGGATTTCTGTGCTCGACAACCCATACGCCAGTGTTGGTACAAGCCCCTATGTAGTAACTCGGTTCTGACGGAATATTTTGCTTTAAGGACTTCATGCAGGATCTTGCTGCTCTGACTGATGCGCTCTGTGGCTGCTCTTTTTCTATGCCGGCACAAGCCGATAATAGGAATAAACATAGCATTGTTAGCAATAATGCAGATTTCTTTGCGCCGTTTTTTCCAAACGTCGATAATAATTTTTGTAAGATGGACGTGTCTAATCCTGGCGTACGGTTAGTTTGTGATCGACTACTTTCTTTCCTTCCGGAAGACTGAGTAGTGTCACGCCAATTTCGACATCCATATAAGGAGTGGATGGCAGATCGGTGCATTTGGATAGTGACTCCGCAAAACGGTTTGCTGCCTCAATTGGTTCTGACTCATTCAAAGGACGCAGCAAAAGAAGGGCATATTCATTTGTTCTTGTTTGAGCAATAATATCTGATTGACGACGAATGCGCACTAGATGTTGGGCTAATTTTGCGCTAATCATCTCTGCTTCATAAGCACCGTCCTTTGCAGAAATGTCATTATAATTTGCAAATGTAATAAAGATTGTATGGGCTGTTTCTCCATACCTTCCTGCTCGATCAATGCATGACAGAAAGAGTTGATTATAAGCGGACTTGGCAATTACACCACCAGCGCTCGGAAAGTCCACCTCGTCGTTGGCCAGATGTTTCATCAGGTTATTCATGAAAAATGCCCGATCAAGAATTTCTTCAATTCTAGAAGGATCAATCGGCTTTGACAGTAACTCATTAAAGCCACCTGTCGTTGATTCTTCTTCTGTCATATGATCGGACAACAATACCAAGTGCACATTTTGGCGCACATTACGGCGAATTTGCATGGTCATTGGCTTAATTGTCGTTAATGGCGATGGGTCTAGAAAAATTATGTCCCAGCCTTCGCGAACAATCTTATCCAGACTTTCTCCTTTTTCAGGATGGATTTCCACGGTATGGCCCAAAGGCTCTACGCGGGACTTAATCATATTTGCAGTCATTTCATCCCGGTCAACAATGAGTATTTTCATAATATTTCCTATGGTTCTTTCCGTGAATTCGCGCGAACGGCCAGAGAGGCGCCTCTGAGCTATCCCGTCGGGATCGAAGCGATTTCTCCACCCTATCATCTCAAAATTCTAGTAAAAAAAAAGCTAAAAAAACGTCAATTTTTGAACTAAAAGGCAATTATATTTGATTTGACATCTCTTTGGTGCTCGGCTAGATGTATCGCCCTACCCTAAAGCACTTAAATTTGTGCCCTGATGGCGGAATTGGTAGACGCGCAAGTTTCAGGTACTTGTGTCCTCCGGGACGTGGAAGTTCGAGTCTTCTTCAGGGCACCATTCTAAAAAACTTTCCGTTTAACTTTTTGATGCTCTTGGATTACCATCCTTGCTGGTGAATAATCAGTTATCTTTAGCTTTCCGGTTCCATTATGCCATTTCTGCCTCATCAAAGCTTAAAATTTTTCTGTATTGTTTTTACAGCCCTATTTCTCTGTCTAGCCGTATCTACAGCACGGGCAGCGGCCCCTTCTTTTTCCTTTACAGTTACAATGAGCGAGGCCGTCAATGTTAATACGGGGGGAGGAATTCCTCGAATTCAGATGGATGTCGGCGGGCAAACCCGCTATGCAACCTACAGCGCAGGCAGTGGCACTTCTAGCCTTACTTTTTCTTATACAGCAACGCCGGGGGATCTTGATTTAGACGGGATTACGCTTCAAACCCCTCTGCAAGCTAATGGAGGTGTTCTAACAGACCTCAGCGGCAATGTAATGACTGACTTTTCTTATAGTCTGCCAAATACCAGTGGTGTAAAGGTCGATTATCCCTCACTTTCTATGGATTTTGTTGCAGACTCCGATGGTCGCTTCACAGTCAATGGTACTGTTTATAATGACCTAAACTCATTTATAACTGCTGCTAGCGTGAATTTCTTTCGCCCCTCCATTGCCACTTATTATGATAGTGGCGGCATTTTGCGCACTGCGTCTACTCACACACCTCGCATCGATTATAATCCCAATACTCTTTCTGTACGCGGACTACTTATTGAGCAAGGCCGAACCAATCAAGCGATCTACTCTGATCAGTTCCAGCAAGCGGCATGGGTTAAAACTCAATCTTCTGTTACATCTAACGCAGCAATTTCTCCTGATGGGACATCCAACGCGGATTTTCTAATTCCCGACACGAATAATGCCCTTCACTCCGTTAGTTCCGGCGCCTTGACCGCGACAGCCGGAAACACACACACCGCGAGCATTTTTGCCAAAGCAAACGGGTACGGTTATGTGACTGTAGAAATTATTGAGAATGCTACGTCCCACAAGGCAACATTCAATCTTTCAGGATGCAGTTTGAGTAATAGCTCCGGTATCACAAATAACTTCACTCAAACAATTAATAACGGTTGGTGCCGTGTCGGCATTTCCGCCCCTGTCAGTGTTGCAACAGCACAAGTTCGTTATTATGCCAGCAATAACACTAGTTTCTCCGCTTTTGCAGGAGACGCCAGTTCCGGCATAGCTTTATATGGAGCTCAATTCGAGATTAGTCCGAATATGACTTCTTATGTTCCGACGGCAGCCTCTACTGTCGGGCGCAATAGTGAAGGGTTTTCATTACCTGGTGGAGCCTGGCTAAACGGAGCGGAGGGGACTATTGTCGGGGAGGCCGAAGTTGATAATTTCCTTCATACTGATTTTGGTTACACTCTATTCGCTCTTACTAATGGAACTGCTCAACACTTTGTCTGGGGATTTATCCGAAGCACAACGCAAGACGCCCGCGGTGAAGCTGTCACGGCAGCCTCTCAAGTTGCTAATTTTGTTACCGGAGATAGTTTTACAGCTTTCACTCCAGGGCGCATTGCCATGGCGTACAAAACCAATTCTTTTGCAATCTCTGGCCTGGGAAATCCAACCACTAATGATTCCGGTGGAACATCACCCACTCTGAATCTTCTTGTTATCGGAACACGTGAAGTTGCCGCTACTAACAAACTCCATGGGCATGCCCGCAAGATTTCTTATTATCCTCAACGTGCGCCTGATGCACAGCTCCCGCTTTTGAGCCAATAAAGATCGCCTTAATTCCCATAATTTAAAGCATTTCCCTTGAAAAAAATGCAAAAAAACGATATTCCTCAGCCATGACCATTTACTTACATAAAAATGATTTGCCAGATGATCTGGCTTTTGGGAATTCTGTTGCCATCGATACAGAGACAATGGGATTAAATCTGGCTCGAGACCGGCTTTGTCTGGTTCAACTCTCGTTTGGAGACGGAAATGCTCATCTGGTTCAATTTTCCGTTGGAAGTGACTACGCTGCACCGAATTTGAGACGGCTTCTGAGCGATCCCAAAATCCTTAAAATTTTTCATTTTGGGCGTTTTGATATCGCTTCTATCAAGGCTTATATGGGAGTGGATTGCTCTCCTGTCTATTGTACAAAAATAGCCTCTCGTCTGGTTCGAACATTCACTGACCGTCACTCCCTTAAAGAGTTATGCCGTGAATTGCTGAGCGTTGAGTTAAGCAAGCAGCAACAATCCTCAGATTGGGGGGCGGATACCCTCTCTGAAGAACAAAAAATTTATGCGGCAAATGATGTTTTATATTTGCACAAACTTAAAGAGCACCTTGATCCAATTCTCGAGCGTGAGGGTCGTATGAGTTTGGCTCAAGCTTGTTTTGATTTTCTTCCTGCCCGTGCTGAGCTTGATCTGGCAGGATGGCCAGAAATAGATATCTTCGCCCATAATTCGTAATTTTCAGGATCAACAATGACCCAAACCATGACGCAGAAACAAGCTACTCCTGATTTTGATGACCTCGCCTCTGCAAAAAGAACTCTGGCAACCGAAGTTTCCGGTCTTCAGGCTTTGTCTGATTCTTTGAATGGTGCATTCATTAAAACGATTGAAACAATCCAAGCCATGAAAGACATTGGTCGGGGACGTTTGATTGTGGCCGGAATCGGGAAGAGCGGTCATGTGGCCAGAAAAATATCCGCCACACTCGCTTCCACTGCTACCCCTTCTTACTACATTCACCCCGGTGAAGCGTCCCATGGTGATCTGGGTATGATCACGGAAGATGATGTCATCATCATGCTGTCTTATTCGGGAACCAATGCCGAGTTGACCGATATGATCGGATATTCAAAACGGTTTAATATCCCTTTGATTTCTATGACGGGAAATCCTGATAGTCCGTTGGCGCAGCATTCAGATATTGCTTTGATCCTTCCAAAAATTCCTGAGGCTTGTCCGAACGGCCTCGCCCCTACCACTTCCACTACGCAAATGATGGCTTTGGGTGATGCGATTGCCGTTGCTTTACTGGAGAGAATGGGATTAACCGCCGAACAATTCCGTGTTTGGCACCCAGGCGGCAAGCTTGGTCAGAAGTTGCGTAAAGTATCTGATTTGATGGTAAAAGGCGATGATTTGCCTTTTGCCTTTGTTGATACATTAATGTCCGATGCCTTAATCACACTCTCGTCTAAAAATCTTGGATCTGTCGTCGTCGTAGATGAACAGAAAAAATTGATTGGCATTGTGACTGATGGTGATTTGAAGCGCCATATGGCTCCTGATCTATTGCAGAGAAAAGTCTCGGAAATCATGTCCAAAAATCCACGCAGTATCCGTCCGGACATTTTAGCCGCTAAAGCATTGGATATCATGGTCGGCCATGGGGAGCCCCCTATCACATCCCTGATTGTTGCTGATGAAAACAACAAAGTCGTTGGCTTGATCAGAATTCAAGAATTGTTAAAGGCCGGCATCGCTTAAGGCTCGGGGGATGGATGAACAATAGCCTTCACAGTTCTGAAAATGATTCCTCTCCTATCTCTGCAGACAGATTGGTTCGTAGCGAAGAGGATATTGCTTCACGCGCATCTCGCACCCGCCTTTACTCCCGATATGTGCGTAGCCTGCGATTGATTTTTCCTGTGGTAGCCCTTGCAATCGTTGTCGTTCTGATGGTCTGGTCAGATGATGACAAGGCTCCGATTAAGGCGATCCCCAGAGAAGATATCTCTCCCCAAACAGCCAGTAGCAACGAACTGATTAACCCTAAATTCCAGTCCGAGGATTCTGATAGTCAGCCCTATACTATTACCGCAGACAAAGCGACACAGAACTCAGAGAATATGAATCTCATCCATTTGGATCAGCCCGTTGCCGATATCAATCTTAAAAGCGGGAACTGGGTTGCTCTTAAAGCTCAACAGGGCGATTACCGTCAGGAAGAGGGTGTTTTGCAGCTCAATGGTGATGTTTCCATTAACCATGACACCGGATATGAACTGCAGTCCCAATCTATCCAAATCAATATCGACGATCAGTTGATGACTTCTGATGAAGCGGTTGTTGGTCATGGTCCTGCCGGAGAAATTTCTGCACAAGGCTTGGAAGCTGACGGAAAAAAAGATACAGTGGTATTTAAAGGGCCCGCCAAGCTAATCCTTCGCTCCGCTTCCAATCCACCTGTGACCGAGGAGTCCAAACCGTAATGTTTTATTTTCTCCGTCCGTCTGCTTTTGCTTTGCTTCTTGTTTTGTTTTTGGGAGTCGGCTTTTCTTTTTCTGCTGCCCAAGCAGAAGATGCTCCATTGGAAATTACGGCCGATCAAGACCTTGAATGGAACCAGACGGCTAAATCTTATACAGCTCGTGGAAACGCCGTCGCCAAGCAGAGTGATTTTTCTGTTGCCGGGCAATTGCTGATTGCCGAATATGCGGGAGTAGATGGAAGCACCAGCGACCTTATCAAAGTTACCGCTGAGGGAAAGGTTGTTATATTGTCTTCATCGGTTGAGGCTCAATCTGACCGCGCTGAAGGGGAACGGGCCGTTTATGATATTGCCAACCAAGTTGTTGTTTTAACCGGCTCGCCTTCGAGTAAACCTATGGTATCTCGTGGGAAAGACACTCTTGTTGCGAACGAAATAAAAGTTTTTCTTGAAAATGCTGTTATGAAACGCGCCGAGGCTTATGGCTCTGTTGTCATCTCCACAGATGGTGAACAAAAAGCCAGCGGTGATAAGGCCACTTTTGATAAGGCCTCGAATATTGCAGAGTTGATCGGCAATGTTAAAATTATGCAGGGCTTTAACTGGATTGAAGGCGATTATGCCAAGATGAATTTGACGACAAAAGTCAGCACTATTTCAGGCAAAAAAAATCGTCCGCGGGTTAAAGGTATTTTTTATCCGTCTTCGGGCAAGAAAAAATAAGCGAGCCTATTAATGACCGTTACCCCTATCCATACTTCCAGCAAAAAGGCCTCCTCTGTGAGTCACCCGACAAAGGGGCTGGTTGCCAAGCATTTATCCAAATCTTACAAAAAGCGTCCTGTTTTAAGGGATGTCTCCTTGAGCGTTCAGCGAGGAGAAGCTGTTGCCATTCTCGGTCCGAATGGGGCGGGAAAGACCACATGTTTTTATATCATCACAGGTTTATTACCTCCTGATGGTGGCGAGATTTCACTTGACGGGCAGGACATTACAACTCTGCCGATGTATCGCCGTTCTCGTTTGGGAATCGGCTATCTTCCACAAGAAGCTTCTATTTTTCGCGGCCTTTCTGTTGAGGATAATTTGAAGTCCATTATTCAAACGCAGAATGATCTGAATAATGACGACAAGGATGCTTTGCTAGAGGATTTATTAGTTGAATTTTCTGTATCCCATTTGCGGCGTACACCTGCCATTGCACTTTCGGGTGGAGAGCGTCGACGCGTTGAGATCGCTCGCGCTCTTGCCTCCCGTCCACATTTTGTTTTGCTGGATGAGCCATTGGCCGGGATTGATCCTATTGCTGTTGGGGATATTCGAGCTCTTATCAGTCAATTGAAGACCCGTAATATCGGTGTGCTGATTACAGATCACAATGTCCGCGATACATTGGGCATTGTAGACCGCGCCTATGTGCTCCATGACGGTACGGTTATGACCGAAGGACTTCCCGAAGAGATTGTCGGAAATGAGGATGTCCGCCGCGTTTATCTCGGCGAAGGTTTTTCACTTTAAAGTTCTGATATTCCGCAAATGCTGCTCTATGCTCGCTATCGAACACTGGACAGTTTTTGGAAGTTTTGAGAAGAGAGACTGGAGCGGGTGAAGGGATTACTTTGACAGCATTTTATTTGTCAAAGTTGCAAACGCTACCCTCGCTATGCTCGAGAAGCTTTTTGTCGAACCCTTGCGACTTTTGTAATTTCCAATGATTTTCGGAGATTTATAGACTGGAGCGGGTGAAGGGATTCGAACCCTCGACATTTACCTTGGCAAGGTAACGCTCTACCCCTGAGCTACACCCGCGCTGACCAGTTCTTTGAACAGGTGGGATTTATACTGATCCTTTGGGGTAAATGCAAGAGGGTTTTTGCGTTTTTTAAGCGCCGACTTGAATGAGAGAGGTGTAATAGCCCATTGGGCGGCCTGTCTTAGAATCCGGCTCTACAATCACCAGAGACGATCTTTTCTTAACTTTTTCGGCTATATCTTCTTTTAGTTCGTATTGCATGAGCTCGCCCTCATGCTCTGGGATATCGTAAACCAGCATAAAGAGGCGTTGGTCACGATAATATTCTACCCGCTTTACACCGCTTGGCAGGGATGAATCGCATACCAATGCAAAGTCTCCGTCCGGTAGTTGTCCCAATTCGATGTTTGTTGCCATTTTATTTTATCCCAAAGCCCATATCCAGTGCAGATGGCGGAGCTGTCGGCGATGGTACTTCCCCCGCAACCATACCTATTTCCTCAATTATTTTAGCCCCAAGCCTTCCGTTTACAGACCCACACGGTATTGCCGTTGCGACTTCAAATCTTTCTCTCTCGGGTCCTGCCATGCTTATTTGTTCCCTGATTTTTTTGCTATTTTATATATACATTCAAAATGTTTCCAAATTATTGAAAATAGTTTGAATTTTATCTATCTCTCGTTTTCCGCTCTATCTATAGAACGGCTTATATAAGCATATATATGATATCACTATTAAATATAATAGTATCATACAAACTTCCAGAAATGAAAGCTTTTCCACAAAAATTGCGGAAATTTATTGTGAAATTGACTTTTGGCACTTCTGGAAGCGTTAACCAACCTTAGCTATTTCCTCAAGATCGTCTTTCAGGCGTCTGGAAAATTCAGCAATTTTATGGGCATTGGCGGATATTTCATTTGCCGCAATGTTTTGCTGAGAAATTGCAGCACTAATAGCGTTAGAGACTTCCGATACTCCGGCAACCGATTGGTTAATCTGTTCAATCGAGACCACAACCTGCTGGCTCTCCTGCTGAATGTTCTGCACTTGCCTATCTATGCTGCCTGTTGCCTCCGTAGTTTGAGAGGAGAGAACTTTGACTTCACCAGCCACTACCGCAAAGCCCCTCCCCGCTTCTCCGGCACGCGCGGCTTCAATCGTTGCGTTCAGTGCGAGTAAATTTGTCTTCTCGGCAATATCCCTAATTATATCAACGATTGAGTCGATTTCCTTGGTCAGCTGCCCAAGCCCTCTTACTTTCTCGGACGATCCTTCCGCCATAAACCTAGTTTCTTCTACCAGGCAAACGGCCTTAGACACTTGATTTCCAATTTCTGCAATCGAGGCTGTCATTTCCTCAATGGAGGAGGCTAGGTTTTCGATGTTTCTAAGGTTTTTCCCGATAAATACATTCAGACGTTCTTGCCTTTCCGCACGCTCTCTATTTTTCTCTTCTTGATGGTGCATATCTTGGAGCGATTTAGCTTCCAAAGCTTTTTTGTCTTTCATTTTATCCTGCAAGTTTATGATTGCACGGGATATCTGACCGAATTCCGATTTTGAATTTGTATCCAACCAGTTGCTATTGATCAAATTCTCGTTAGAAATGTCGGTAATTGCATGTGCAGAGCGGGACATATTTCTGCTTATTGATCTTAGGATAAAGTACGTTGATACAAGAGTTATCAATATTACAAGCATATAAATGGAAGTGAAGAGAATGAAGTCATAGCGACTTTTTTCTAAATAAAATAGTTGTTGCTTTTCAATGATAGAATAAAGATCACTCTCAAATTTTTGAAGGTTTTCTATCCATGCAGTCGCCAACTCAAACCACTTTGCCTGAGATATTTTTGGAGGCTGCAAGACATCATAGGTGCTTCCGGCAAAAGCATGCTCAAGAATCTGTGATTTTGCCTCATCAAAATCCTTGGATTCTGCACTATATATCAAGTCTTCAAAGGGCTGCTTAAGACGATGCAGCTCAATAGGGCCTCTTTCAATTTCATGTTCCAGAATTTCAAAAAACTGCTCTTCTATGGAATCAGATCGGATGAGGTTTAGCGCATGATTTAAAGCAGATTGGTTATTTTTAATTATTCCTAAATAGGCCGCCCCCGCCGCTCTTTCTTTTCCTTCATGGTCTTTTGCCTCTTCTAGAGAATAAAGTGCAATTAGCATGGAAGAGATATCGGATTCTGAATTCTTTGACACTTCTGAAATGTACGATATCCCTTCAGAAATTGATTTCGAGTATTCTCTAATAGCCTCTGAACTTTTTAAACTATTGCTATCAACAGACGCTCTCAGGTTTTCTATCTTTTTCAAATGATGTCCATGAAATGAACCTTCTAACCACCCCTGATTATTTCCTGACTGGCGTAAACTTGCCATTTGTTTATTAGTCTGAAGTCTTGCTTCTTCCATATCCTTTTTTGCATTATCGGTTCCGGACGTCATCCAAGCGGCTGTTCTTCCGCGCTCAATTTGTGCTGCGTGAATCCAGCCCAGTAATTTCTTTATATCTTTGACGTGTAAGCTGACTTGCTTATGGGTATCCAGATTTTCTTTTTTATCCTTGATTTCCATTCCACCAATCGTCAATGACAAAATCACTGGCACCAATACCATTCCCCAAAGTCTGGCTTTTACCGAATGGACATTCATATGTATGCATCCCTTGTTAATTTGTTTTCGAAGAGCTATAAATAATTGAACTTACGAATTTATTTCTTATTTGAACGCAGAACGCTGAGATGAACAGGGTAGGATTGAGACGGACAACCTATCCTTTCGGTTAGGAATCATATCACTGCTTTAACAAAAGTTCTACTTTTGAAATGGGATAATGACGTTTTAGAGTTGATTAATTTACAATATTTCCAGTGTTTTACCCCCATTTTTTCATATTCTGCCCTCTCCGATTGACAGCGGTTCGTTGTATCAGTATGACCATAGGATGGAGAACGGAACAGAATATAGGCCTAAGTACACATCGGATTCGATGTTAGAGTCCCTTCAAAAGTGGGGGATTCAGTTTGAGCACTATAGACATATTCCTGTTTTTACCGTTGAATCCGCTAATGAAGTATCCCATCAAATTCCAGGGCTACATACACGCAATCTCTTTTTAAAAGACAAAAAGGGAAAGATGTATCTTGTGACTTTGCGCCATGATACTCCTGTGGATCTCAAGAAATTATCCACTTTACTTGGAGCGGGCAGATTTTCGTTTGGTTCTCCTGAACGGCTTTGGACCAATCTCGGTGTTCGTCCAGGCTCTGTTACTCCTCTGTCTATTTTGAATGACGCTCAAAAACAGGTACAGCTCATACTGGAAGAAGCGATGATGCAAGGAGATGCTATTAATTTTCATCCCCTTTTGAATGATCAGACTGTTAGTATGGCTCCCTCGGAGCTATTAAGAATTCTAAGCCTACAGAATATTGATTATAAAATTTGTGATTTATCGATTGTTGCGCCTGATGCGGGGGCTGATATGTCGAATGATCCTAAACCAGAAAAGAGTGCAGTATGTTAATTGGTCTTTCTTCGACAGCTTCGAGTCCAGCTCCATCGGATTCAAATGACATTTATGATGTGACTACAGCAGATTTTGAAGCCAAGGTCTTGAAAGAATCTATGGAACGACCTGTTTTGGTTGATTTCTGGGCGCCATGGTGCGGCCCGTGCAAACAGCTCGTTCCTTTGCTGGAGCAAATTGTTGGGGGACAGAATAGTCAAGTGGCACTAGCCAAGGTTAATGTCGATCAAAATCCGGAATTGGCGCAGGCCTTTCGTGTTCAATCTGTTCCGATGGTTGTTGCCATGTATCAAGGACAGCCTGTGTCCGGCTTTGCCGGTGTACGTCCTCAAGCGGATATTGAAGGATTGGTTGCACAATTGATTGCTGTTGCCAACCAGAATAAGCCTGATTCTCTTGATATTCCCGAGGCTCTTGCTATGGCTAGAACCATGGTCGATGAGCAGCAATTTGATGATGCCGAACAGGTCTACATGGCTATCTTACATCAGGATCAGGTCAATATAGACGCATTTGCTGGGTTAGTACGTTTAAAAATCATCCAAAAAGATTATGATAATGCTGCGCAAATTCTTGCGGATGCTACCGATCCTCTTAAAAAAGATGCCGCTTTTGCTGCACTTATGACTGCACTTGATCTTGCGAAACAGTCAGAGAATGCAGGAGAATTTTCTGAGCTCGAGCAACTCGTTGCTTCTAACCCCGACACTCCTTCCTACCGATTTGATCTGGCTGAGGCCTATTTTGCCAAAGGGTTAAAAGATAAGGCTTGTGACGCTTTGATGGAAATTCTCAAAGCGGATCGTGACTGGAATGAAGGGGCTGCCAAAGCCCAATTACTGAAATATTTTGAGGCTTGGGGATTTTCCGATCCTGCCAGTGTGTCAGGACGTCGCAAATTGTCTTCTATGCTTTTCTCTTAGAAAAAGAGGCCTATATTCTCTTTATGAGCAAGAATCCGTTTGATCCCTGTTTTGATGATCTGCCAGAGGAAATTCCTATATTTCCTTTGGAAGGGGTTGTGCTGTTGCCTAAAGCGGACTTGCCTCTTAATATTTTCGAGCCGCGCTATCTTGGCATGGTTGGTCATGCACTGAAAAACTCAAGAATAATTGGCATTGTTCAACCTATCGGTATGCAAGCCGCTAACAGCGATCCTGTCTTTCGTACCGGTTGTGCGGGACGCATTACACAGTTTTCAGAGACCGAAGACGGATGCTACCGTGTTACTTTACGCGGCCTATGTCGCTTTCATATTCAAAAAGAACTTCCCATCGATACGCAAGGGTATAGGCGCGTTAAACCTAGCTGGCTTTCATTTGAATCGGATATGAGTTCACAAAGCTGCATTGATCTTGATCGCAGCAATTTATGTTCTCTTCTCAGGCGCTATTTGGAACAGCAAGAGATTTCCCTTGATTGGCCTTTGCTGCATGAAATTGAAGATGATGCCATGTTAATGACAACGCTGGCCATGATTTGTCCGTTTTCACCATCCGAGAAACAAGCCTTGCTCGAAGCACCATGCTGTTCGACCCGCGCCAATCTTTTCATGTCCTTACTGGATATGGCCGTTAATCACCCTTGCTCCCGCTCATCACATTAAATATAATTCTCTCCATGACAAATTCTGTTGATCCGCGCCTGTTGGAAGTTCTGGTATGCCCTTTGAAAAAAGTGCCGCTGCGCTATGACCGTGAGAAACAGGAATTGATTTCCGACCAAGCAGGGCTGGCCTATCCCATACGAAACGGAATACCTATTATGCTGGTCGAAGAAGCTCGCCACTTAGAAGATTGTGAGATAAAGAAATGACCCCTTCTTCCAATGCGAAATGGCCGACTGATATTGTTTACAAGAAATCAGAAAAGGTTCTTTATGTTACATTTGATTCCGGAGAAAAATACGGCTTAACAGCTGAATTATTACGGGTTGAAAGTCCGTCTGCCGAAGTCCAAGGCCATCACCCTTCTGAAAAGGTTCATGTGACCGGCAAGAAAGATGTCACCATCACCGATATCCAACCTGTCGGGAATTATGCCGTGCGCCTGATCTTTGATGATGGACACAATACAGGGCTTTATTCCTGGGCCTATCTTTATGAATTGGCACAGAAATTCAAACCCGATGCAGGCGGAGCTTGCGGATGCGGAAAATCCGGCGGGTGTCATTAACTCCATTATTTTCTTGCACCCTGTTATAAAATAAGTTTAGATCATTCCCATGAAACAGGTTTTTATAAACTCGCACCTCCTTCTACGACTTATCAACCCCTGAGGCAGGCGGTTGATTTTATCGCTGTCTTTTTTCAGGGGCTTTCACTTTCTCTAAATCATAAATCTTAAAGACATTTGTAGAAGAAGGATTATTATGTCTGTTCAAAACTCTGATAAAAACCGAATTATTATTTTTGATACCACATTGCGTGATGGGGAGCAGTCTCCGGGCTGCTCCATGAATCTGGAAGAAAAGCTGAAGATGGCTTGCCTTCTGGATGAGATGGGCGTCGATGTCATCGAGGCCGGATTTCCTATTGCATCGCGTGGCGATTTTGAAGCCGTTGAAGCGATTTCGCGCGAGATTAAAAATGCAACCGTTGCAGGACTATGCCGAGCTGTTAAGCGGGACATTGAAGCTTCGGCGGACGCCATTAAATCTGCTCCGCACAGGCGCATTCATACTTTTATTTCTACATCTCCTTTGCATATGAAATATAAATTGCAGATGACGCCCGAGGCTGTACTCGAAGCAATTACCGATTCCGTTTCTTTTGCTCGCAGATTGACGGATGATGTCGAGTGGTCTGCCGAGGATGGGAGCCGCACTGATGATGATTTCTTGTGTCGATGTGTAGAGGCCGCGATTGCTGCGGGGGCAACCACAATCAATATCCCCGATACGGTCGGATATGCCATGCCTCTTGATTATGCAGCAAAATTCAGATTGTTGCGCGAACGCGTTCCCAATATCGACAAGGCCATTTTATCTGTTCACTGTCACAATGATCTAGGGCTGGCGGTTGCCAATTCTTTGGCGGGTGTTGAAGCCGGTGCACGACAAATTGAGTGCACGATCAATGGCATTGGTGAGCGCGCCGGGAATGCTGCACTAGAAGAAGTTATTATGGCGATGCGGACGCGCCCCGATGCCATGCCTTATTCCAATAATATCAAGACAGAAATGATTACTAAAGTATCGCGTACTTTATCGTCTATTACGGGTTTTGTTGTGCAACCGAACAAGGCCATAGTCGGTGCCAATGCCTTTGCTCATGAAAGCGGCATCCATCAGGATGGCGTTTTGAAACATGCCCAAACATACGAGATCATGACTCCTGAGTCTGTCGGCCTGACCCGTTCCAATCTTGTGATGGGCAAACATTCCGGTCGCCATGCTTTTAAATCCAAGTTGGAGGAAATGGGATATGCTCTGGGAGAGAATGCTTTCGAAGATGCCTTTAATCGCTTTAAAGATCTGGCAGACAAGAAGAAAAATATATTCGATGAAGATATAATTGCGCTGGTTGAAGATTCCACAGGGCGCGATAATGACAATATCAAATTTTCGTCTCTGGTTATTCAAGCCGGAACCAAGGGGCCTCAAATCGCCTCAATAGAATTGGATGTTGATGGGGAACGCAAGTTTGCTATGTCTGAGGGTAACGGGCCTGTTGATGCTATTTTTAAAGCCATCCGCATGATTATTCCTCATGACGATGCGACCTTACTGCTCTATCAGGTTCATGCCGTGACTGGCGGAACAGACGCGCAGGCCGAGGTTTCTGTTAAAATCGAAGAAGACGGGAAGACTGTTGTCGGTCAAGGCACTGATGCCGATACTCTTGTTGCATCAGCGCGTGCTTATTTACACGCGCTCAATAAACTCATTGACAAACGTGCCCGCACAGCACCCCCAGACATTAAAATGAATACGGCTGAGCGATCAGGCCCCTAGGTTAGCTTGACAGCTCTTCATTTTGATTCAGAATAGAGAAGGCTTAGCGAATCAACGCTGTTCTGCCTTCTCTTTTTTTACTTCTTTTTTCTGTTCTATCTACCCGTGAGGTCTTTTATGAAATCTATTCTCTCTTTTTTGAGTGTTGCTCTCCTGTTTGGTGCGGGAGCCGCATCTTCTCCAGCACAAGCCGAAGTTAATTTGCCCGGTGAATTTTCTGCCAATGTAACCCTAACCACAGATTATGTATTTCGCGGTATTTCCCAAAGCAACGAAGAACCCACTGTTCAAGGTGGGGTAGACTGGTCTCATGCTGATACCGGGCTTTACCTCGGAATTTGGGGCTCAGGCGTTGACTTTACCGATGCCTCTTCCGAGTTTGACCTTTATGGTGGTGTATCTGGGTCTGTTGGGGAAGTCAGTTGGGATTTGGGTGGTATTTACTATCATTATCCCGGTTCTGATGATGATCTGAACTATGATTTCTGGGAATTAACAGCGGCTGCGGGGTATGACTTTAATTTTGCCCAAGCCAGTGTCTCTTTGAATTATTCTCCGGACTATTTCGGCTCTAGCGACGATTCCCTTTATCTTGCAACCTATGCTTCTGTTCCCCTGCCTTATGATTTGACGCTGTCTGCTCATGCCGGTTATCAATGGATTGATGATAATGCTGCGTTTGGCACAGATGACTATGCTGACTGGTCTTTGGGTCTGGGCTACACAATCGAAGGGTTTGATCTGGCTTTGACGTATAATGATACGGATTTGGATGAACCTGATGAATGTGCTGATGGTTGCGGCGCCCGTTTGGTCTTTTCGATTTCCAAATCCTTTTAAAAAGTTTGCATAATATCCGGATAGGGCTTATAGTCCTCTCCGGTTCTCACGAAAATTTATATCAGGAGCTTAAAAAATGATCCGTTCTGTATTTATGCTATTGGCTATCTTTGCTGTCTCTTCCCCTGCTTTTGCGGGTGACAACGGCACTGCACCTCTTGTTAAAGGCACAAAATTCTATCAGTCTCGCGTTATTAGCGATAGCAACGCTTCTCAAGTTCAGAATATCGAGCCTGCTGCCGGAGTTGAAATTCAAGAAGATCAATCAAAATCTTCTTCTGTTATGACACCTCCTGCTGAAGATTATTCTTCCGAGGAAAAAAAGCCGATGAAACTGCACGGCAAAAAATAATGGATTCTTATATATGTTTTTTGGAAAACCGATCTTTATGATCGGTTTTTTCATGCTATAAGATTATATCCGAATGCACTTAATATTTTGACTGCGTTTTTTGACTCTTTTTACTTTTTCTTAAATGAAGTAAAGTTATCCTTAATACATCTTCTGTATTTCTATCCTGAGTAAGAAAAACTCTACTTAATCTTTAATCTCGAGAAACGAGGCTCCGTATGTCGCTTTCGAATATCAAAAATTCTATCAAGATTCCTCTGATAATGGTCATTCTTGCTGTCATTAATGCCGGAATTATCAGCTATCTCTCCGTTGATAAATCCGAAGAGATGGCAACGAAGATGACAGAAGAAAAAATTCTTTCTATTGAAAACGGTGTTAAGACGAATCTCGAATCTTACCTTTCTTCAATCAAAGAAGACCTTCTGATTAATGCAGACAGTAATTATGTTCGTCAGGCCCTGCACAGCTTCCGTTTTGGTTGGGAAGATTTGAAAGCAAGTGACAAAGCATCTTACCTGCAACAGAAATATATTGAGGAGAATGAGCATCCTTTGGGAAGTAAACATTTGCTCGATACATCTGATGACGGAACAATTTATAGCGCTGCCCATGCCAAATTCCATCCCTGGTTCCGTAAACTTCTGGAACAACGCGAATATTACGATATCTTTATTTTTGATGAGCGAGGTAATCTTCTTTATACAGTCTATAAGGAACTGGATTTTGCTACCAATATGTATGACGGCGAATGGAAGGATACCGATCTTGCCAATCTCTATCGTGCGGTCAAGGATAATCCTGTTAAGGACCAACTGAGTTTCTTTGACTTTAAACCCTATGCTCCAAGCCACGGCGTTCCAGCCGCCTTTGTTGGAGCTCCCATCCTGGATCAGGATGGCTCCTTTATAGGGGTCTTGGCATTCCAGATGCCTATCGGACGCATTAATGCTCTGGGCGTTGTCCCAGAAGATGTTTCCAAAACCGCCAGAGTTCGTATGGTCGGTAGTGACTTTCTTTTGAGAAACGATCCTAATCTGAAGGATGATATTGATCCTATTCTTAAAGACAAATTTGAGGATGATGAAATTAGGAAATCTTTCGAGGGGCATGTCTCTGTTGGTTGGGATCAAGTCAATGGTAAGAACACCCTTGTTGCCTCAGGTCCAGCTAATGTCTTTGATAAAACCTGGGCTATCTCTGCGTCCATAGATGAAGATGAAGCTCATATGGCTGTTGATACAATGAAAAATCATATCATTCTGTCCTCAGTTCTAATACTAATTGTCGTTATTGTTATTTCTCTCTTGTTCTCGAGATCTTTAACAACGCCTATCAGTCGTCTTTGCTCCACTATGGGGTCGCTGGCTAATCGTGACTATTCCGTTGAAGTTCCTTACCTTGACCGTGGTGATGAAATGGGTGACATGGCACGGACTGTTGGTGTGTTCAAGGATAATGGCCTTGCCGTCGAGCGCATGACCGAAGAACAAGAAAAAGCAAAAGCTCAAGCAGAGATTGAGAAGAAACAAGCCATGCATAAATTGGCTGATGACTTTGATAGAAGAACTTCGAACATTATTAAATCATTGGCTGCTGCGGCTACAGAAATGCAGGCTACAGCGCAACAAATGACTTCTGTGTCTTCCAACACTGCTCACGCCAGTCAGATTGTGGCATCAGCCGCATCCGAGGCTGACGGGAATGTTCAGGTTGTGGCCTCTGCTGCTGAAGAACTGTCTGCATCTTCGCAAGAGATTGCACATCAAATCAGCAATGTGGCTCAGAAATCGGGTCGTGCTTCTTCTGAGGCTGAGCGCACTAGCCAGCAAGTTGCCGAACTGAATGTCTTGGCTGACTCCATCGGTGATGTTATCTCCTCAATCAAGGAGATTGCAGAGCAGACCAATCTTTTGGCTTTAAATGCCACGATTGAAGCGGCTCGCGCCGGTGAGGCCGGTAAAGGTTTTGCGGTTGTTGCTGATGAAGTTAAAAAACTAGCGACGGAAACTGCAGGAAAAACCATTGAAATCGACGAACGCGTCGGGCGTATTCAAGAGGCTATCCGCAGTAGCGTTGAGGCTGTAGAGCGTATTATTTCCGATGTCCGTGAAATTGACCACGCAACATCTACTGTGGCCGGAGCGGTTGAGGAACAAAATGCGGCTACGGCTGAAATTGGCCGCAATGTTTCCGAAGCCTCCACGGGAACCCAACAAGTGGCCCAGAATATTCATGACGTTCAGAAAAATGCCGAAGAAACCGGTGAATCTGCTACGGCTCTTAACGGTGCCGCGTCAGAATTGGCGGAAATTGCAGAATCCTTGCAAATTCAGGTCGGTGAATTCCTGAACGAAATCAGAAATGGTTAAAATTTTTGATTAAGCCCCATTTTAAACCCCATTTTAAACCCTCGTGAGTTTCATCCACGAGGGTTTTTCTTATCCAATTGTTCAGCAAAGTCTTGATTTTTGTTACCAAGGTGTTTATAAGCGAGCGGATAGCATTCAAAAAAGGATTTATTCATGGCTCGTGTTACCGTTGAAGATTGTGTTCTCAAGGTTCCTAACCGCTTTGAACTGGTTATGGTTTCTGCTCAGCGCGCTCGCCGCATTGGTACTGGCGCTCCGTTGACCGTTGATCGTGACAACGATAAAAATACTGTTGTTTCTTTGCGTGAGATTGCTGATGACACTGTTCAGGTTGATGATCTGAAAGAGGATTTGGTTCGCTCCCACCAACGCGTCTTCGCTGTTGAAGAAGACCAAGATGATGTGATGGAAGAAATGGAAGGAGAAGAAGAGTGGAATGCTCTGGTTGCTCAAGCCAATGATAGCGGATTCTCTGCAGATGAATCATTCGACGATGATGATGATGGCGATGATGCCGGTATTGATGATCTAGCCGGATATGACGAGTAGTCTCTTCTCTATTCTAGCATAGAAACCAAGATTTTAACCCGCCGATTGGCGGGTTTTTCTTTTAGATTTTAAGGCTGTAATTCCCTTGGCCATCCGCAATGATTAAGTCTTGCGCCTCAAACTCTTCGAGTTTTTGTCTGAGTCTGTATAAGTGTGTTTCCAGTGTATGTGTCTCAATTCCGTCTGCGTACCCCCAGACCTCACTCAGAATCCTATCGCGACTCAGCTGACGACCTATTGCCTCATACAACGTTCTAAGGAGCAATCTCTCCTTGTCAGTCAAGCGAATAGGGGTTTGAGTGTCCTTGTGAATGAGAATATTTTTATCTGCCAAAAGTGTAAAAGTTCCAAGATCATATTGAACTTCCTCCTCTACAAATCGATCGCGGCCTGACAAATTATAGTTTAAACGATCTTTCAATTCTCCCAATCGAACGGGATATGATAATTCTCTACTATAATTTTCCTCTGTTATAACATGATCCGGCGGCTGAATTTCTTCCTCTTCGTTCATGAGAATGCGCAGATCGGGTATTGTTCTCAGCTGTTCTTCCACCAACTCTTTTAATCTGGCATTTTTTATGTCGCAGCCTATCAAAACCTGTTTATTTTTAGGGGGTATCATTTTCCAATTCCAATCAGAGTTCTTTGTATCATACCGTTTTTTTGCCCTGTTGGTACGGGATTTGCAAATTTCTTCTATGAAAGAAGGATATTTGTATGATCTACCCCTATGTCACAGGAGATACTTCATCTGCGCCCCTCCCGAAGGAAACCGCTAAATCTTCGGTTTCTCAAGGCGTTAGCTGGCAAAAGGATCGTTCCGGGCGTATTGATGGTCATGTCCCTGTTCTTGACCCAAAGAATAGTTTTTCGGCCATTTTTTCGGCAAAATCTGCCGATTTGGCCACAATTACATCTGGAATTTCAGAACAGGCAAATGTTCCTGAAATTACAATTCCTGCTCCTATGGAAGAAAAGGAGGAGTCGTTCGGATTTTTTGATTTTCTTGATATTATAAATCCTTTGCAGCATATCCCCATTGTTGGCACGATTTATCGCCATATTACAGGAGACGAGATTGGAGTTGTGGCTCAAGTTGCCGGAGGGGCATTGTTTGGGGGCGCGATTGGTGCCGCAGCAGGTGTCGCCACTGCCGCCATTGAACATCAAACAGGAAAAGATATCGGATCAGCCTTTATGGATGCTTTTCGTTCGCCTTCCTCTATAGAATCCGGCCTTGACGGCACGACAATAGCCATTATGGACATGAAATCCCGAGAGCGTACGTACAATAATTAGTTTACGTACACAGTTCTGTTCTACTTTCTAGCCAAAATTATTTTAAAGCCTGACTTTATTTCTATGATTTCAAAGCTGTAAAACAGATCTCTGATTGTGTCTTCATATGGCAAATGTACGTTGGCTACTATGAGGCATAAACCGCCTCGATCCAGAGATTTAGATGCTTGTAAGATAAAGGCTTTGCCGAGTGATGCGAGTTGATCTTTCCCTGTGTGGAAGGGAGGGTTCATAACGATAAAATCAAGCTTTTGAGGAAGGGAGCCTTTTGTTATATCGATCCAGTGTGGCTCTATAATCTCGCCGAATTTTCGTTCTAAATTCTGTTTTGCGCAATCAACTGCCCTTTTATCTATGTCCAGTAGATGAAATTTTTTGATTTTATAGCAGCTTTCGAGCATAAATTTTGCCAAATCACCACAACCGCATCCGAAATCTGCTCCCTTTCCACGGAACTCTCCTCGCCACTCCTTTTTGAAGACTTCCTGCAGAGCTTGCGTTCCCTTATCAAGATTTTCCCATGAGAAAATTCCGGGCTGTGTCCATTGTTCATCAGCTCTTCGCGCCTTTGCTCCACTCCTGATCCATTCGTCAATTCTTGATTGATCTGCCGTTTGTGGAGTGCGAGTCCAAACGATACGCGATTTATGTTTGGACTCGCTTTGCGTCTCTAAACATGCAGATTTATAGAGTTTTTCAAGATTTTTTCCGCCCCAGTCATTTTCTAACACCATAACGACGGGCGCATTGTTTTTTGCCAATTTTAGAGCTTTAGCCAGAAAATATGCGCTTTCCTGTTTTTGTTTTGTACCAATTACATACACAGCATCAAATTGGCCATTTTCCTGATCTATATCAAAAAATCCAATCTTTTCATTATGATAGGGAGAATAATATGCTTCATAAGCACTTATTCTCTCTGCTGTTCCTATAACCAGAATTGACCCGTGATTATCCTTAACCGAGGCAGGGGTTAATTCGGGCACAGTTTCCAGTATATGAATTAGAGCTTTTTCAGAGTCTCGCATGCCTATCATAGAGCCAGATTTATGAATCAAATCAATAGGTTTTTTGATTTTTGTGATAAATATTTTTCGTGTAGCCCTTGCATGAACAAAGTGGCCGTCCTAGTTTGTAGTCAGCAATTTTTATCAGGGATTTTTTTATCATGACCTTTTCCGACGCCGCTCCTTCTCGCCGCCGTTCCAAGAAACGTATCGTTCTTATCGGCGTTGCAATGCTTTTGTTTATTGTACTGATCGGTTTCTCGGGTTTTGTCTTTTTCATGAAATTGAAATTTGCGGATTTTCAGCCTCCTGCTAGTGCAGCAAATGTTGTTGTTACTCCCGTTTCCCCTGTTCCATTTGAAGAAATTATAGAAGCTGTTGGAACGGCTCACTCTAATGAATCTGCTGTTATCACTGCTACCGTTACTGAGACAGTCAAGTCAGTTGGCGTTACAGAAGGGCAGTTTGTTGAGGCTGGAGCAGTTCTGGTTGAGCTTTCCGATGAGGAGGAAATGGCCACTCTGAATGAGGCTACGCGCTCTTATATGCGTTATAATCAACTTGTTAAAAATAAATTGGGTTCTGCTGCAGAACGTGACGAAGCTCTCGCCAGCATGGAAGTTGCCAAAGCACAGCTTAATCAAAGACGTATAGTCGCTCCTTTTGACGGTATCGTTGGTATCCGTGAGGTGAGTATCGGCGATTTGGTTACACCTGGCACAACAATCATGACCTTGGATGATGTTGATCCCATCAAGCTTGATTTTTCTGTGCCGGAACGTTTTCTATCTGCTTTACAGGTCGGCATGACTATTAAAGCCCAATCTGAAGCTTATGACGCTGATGTATTCGAAGGAAAAATTTATACGATTGATACTCGTATTGATCCAGACACCCGATCTGTGCGCGTTCGTGCATTGGTAGAGAATCCTCAAGGGCTTTTACGTCCTGGATTGCTTATGAAGGTCAGAATTGTTCGCAAATCTTTTGAAGCTCTTGCTATTCCTGAAGGGGCTATCCAGTCTTCCGGCAACATCAAGACAGTTTTTGTCGTCAATGCAGAAAATAAAATTGAAAGCAAAACTGTTGTAACGGGTTTGCGCGAACCCGGCTATGTTGAGATTAAGGATGGCTTATCTCAAGGAGATAAAGTGGTTATTGAAGGGCAAATGAAAACCGGCCCGGGAGCTCCTGTGAATGTCGTTGAGGAACGTAGTGTTGAGGCGTCACAACAGGCTACTCTTGGCTTTGCAATTGAGCGTAAGAAAGACGTCATTACACCTTTGGATGTCTCTTCAAAGACCTCCAATACACCCACACTTTCTACACAAGACACATCTGACGAAACGGTAGAAGAATGATTTTATCAGATATTTCTATTAAGCGGCCAATCTTTGCAGCCGTTATCAATCTGCTTGTTATTATTTTGGGGCTAGTCGCTTTTACCAAGCTAGAATTACGTGAGTATCCCGATATTGATGCGCCGATTGTTTCTGTCGAGACATCCTATATCGGCGCAAGTGCTGAAATTATTGAGTCACGTGTTACAAAAATATTAGAAGATTCCATTGCCGGTATTTCCGGCGTTAAATCTATTGATTCTAAATCTTCTGATGGTCTTTCCAGTATTTCAGTCGAGTTCAAGTTAGAAAAAGACATCGAGGAAGCTGCCAATGATGTTCGAGATCGCGTTCAACGTATCCAGAACCAGCTACCGGATGAAGTCGAAGCCCCACAGATTTCAAAAGTTGATGCCAATACGCAAGCTTTATTCTGGATTGCTTTTCGAAGCAAATCCAGAGACGGATTGGAACTGACAGATTACGCCAATCGCTATGTTAAGGATAGACTTTCTGTTGTTGATGGGGTGTCTCGTGTCCAGATCGGCGGGGAGCGCCGTTATGCTATGCGGGTTTGGCTTGACCGCGAAGCTTTGGCTGCGCGAGCGCTGACAGTTACCGATGTTCAACGCTCCTTAATTCAAGAGAATATCGAGCTTCCTGCTGGTCGTATTGAATCTCTTGATCGTGAATTTACTGTGCGTGTGGATCGTGTTTACGACACGGTACGCGATTTTGGTGAATTGGTCATCAAACGTGGTCAGGACGGATATCTTGTTCGCCTCAAAGATGTTGCTCGCGTTGAACGCGGCGCTGAAGAAGAACGACGGGAGCTTCATTATAACGGTGTATCCTCAATTGGTCTTGGTATCGTCAAGCAATCCAATGCCAACACGCTCGATGTTATTCGTGGCGTGAAGGAAGAAATGGAACGTATCAAGGAAACTTTACCGCGCGATATCATCATGGAGACCGCTTTTGACTCCGGTATCTTTATTGAAGGAGCCGTAGACGAGGTTTATTTCACGTTAGGGATCACCTTGCTGCTGGTTGTGTTTGTTATCTGGATCTTTCTTGGTGATGTCCGCGCAACAATTATTCCAGCCGTTGCTATTCCTGTATCATTGATTGGTTCTTTTGCTGTCCTTTATGCACTTGGTTTTTCCATTAACCTTCTTACTTTACTGGCTCTTATTCTTGCTATCGGTCTGGTGGTTGATGACGCAATCGTTGTACTGGAAAATGTTTATAAACGTATTGAGAAAGGCGCGCCACCCCTTGCCTCTGCGCTTATAGGAACGAGACAAGTGGCCTTTGCCGTTATTGCGACAACGCTTGTTCTTGTTGCTGTTTTTCTGCCTGTTTCTTTGATGCCCGGCAACTCAGGACGTCTTTTTACCGAGTTTTCTTGGGCTATTATCGGGGCCATTTTATTTTCTGCGTTTACGGCTCTGTCTCTTTCCCCAATGCTCTGCTCCCAAATACTCAAGAAGCCTAAGGTGAATGACAAAGGGGAGCATAAAACAAATTTTGTTACAGACTGGATGAATCGCTCTCTAGATCGAATGAGTCTGAAATATATTTCTGCTCTTGATTTCTTCTTTGCGCGGCCTTTTGTTATCGTTATTTTTATGGTCTTGATGATTGGGCTTGGCGCGTTCTTTATGAAGTATATCAGTTCTGAATACGCTCCAAAAGAAGATCGCGGTTACTTTCTTGCTTTTATCAAAGCTCCCGAAGGGGCATCTTTGGAATATACAAAACGTCAACTTAGCTTTGTAGAAAAAGAGCTGCAGAAATTATTACCTCCAAATGAGTTGAACGAGCAAGATGGAACTGGTGAAGCCAGAGGCGTTGTGACTATTGTACCTGGGAGTTTTTCTACAACAGGTGCAGTTAATTCTGCTTTTTCATTTATCCTTCTTGAGGCGTGGAAAGATCGGGAACGTTCGGTCAATGAGATTGTCTGGGGAGATTTTCAGGCAGGAACTCCTGGCCTATTCCAAAAGTTTATGGGTCTTCCCGGGGTTATGGCTTTTCCGATTGAACCGGGATCATTAGGCCAGCGCGGATTCTCCAACCCTGTTCAATTTGTTATTCTTGGTAATGATTATGCCGAGCTGGCTCGGTGGAGAGATATATTTATGGCAGAGGTGAGCCAAAACACCCGCCTGAGAAACATTGATTGGGATTATAAAGAAACCAAACCGCAATTGCGTGTCGAGATTAATAGAGACCGTGCCGCTGATCTTGGCGTTAGTGTTTCCGATATCGGATCGACATTACAAATATTTATGGGGTCTTTGCAGGTTACAAATTATATCGAGGATGGCGAGCAATATGATGTCATCCTGCAAGGGGAAGATCAGGACCGTATCAAGCCAATGGATATGAACAATATTTATGTCCGTTCTGCGCGCACCAATACTCTTATCCCTCTCTCTAACCTCATTACTTTTAAAGAGACCGCCAATTCCGGTGAATTGAACCGCTATAACCGTATGCGAGCCATCACAATTACCGCAGCTCTTGCCCCTGGATATTCTTTGGGTGAAGCGCTTGATTACCTAGAGAAAACAGGCAAACGCTTACTTCCGGCAGAGGCGCGTTTTGACTTCAAGGGCGAGTCTCGCGAATTTAAAGAAAGTGGCGTAGCAATATATATTGTCTTTGCGTTTGCTTTGGTTGCTGTTTATTTATTCCTAGCGGCCCAATTTGAAAACTGGATTCACCCGTTTGTTATTATGATGGCTGTTCCATTAGCCATCATAGGTGCATTATGGGGATTATTCCTGACAGGAGCCACACTTAACATCTATACACAAATCGGTCTGATCATGCTGGTCGGGCTTGCAGCAAAGAACGGTATACTTATTGTCGAGTTCGCCAACCAGCTAAGGGATGAAGGTCTTGAATTTTACTCTGCACTGAAGGAGGCCTCAGTTACGCGCCTTCGCCCCATTCTTATGACCTCGGTTTCTGCAGCAGTGGGCGCCTTACCTCTTATCTTTTCGTCTGGGGCAGGAGCTGAAAGCCGCTTTCCAATTGGTGTTGTTGTACTCAGCGGGGTTTTGTTCTCAACACTTTTTACATTGTTTGTTGTTCCTGCTTTCTATTCTATGATGGCCAGAAATACAAAATCTCCGGAATATACAGGACGCAAACTGGAAGAGGAATTAAAGGCTCTTGAACGTCGCGAATAATTGGCGCATAAACTAAGCCATGACTTCGCCAACGCCTCATTCCGTTCCTCCTTTACGCGTTCCTGACAAGGGAGATTTAACTCAAGGGTCTATTCGGCATCATCTGATTCGATTGACCCTTCCTATGATTTGGGGTATCTTGGCAATTATCAGCTTTCAATTGGTTGATACTTACTATGTTTCTTTACTCGGAACGGAGCAGCTGGCCGCCTTTAGTTATACCTTTCCCGTTACATACGGCATCTTTTCAATTTTCATCGGGATGGGGATCGCCACTTCTTCTGTCGTATCTAGACTAATTGGCGAAAAACAGTACGAATCCGTTAAACGCGTGACTTCTCACGCCATGTTTATTGTTCTTCTTCTTAGCATTTTGGCAGCATTGATCGGGATTCCATTTCTGTCGGAATTGTTCGGGGCAATGGGTGCTGATGAGAATGCAATTCGCCTTATCAGCAGTTATATGATCCCTTATTTTATCGGGACATTCTTCGTTAGCATGCCGGTTGTTGGGAACGCTGCGTTGCGGGCGACAGGAGATGCAATGATTCCTGCGGGGATAATGACAGTATCTGCGATTGCTAATGCCATACTTGATCCTCTGCTGATTTTTGGTTTGGGAGGATTTCCACGACTAGAGCTTTTCGGGGCAGCAATTGCTACGGTTATTTCGAATTTCTGCGCCATGGGGGCTGGTCTTTATATCATGTATCGCCGTGGATTGTTTGACTTCTCCCATATTATCAATCTTCATGAATTCTCTAATTCCTGCAAAAGACTTCTTATCATCGGCTTGCCGGCCGGTCTGACCAGCATGCTTCCTTCTGTTGTCAATTCTTCTATCAATCGCCTTCTCTCGCATGATGGGGATGCTGCCGTCGCTGCTTTTGGAGCAGCTTCGCGCATTGAAGCTTTTACTCTAGTGATTATGATGGCTCTTTCAATTGGTATGGCTCCGATCATTGGACAAAACTGGGGGGCGCGCCAATTTGATCGTGTGAGGGATACGATAAAAAATGCTCTTATCTTCTCTGTTTTATGGTCTGCATTTGTTGCTGTGTGTTTGGGATTATTTGCAAGCAGTATAGCCGAACTTTTTTCGGAAGACGCTCTTCTTGATCACTATATTATTTTATATCTGTTGATTGTTCCTTTGTCTTATCCGCTTGGTAACCTTACGCATGGATGGGGATCTGTTTATAATGCTATTGGAAAACCCCAAATTTCTGCCAGTTTGCTTTTCCTGAAAATGATTGTTCTGATGATTCCTGCAGCCACTATCGGTTATACTCTCTACGGAGTTGTTGGCGTTTTTTCTGCACTTTGTGTCGTCAATATTGTTACAGGGCTTGGGTTTCATATCTGGTCGTGGAAAAAAACCGGATCAATTTCCTGATCCGGTTTCTTGGTAAGTGATTATACTTATTTTAAATCAGTCCCCGAAGCTGTTGTTCTATTACAACCAAATCAGCGAAATCTACTGGTCCTGATTTCTCGGACTCTTCAATAAGACTGATGACCGCGTTTGCTCTTGGACAGAATTTTTCAACCCATTTGTCCGAGATTCCTGCTTCAGCAGCTTGTTTGCTACAATCTTTTACAACACGGGCAGTTAAAGCAGATTGTACAACATTAAGCGACTCGGCGATTCCTGTTGCGGCTTGTGAAATATCAGGATTATCCTCTGCCATATTTTGAGCTTTTTTGCGCAGACGCTCAAAGTGAAACAAACCACCAAGGTCAAAATATATCTGAGCCGTTCTTACGACATCTGCCTTCTCACTTTGAGCGATTTGAATCAAATCAAAAGCGGCTCCAATCAGAGGCAGCATTGCGATTTGCTCTGCGAGAGCTTTAGGAATGCCATTTGATATCCAGTCCTTAATGCGCATTTCCATGTTGGCTTGCATATCCGGCGGCAAAATTTTGGAGAGATTTTTCTTCAGCGAAGAGACTTGCTTAGCGAACATTTCTCCATCTTTTGCACGATTGGCCTTTCTTCCAAAACGGGTTAGAAGCCATTGGGTTTCTCGCTCGGCTAGCTTTGCAGTTTTAATCATCGCTTTGAGCTGTACCAAGGCCGGAACCTTATTGTCCAATGCTTCGATATCGTCCCAAATCTGACGCAGCGTAAAAGCGTCCCGGACTATGAGGTAGGCATTTGTGACTTCCGATACATCCGCACCGGTTCTTTCCGTGACTTTTCTAACAAAAGTTGGGCCCAAACGATTGATAACTGCGTTTGATACTGCCATTGCGATTATTTCGCGGCGCAAACGGTGACCGTGAATTTCTTTCAGATATTTCTTTTTGATAACTTCAGGGAAATAATTTTCTACCCAATCAACCATTGCAGGATCATCCGGCAAGGCAGAATTCAGCAAAGCATTTGTGAACGTGAGCTTGCCGTAAGACACGAGAAGAGATAACTCCGGCCTTGTCAGACCTTTGCGCAGACGAAGACGCTCTTCTATCTCTTCATCATTGGGCAGGAACTCAACTTTTCTGTTAAGCAATCCGGCTTTTTCCAATGAACGCATGAAGGCTGCATGTTCAGGGAGTAGATCGGCTGCTTGCAGCTCCATTAACGATAAGGCCTGCGCCTGATAATAGTTATCTTGCAAAACCAATTTTGCAATATCGTCCGTCATATCTATCAGGAGCTTGTCACGAGTTGTTTGTGTTAATTTGGTTTTTGGATCACGAACAACTTCGGAGAGCAAAATCTTGATGTTTACCTCGTGGTCTGACGTATCAACACCGGCAGAGTTATCAATAAAGTCAGTATTGATACGACCGCCCTTTTTATCATATTCGATACGCCCTTTTTGGGTTACGCCAAGGTTTGCGCCTTCGCCAACAACTTTAGCTCTAACTTCTGCTGCGTTAACGCGCAAAGAATCATTGCTGCGATCACTGGCATCCGCATTTGTTTCTGTTCCCGCTTTGATATATGTTCCGATACCTCCGAAAAACAAAAGATCGGTTCTTGCACACAGCATTGCTTTGATCAGCTCGGCAGGTGATATGGAGTCCTGATCGATATCATATCTTTTTTGAATCTCAGGGGTCAGTTTCAAAGATTTCTCTGACCGCAAGTATATGCGACCACCTTTCGAAAGCTTTTCTACGTCATATTCTCCCCAACCTTTCACTGCCTTGAACAATCTTGCGCGTTCTTTATATGATGTTGCAGCATCCGGATTTGGGTCACAGAATATATGCATGTGGTTAAAAGCTCCAATGAGGCGGATTTTCTTGGATTGCAATAAGCCGTTTCCAAATACATCACCACCCATATCGCCTACACCGATCACGTCAAATTCTTGTGACTGCGTATCGTGGTTAAGTTCACGGAAATGACGCTTGACGGATTCCCATGCGCCTCTGGCGGTAATACCCATTTTTTTATGGTCATAGCCTACTGATCCACCTGATGCAAAAGCATCACCGAGCCAAAATCCATACTCTACGGAAATAGAGTTTGCTATATCAGAGAATGTTGCCGTTCCTTTATCAGCAGCAACAACCAGATACGGATCTTCTTCATCGTGGCGGACAACATTGGCTGGCGGAATAATTTTTGACCCCAGACGATTGTCAGTGATATCCAAAAGGCCGCGGATAAAAGTTTTATAGCATGCAATTCCTTCTTCCTGGAAGGCTGCCCGACCTCCGGTCTTTGGAGGCATTTTTACAACGAATCCGCCTTTTGCTCCCATCGGAACAATCACGGAGTTTTTTACCTGTTGTGCCTTCATAAGACCGAGAACTTCTGCGCGGAAATCTTCATGACGATCAGACCAGCGTAAACCTCCACGCGCAATTTTTCCTCCGCGCAAGTGAACTCCCTCAATTCTTGGAGAGTAAACAAATATTTCGCGATATGGGCGAGGGTCCGGAATATTCGGAATTGTCTTGCTTTCCATTTTTAATGATACCCAGCTTTTGCTGTTACCATTCTCATCTTTTTGGAAGAAATTTGTTCGCAAGGTACATTTCATTGTCGCCAGAATTGCGCGAAGAACGCGATCTTGATCTAATGAGCTGACATTTTGCAATTCCTGTTCGATTTTAGCTTCTATATCGTCGCACTGATTAGCAATTTTTTTACCGGCTTTATTCTCCGGATTAAATTTCGCATAAAAATAGCTTACAATCAATTTGGCGATTATAGGATAATCCGTAGCGGCCTGCTCCATATAAGGCAGTGAGAATGGTATTTTGGTCTGACGCATATAACGAATGTAAGATCTTAGAATTACAACATCTCGCCAAGGCATTCCTGCCAGAAGAACCAAGCGGTTCAGACTGTCATTTTCAATTTCAGTTGCCCAAATTCCTTTGAGGCAGTCTTCAAAGTTTTCACGTATTTCCTGAATAGCTTCCTTGTTAATACTGTTTTCGACCGATCCAACAATAGAGGCGTCAAAATCTTGGATCCATACCGGAAACTTGACGTCTCGAGGCCAAACTTCATGTGGATATTCTGCTTCAACCTTCATGCCCATATTCTCCAGAATTGGTAGAATATCGGATAGGGGAACGGCCTCATGTGGTGAATATAATTTTAAGGAAACCTGATTATTTCCCGATCCATGAGGACGGTACAAATCAACATCCGCCTGATCCTTTTGAAGAACAACTTCAAGCTTCTCAATATCATGGTATGCTTGGCGTGTTTGGTAGGCTTCCTTATATGAAACAGGGAATGCGTTGCCATATCTATGAGCCAAAACCGCAGCTTCATCCTCATTTTCCAGACGTTCCACCAGCGTATCGTTTAAGCGTTCGCTCCAATTTCGTCCTTCGGTTTGCAGACGTTTTTCAATTTTTTCGATGTCAAATTTTTGTTTAACTTCCTGATCGCAAGATAAGGTAAAGCTTGCGCGCACTAGAGGAGAGTCATCCACTGTGGACTGGAAGTTTATGAATCTTGCCCCAAGCTCTTCTTCCAAAATCATGCTAAAGCGAATACGCAGCCTTGTGTCATAGCGATCTCTTGGGATGTAAACCAAACAGGAAATTGTTCTTCCGAATACGTCCGGGCGCATAAACAGTGCAATTCTCGGGCGCTCTTGCAGTCTTAAAATTTCCATGCAAATCCGATAAAGCTTTGCTTCTTCAATTTGGAACAGCTCGTCTCTAGGATATTTCTCCAGAATATGTCTTAGCGCTCGACCACTGTGCTCGCCTGACTCGAAACCCGCCTTGTTCAGAATATTTTCAACCTTCATCCAAAGATAAGGGACCGTTGCAATCCCTCTTGAATAGGTAACAGAAGTAAAAAGGCCGACTACGTGCGTTTCTCCTGTTAGCGATCCTTTTGAATCAAAATGGCGAATAACAACACAATCAACCGGAACACGTCTGTGAACATCGGATCGACGCATCAATTTTGTAATGAAGAGCTGAGGAGCATCGTTTCTAGCGTCAAGATTCTCTACAAAACGTGTTTTGTCCGTTTCGTCTAGAAATTCGCCCTTACGGTCTTCAGAAAACAAACCATGCCCACTGCCTGCAACTTTGGTAAGTTTCGATAGCTTCCCTTTTTTTGTGACTTTATATTCCACACATCCCAGCAAAGTAAAATTGTCATCATGAATGTATTGAAGAAAGTCTTTGTATTCGGAATATTCACGTTTATTTTGACCAGGCAATTGTACCAAATTTTCTCTGGCGTCATTTAAAGTTTGACGAACCAATCTCCAATCACGCGTTGCGAGCAATGTATCTGCGATAATTTCTTGCAAGTCTTGCTGAATCTCCTTCATTTGATCTTCTGTCAGACGGCGATTCAACTGGATGAACATGTGCATTTCACCCCGTACACCTTCGGATTTCGCGGTTTTTTTATCCAAATACGTGATATTTTTTCCTGCACCTTTTTTATAGACGCGAGGATGCAATATCTGTTCAATTAAGTATGATTTCTCTGCAACATAAGCGGTAACGGAATCAATGAAGAATACCATGTCATCAGAGACTATATTGATGACCGTGTGCAAATTATGCCATCCATGGATTTCTTGAGACGGGTTATAAACCTCCACTATTGAGCGACCTGACTTGCGACGATCTGATATGGCCTCTTGCTGCCTAATAACATTGTCCAGAAGATCTTGGGAGATATTATCTTTATCCCCCTGCCTTAACCCGTCTATAAATGACTTGGAAAAAGAGCTTATTTTTTTTGAAGCTGATTTGGCGTTTTTTGCGGTGGCTGACAAAAGCTGTCTCCTCTGATTTTTTGATATCATATCGTATCTGCGAGCAAACAGGATTATTGTCAATAGGTCAAGGGGGAGTGCCTTGCACAAAACGCATTTCTGGGATTCTGATCTTGCGCAGGTAAAAAGGGGGTTATCTCAAGAAAAACTAGAATGGGCCTTCGACAGAAATTTCGGTTGCTTCGCGCCCTTTTTCTGCCACCTTATATTTTATTCTTACGCGCTGACCGGCTTCTATTGATTCGATTTCGCAGCGATCCAGACAGGATTTGTGAATGAAAATATCTTTCATACCGTCATCGGGGGAAATAAAACCAAACCCTTTATCTTCGTAATACAACTTTACGATCCCTTTGGCTGAATACTCGCCTTTTTCCTCAGGGTCAAAGGATACTTGTTTGTCCGTGCAATTTCCCAAAGATAAAATTTCCAGCACTTCAATGACATTTGCGCCCTTTTCACCATACTCAACTCTGCACAGAACTTCTGCGCCTTCGCCTAATCCATAGACCCCCATTTTTTGCAACTGTGTGATGTGCAAAAATGCATCTATGTCTGTGCCTTCCGGAATGACAAAGCCGAAACCCTTGGTAGCATTAAACCATTTTAGCTTCGCCTTTACGGTGTTGGTTTCTTTATTTAAAGACATGTCTCTGGCCAGTGACATTTTGAAATTTTCTTTCTTTATTCAATGGTTTGGAGGAGTATAATATAAACTAAAGTATAAGGTCTATAGTTCTTTTGTATATAACATCAATGTTTTTTGACATAGTTTCTGAAAGCGAACTTGCCCCCTCATGACTTTGACTCATTTCCATGCTAGGATGCAAGGGCGTGTTATTGTGACGCGCAGCAATTATTCTGAAAACAAGGCCTCTCCGTGCAGCAAAATAAAGACTTTCAAGATCATTTTTGGTTGAATTGCTATCCAGAAAAAGTTGACTGGAACATACAAGGATATTCCTCCCTGCAGACTGGCCCTATTTTCCAATACCTAGAAAACACTCGCAAAAAATTCCCGAATCGCCCCGCTTTCAAATTTATGGGAAAATCATGGACATGGGAGGAAATTGGCTCTCTCGTTGATCGTATGGCCAAGGGACTTCACGATCATGGGGTCGAGCGCGGCGTAAAAGTCGGCTTATGCTTGCCCAATTGTCCCTACTTTCTTATTGCATACTATGCTATCGCAAAAACCGGTGCGACCATTGTCAATTTTAACCCATTGTATGCAGAAGAAGAACTTGCCAAACAAATAGAAGATAGCCAGACAGATTACATCGTTTGCGTTGATTTGAAATTGATCTACGATAAGCTTGAGAAGATGCTGCATCGCACGAGGCTTAACCAAATTATTGTCTGCCCGTTTTCTTATTGCCTGCCATTTCCTAAGAATTTTTTATTTTCCATGTTCAAAAAATCGGAAATAGCAACCATTCCGAATGACGACCGTCATGTTCTGTTTCAGCAGCTCATCAGTAATGACGGAAGATTTCAGGCTCCTCCTATTCAAGTGGATCAAGATGTTGCCCTTTTGCAATATACAGGAGGGACAACGGGACTGCCTAAAGGCGCCATGCTTACCCACGCCAATTTGACAGCCAATGTCGAGCAATGTTTACGCTGGTTTTATGATGTTCATCCCGGACAAGAAAAGATGCTGGCTGTTATCCCGTTCTTTCATGTCTTTGCAATGACCACTATATTGAACTTAAGCGTTCGTTGCGGTTTTGAAATTGTTGCCTCTCCGCGCTTTAATTTGGATGAGACTTTGGAGCTTATTCACAAAGAAAAGCCCCATTTTTTTCCTGCCGTTCCGGCTATTTACAATGCGATTAATGCGCATCCGAATTTAAAGAAATATGATCTGACTTCTCTGAGATATTGTATATCCGGCGGAGCGCCGCTTCCAATTGAAGTCAAGAAAGCTTTTGAAGCTGAAACCGGCTGCGTGCTAGTAGAAGGGTATGGTTTGACAGAGACTTCTCCTGTTGCTTGCGCCAATCCTATTGAAGGCAGAAATAAATCCGGCTCTATTGGCCTGCCTTTGCCCGGTACAATCATTGAGCTTCATGATGCCGATACAGGAGACCTGGTTACTGAGGCAGGACAACGTGGAGAAATTTGGATTAAAGGTCCTCAGGTTATGGCCGGATATTGGAATCGTCCAGATGAAACCTATAAAGTTCTCGATAATGGCTTTCTAAAAACTGGTGATGTCGGGACTTTTGATGAAGACGGTTATATTTTTATTGTAGACCGCATTAAAGATTTGATTTTGGTAAATGGCTATAATGTTTATCCGCGTTTGATTGAGGAAGCTATTTACCAGCATCCTTCCGTTGAAGAATGTGTCGTAGCAGGTATTCCTGATGATGCGCGTGGAGAAGTTCCCAAGGCTTGGATCAAAATTAAAGACGGTCGAAAACTTGATGAAGAAGACCTTAGACTCTTCCTTCAAGAAAAAATATCCAAAATCGAAATGCCTCGTCATATTGAATTTCGGGATGAGCCTTTGCCAAAAACTATGATCGGCAAACTTTCTAAAAAAGATCTTCTAGCTCAAGAAATGAAAAAAGCCGATAAATCCTAGGCAGTTAACTGTATTTATAAATTAGATCAAATCCTATCGTTTCTTTAAATATCAATAAGTTTCCTCTGCCATACTGAGTATTGGGTAATTGGGAGAGGTCGAAAATGATCAGTTGGATTAATAAAGGGGCTGGCCTAGATAAGGTGT
>JAGRKB010000005.1 GCA_020442425.1 Alphaproteobacteria bacterium | reverse complement strand
CTGGTTTTTTGGCCACTGCTTTTTTCGCTGCTGGCTTTTTAGCCGCAGGTTTTTTAGCAGCTGGCTTTTTAGCAGCTGGTTTCTTTTTAGCTGCTGTTGCTTTTTTTGCTACTGCCATGTTTGGTTTCTCCTGTTTGAGGTTAGAACATGATTCGACACAGTGTATCTCGAAATGACGAAATCTCAAAACGAGTTTTGCATTTCAAGTTTTTTGCACACATTCTGTGACATCATCACAACAGGTATGAGAAGTGTAAAAAAATCGTTTACGCGGTTAGATTTTCTACCCATGCACTCAATTGTGCTTTGGACATTCCGCCGACTTTTGTTTCAACCAGTTCACCGTTCTTGAATATCATGAAGGTCGGTATGCCGCGGATACCATAGCGTGTAGGTGTTCCAGGATTCTCTTCGATATTCATTTTGACGACCTTTAACTTGCCGTTCATTTCACTGGCAATTTCGTCTACTAGAGGAGACATCATCTTGCAAGGCCCACACCATTCTGCCCAAAAATCTACTAGCACAGGTTCGGAAGAATTTAGAACTTCTGCTTCAAAATTTTGATCATTGACTTGATTGCCGGACATGAGTGTCTCCTAATTTTGTACTGTTTGATAATCGTAATTGTTTAATTTGGTTGTTATAACTCTAATATCATGTGTGAATAACAGAAAATCAAGGTGTGAGTTTGTTCATCCCACAGAAAATGAGGCCTGCTATACACCCTCAAATTTCAACAGGCATAAGATGTGCTCTGTCTGTCCAGAGGAGAGCGCAATGGATGGGTTTGTCGGTGTAAATCTTTGAAATGGCTGACTTATATGCTCTGAGTTGGTTTTTGTATTCTTCTGGGATTTGCTCTGCTGAAAGTGGGGATGGACGGTTTGTTTTGAAGTCAACGATCAAAATTCTATCTTCCAGGACAACCAGTCTGTCAATTTGGCCGGAAAGGATTTTTCCTTGTGCAATTTCTCCAGTGACAGAGACCTCGGCGAGAGAGTCTTTTCCAAAGACTTTTGCAAAATCAGAGCTGTTCATGACATTCAAGACTTCTTTTGCTATTTCGGCTCTAGTTTTTTCGGGCAGGGTAGACCCGTTTTTCTCTAAAAATCTGTATGCTGCTGATTCTCTACGTTCGGGAAGAATATCCGGAAGGAATTCAAAAAGTTTATGGGTTAGAATTCCCCGCTCAAAGCGGAAATTTTCAGCTTGTTCCAAAGGAGATATGGCCGGATCGCCTCTTCCTATTAGGGAGGGGCGAATAAAACGGCGATCTTGCTCTTCTGTGTCCGATGCGCAAAACAGATAGGCAGGGATTGATGTTGCCTCAGTGCTTTGTCCATTTCTATGGATTGGCCCAATTGAGCGTTTCTGCTGCGTTTCCCATGTCCTTAGCGCATCTCCTTGAGTGCCGATTTTCATAGTGTTGAAAGCGGATTCAATCAGCTGATACCATACAGGAGTATCGCTTTCTTTCAGTTCGCTCTTGGGGGATTTACCACAGATATATAGGCGTTCTCTTGCTCTTGTTAGAGCCACGTACAGTAGCCTTAAATACTCTTGATAGGCCTTCTCTATTTCTTTTGTTCTGGCTTGTTGATATTGGGGGGATCTTATTTTTGAAGATGCGCTCCAGAGCGGGATTTTCGTGTTGTCTGTGTCTGTTATCCAAAGCAGTTTATCGATTTTTTGTGCACCGGGTTTTGACATGGTGTCGGGTATGAATACAATGGGGGCTTCCAGACCTTTTGAGGCGTGAACCGTCATGATTCTCACCTGATCTCCGCCCTCTTTTTCTGTGGCTTCAAGTTCTCTTTTTATCGTAATGTTGCTTTTCTCGAGGCTCGTGACCAAGTCTTCTAGCGAGAGGATTCCATTTTGCTCTGATTGAAGGCAATAGCTCAAGAATTCGTCTAAAGGATCTAGACAGTCTGTGCCCAGAAGTGTTGAAAATGCTCGTCTTGAGCTTCCCTCCTGGTCATAGGGGCAGGCGCAGGTCAGAATGCTATCAAAGAAATTAAAAGGTGATAAATGTTGAGCATTTGCAATCGCTTTTGTAAGCCAATCCAGAATCGGTTTTGGCGCTTGTGCTTGCATTGATTCCCATAGGGACTGATCTGTTTTTCTTTTGATAGACCAGTTCATCAGATCGTCTTCGGAAATTCTGATAAAGGGGGATTTTAAAACGCAAGCCAGTGATAAATCGTCCTGCGGTAGGCGCACAAAGCGGGCAAGGGCCAAGCAATCCTGAATGGCAATTTGGTCATTCAGGGTCATGCGGTCTATCCCGCTGACCTCGATGTTGTTGAGTTTTAGCTGGCGGATTAATTCATGAACCAACCCCCCTGTACGTGTACGTACAAGGATAATAATATCTTTCGGGCGAATGGGACGATTTTCTCTTTTTAAAAGTTCTCCATTATGAACCATTGAGGATATTTTTAAGGCGATTTTATTGGCAAGGCTGCTATCCGGATTATTTGATAGTGCTTGATCATTTGAAGATTCAAGGAAAGGGAGCTTCCACTTATGCTCAGTCAATGTTTGATCTGCTCTTTTATCAGAATTTTTGTTGTTCTGAATATCCAGACCCCATAATTCGATCAGCCCCGAATCTTGATGATGAAAGCTAAAATGTTCCAGATTTTCAGAACGTTCTATTCCTAGCCCTAAGGCCAGTTCAGGATTTTTGAATACTGTATCAACCAGTTTTAGAACGGGTGGGCTGGTTCTAAACGAGGTTTGCAGGTTTACAGGTTCGAAACTTCGTCCGGCTTCTTGTGATTTTTGCTCGAAATAGTTTTTCATGTGTGCAAATGATTCGGGATCAGCGCCATGAAAGCTAAAAATGGATTGTTTTTTATCTCCAACAACGAAAATACTGCGTGGTGCGTGGTTTTCCCGTCCCCATCCGGACAGGAATTCTGCACTTAAATGTCGAATAATTTGCCATTGGTGTGGGTTGGTATCTTGCGCTTCATCCACGAGAATATGGTCAATCCCTTCATCCAATTTGAAGTGAACCCATTCTTGACCAGAATGTTCCAGAAGCTGGCGCGTTTTCAGGATCATGTCGCTGAAATCCAGTGCATTCAGGCGTCGTTTTCCGCTTCTGTAACGAATTAATCCTTCTTGCGCGATGTCTATCAGATCGGCTGTTTGCTCGCATTGGATCATAGAAGCTTGTTGTTCGAGAAAATGAAAAATCTCTTTGCTCTCAGACATGAAAAGATCGGCGATGTCGGGGAAGTTTTGTTCGATTTTTCCTGTAAGTTTCCTGGCATCGGCCAAATCTTTCTTTAAAAAGACTTCCAGAAAGAGATTTATATGAGTGATCCGATCATTCTCATTGAGTGATAACCAACTCAGCAATGATTCTGCAAGTTTTCCGTTGGTTTTGTTTGTATCTGCGATCTTTAGGGCTGCGTCTTTTAGTGCTCCAATCGGGCGTTTTGCAATAAAATCTCTTATATATTCTTCCGGTGTGAGTTTGCTTTCAACGCTCAAAATTGTTCGGAGATTTTCTTCAAGCCTTGCGCCGGTTCCATATTTCTTAGTCAAACGCTCCAGATCTTCCATTTTGTCCAAAAGTTGGGCAAGCGTTGTTCTTAGTTGATCAAAATCCATCAAGAGGGCTAAGCGGTCAAACGGTGCCTCCAGTTCTTTTAAATTACCTTTTTCAAGATCCGTTATGAGCGATAGCAAAGTTTTTGACATGAGTTCTGCTGATTGGACTTCATCCAGAACTTTGAAGCCTGGTGTTAATCCAGATTCGAGAGGGAAGCGGGCCAAGGTTGATTGGCAGAATGAGTGGATGGTCATAATGGAAAGGCCGCCCGGTGTATCGAGCACTTTTGAAAATAGCTGACGCGCTGCTTGAAGCATTTCGGGTGTCGGGTCAGCGTTCACCAAATTCCTTATATCTTCGTGGAGCGCTTCTTCGCTCATCGTGGTCCATTCACCCAATTTATTCTGGATGCGGATCGCCATGAGGGCCGCTGCAGCTTTGGTGAATGTGATACAAAGAATTTTATGGGGTTCTGCTCCTTCCCATTGACCCTTGGGGTCAGGGAGCATTAGCCTTAAAACTCTGTCGGTTAAGACCTTGGTTTTTCCTGAACCTGCTGAGGCCGCTACCCAAATGTCTTTTTGCGGTGTTGTTGCTCGTCTTTGGGCTTCATTCGGGTCAGGAATAGGGGGGTGTGATTCGAGTGGTGCATTATTGGCGAAAGTCATGTTTGCTGCCCTCCCTCTTCATTCGTTTCGGTTTCTTCATCAAAAGTTGCCCATTCAGAAATTCTAGCCAGATGGGCGTAGGCTTTTGTTTCCGGAAAATGCTGATTCTTTTTCGGGGGGATCGCCATATAGGGTGTTGTCGGGATTTCGTATTGTCTTACTAGTTCGTTGAGAGCTTTTCTGGCATCAGACAGAAGAGTTTCATACTCCAGATATTTTTTGTCTTTTTCATGGAGATTTATAACTGTACCGCGCGGAGCAACTTTCCAATAGCTTAGGCCGTTCATGGATAGGGGCGTTTTTTCAAAGCCACCATCTTCCAGAATAATACCTTCCAGAGGTAACTGAGGTGCCAGTCCTGCTTGAATTTCTTTTAAAGAGGGAGGGCTGCCGGTTTTATAATCAATGATAACAGCTCCTCCGGTTTTCAGGCGGTCAATACGGTCGGCTTTCGCTGCGAGCGTAAAAGTTCTACCCGTGTTCGGGCTTTGGTAGATCAGCGTTGATCCTTCAGTCTCTTGTTGCCAGGGGAATGCCGTTTCTCGGTGTCTCTTTTCTTCGGCAATGATCCAGTCTGCAATTTTATCCATGCGCGGCCACCAATAATGCCATTGTGCGGAGACGGTCTCTAATTCATCGAATTTATCTTTGGCAATTTTTAGAAACAGGTTTTTTGCGTTGTCCCCAATTCCGTGTTCTGTTTCTTTAATAAACTCTTTCAGAATTTCATGAATGAGTGTTCCACGATCTGCGAAAATTGTGTCGTCTTCCAGTGGGGGAAGCGGTTTTAAGCGCAGGATTTTGTTTGCGTAGAGGTGGTAGGGATTGTTCATCCATTTTTCGACCCATGTGGCGTGAAGCTTTTGCGGGCGGTTCTCAAGTGGAGGAGTAGGCATAGGCTCTTCGGGTTTTTGGTAAGCGTGAAGAGGGGCGTCCAATGCTCTGCTCCATTGGATCAGATCGGTTTTTGTCCAGTCTTGCTTTTTGCGGGCTGCGTTTAAAAGAGTTGAAAGTTTTTGTAGCCAGCGGGCGGGGACGGTCTCTGCACCGTCTTCCTTTAGAGATCTTGTGATGATTACCTTTTGTGCGGTTAGTGCTTCTGAAAAGTCATGAGCTGCCAAACCTATGCTTCTAGCGGCAGGGGGGAGGCCGAATTTTTTGCGCATGGGGCGCGACATCCATGGATCATGAGCCGGTTCAGAAGGCCACATACCCTCGTTCAGACCAGACAGAATCATCACATCATGTTGAATAAGGCGCGATTCCAGCTGCCCCAAAATTACAATACGTGGGTGCCTTGGTTGGATTTCACGACAGCTTTCTTGTGTTAGAATAGCCGTGATGATGGCTCCCCAATCTTTGAAGGGCATGGGGGGGAGTTTTCTGGCTTCAATAATCAGATTGGAGAACAGAGAAGAGAAATCTTCGCTCTCTGTTTGGCTCCATAGGAGCTCTTTTCCGCCTGCAATAATCTCTGTTTGTTTAATCAACTCTGTTAGGAATTTTTCTGGAGCATTTGGTTTTGTCGCAAGTTCAAGAAGTGGGGATAAATGATCGTCCAGATATTTTATGACAGGTTGGCATTTTTCCTGACCATCCGGATTTTTCTTATCTATGCGGCGTTGTAGTCCTTCTAATCCCGGTGCCGGTTTTGTACCGCGCAAGATTTCTTTTTCAAAGAATTCTATTTCTTCTGAAGAGAGGGTTTCTGATGTCTGGCAAAGCGGATGTTTGAGAAGACTTAAGATGGCGAGGGGGGCGCAATTTTCTTCGATGGTGCGCAGTAAAGAGGATATTAGTGTGCCAATTGGAGTAATAATCAGCGCTTGTCCTGCACTATCATCGGCTTCGATGTTCCAACGCTTCAGGGCAATTGTTACGCGCCTTGCTAAAGGTCTGTCGGGTGTAACCAGACAGGCGGTTTTCCCTTTTTCCTCCAAGGTTGCACGGAGGGCTGTTGCAATGACGGTGGCTTGTTCGCGTGCGTTGATCGTTTCACAAATCGTGATGTTGGATTGAAACTCTTCCATTTCCTTTTCTGTTGGAAGTATTTGTCCGAAGGTCTGTGCAGGGAGCATGATGGCGCGAATCATCTTGTTTCTTGGTGTGTCTTCTTTGGTGCAAGTTGGCCAGAGCTTAACGTTCGTGCGCGTTTTCTCCATCTTGTCCAAGAGGTTTTTCATGGTTCGTTGCGGATGGGTGTCGTCGATCCTGCTCCAGCTTTCTTCTTCCAGATGTAAATCCAGACCGGGAAGAATTACGGCGCCTCGGGGTAGGTTCGCGATTGTATTTAGGAGGCTTGCTGTTGTCGGAATTGATCCGGTTGAGCCTGCGGCAATGATTGGGGATTCGGGCGGGTGTTGGCTCCAGAGATCGGTAAGGGCTTTCATTAAAAGAGCGCGTCTTTTTGCAGGATCAACTTGTCCGCGTGATCGTAAGATTAATGGCCAATGCGTTGTGACAATCTCTAGAAATGTCAGAATTTGTTTCCAGTGTTCCGAGAATTCTCCGAATTCAACAAGGCTTTCCAGATTGGAAAAATCCAGATCTTCCGTGTGAACTTGATCTAGGAGAGTTGCCAAATTTTTGGCAAGGGCAAGGCATTGGTCAAAGGGAAGTGTTTGTTCTTTTCTTTGAACCTGATGGGCTAACAGGAATTGTCGCTCAAGTGCGGGAATAGCTGGTGGGATATCTGTGATGTCCAGTCCCAGACCCGAGAGAGTTAAGTCTAATTCTTCTGCATTAACATCGCCTAATGGCTGCAGTCTTGGAAGTAAAATCGGCGTTCCATTGTTTAGTTCAAGAAACGCATCACGCAGTCCGCGAGAAGCTCTGCGCGTTGGGAGGAGCACCCGCAATTTTGTTAGTTGCTGTTGATCCTGATCGACACTGTGCCATAGACCTTCGGCCAGCTTTTTTAGAAAGTTCTGGCCGGAAGGTATTGTATAGAGTCCTTGGGGGAGTGGCACGGTTTAGCCTGTTCGATGCAGTTACTTCTCGTAACTGTTTTCAATCATTTTATCGAGAAGTTTTACTCCGTAACCTGATGCAAACGGAACAGGGCAGGTCGGTGTTGTTTTTGACATGGCGACGCCGACGATATCCAAATGAGCCCATGGACGATCTTTATCAATGAATTCTTCGAGGAAGGCTGCTGCTGTGCATGACCCCCCGTTTCTACCTGAGGCAATATTTTTTATATCTGCGAAATCAGAGTCCATTTCTTTGCGGAAAGACGGGTCGAGAGGCATACGCCAGACTTTTTCCCCAGTGTCTTTAGATGCTTTTTCCAGATTTTTCCAGAGTTTGTCATCATTCGAGAAAACGCCACAATGATTTAGTCCTAATGCAACCATAATTGCGCCTGTTAAGGTAGCCAGATCAACGATGAGTTCAGGGTCGTGTTTTTTCTGGATGTAAGTCAGGGCATCCGCCAAGACAAGGCGACCCTCGGCATCCGTATTCAGAATTTCAACCGTTTTTCCCGAATAGGATGTGACGATATCGCTCGGGCGTGTGGCTTCGTCCGAGATTGAATTTTCAGCCAGGGCGATTGCTGCGACAACAGGAATTTTGCATTTGCGTTTCGCTAGAGCGTGCATTGTTCCGACTACAGCTGCGGCTCCACCCATATCTACTTTCATGAACACCATTCCATCGAAGGGCTTCACGTTCAGGCCACCAGTGTCAAAGGTTATTCCTTTGCCGACGAGTGCCAAAGGTTTTTGAGCCTTTTGTTTTGCATTGCCTGCGCCTTCCCAAGACATGATGACAAGACGGGGAGGATGTTCCGAGGCCTGACCTACGGAGAGCAGGCAGCCCATTCCCATTTTCTCGCATGATTTTTCGTCAAATATTTGCACTTTGATCCCCAGCGGGGTTAAGGTCTTTTTGGCAATGTCTGCAAATGATTCCGGATAGAGTTTGTTTGGTGGAGCATTGACCAAATCCCTAGTCAGGAAAACCGATTCTACTGTATTTTTAACGGTTTCTAATTCTTTTTCGGCTGATTTGGCTGCTGATGTTATAATTGTCAGGATTTTGACCGGCGCTGTCTTTTTGTTCTTATCAATGGTCTTGAATTCATCAAAGCTGTAAGAGCCCAACAGTAACCCTGAAAGTACGCCCATGATCGGGTTGTTGGTTTTGGTTTTTAGGTCATCTGCGTTGAGTAGGGCGGCTTTTTCCGCACCCGCAGATTTGAGGGCTGAGGATAATAAGCCGCCTGCTGTTTCGAGAGATTCCGCACTAGATTTCGATTTTGATCCTAATCCCAACAGGATAACCCGCTTGAATTTACCGGATTGAGGGCAGGCAATGCATAAGGTTTGACCGTTCTCGCCTTTGAATTTCGCGTGGCTTTCCATTTGGTAGCTCAAAAGTCCGTCCAGATCTTTATCCAGAGGGGTGGCGGATTTCGATAGTTTTTTGTCATCGAATGTGGCCAGAATTGCCGTATCCGCATCTGAAGGGTTTTTGGCAAAGGTGATTTCAGGGAGAGATTTTTCAAATTTCATCATTTTCAGCTCGCTTGGTTGTCGAGTGGATTGGTTTTATGCTACAGAACAGCTTGTATAGTCTTTCAAATTATGGTTTGGACGGTGTTACATCTCTCCTAACCTAGGTGTTAACTAGGTGTCGTCGTTCGTGCCTTGTCCAAATCAAAATTTGTTTGACTATAGGGTTTGAGCCTATTCTATTATGCTTTGAAGCGCAAATGCAGATTATTGATCGATATATTTTCAAGCAAATACTGATTGCCACGGTTTTTATCGTGGCCATTTTGGCTGTTTTGGTACTTTTGACCCAGTCTTTGCGTTATCTGGATCTTGTTATGAATGCCGGCGCTTCTGGGTTCAGTTTCTGGCTTATTACGCTTTTATCTTTGCCGAGTTTTCTTGAAGTGATTTTGCCCATCGGTTTGGTTGCGGCCATAATGTTTGTTTACCACCGACTGGTTATGGATAGCGAGCTTTTTGTCCTGAAGGCTCTTGGCTTTTCTCCTCTCAGATTGGCGCGGCCTGCTTTGATTTTGGCTGTTTTTCTTGGAATTTTTCTGTTTGCTGTTATGAGCTGGTTGGCTCCTTATACCAAGTCCAATGCTATTGCTATGCGCAAGGATATAAAGGCGCAAGTGTCTTCATTGATCTTTCGGGAAGGGATTTTTACAGAGGCCGGAAAAGGTTTAACAGTATATATGCGGGAGCGAGATCAGGACGGCAATTTGTTGGGGTTGGTTATCCATGATGCCAGAGATCCGAATAGAACGCCTTCTACTATCATTGCAGTACGTGGCGTGTTGGTTTCTACTCTGACAGGACATCAGGTTTTGGTTTATGACGGGTCGAGGCAGGAATTTGATAGTCATAGTGGAGTTTTAAAACGCCTGGATTTTGATCGTTATACTATTGATATGCCCGAGACAGCCAAAGTTTCTACTTCCCGTTGGCAGGAGCCGGACGAGCGAATTTTGCAAGACTTGATTTATCCCAAGGAAGGGGAGCGAGACAGATCTATCCGTCGGGCGTTTCGATTGGAAGTTCAAAAACGTATTCTAACTCCTTTATTAGTTCCAACATTGGCGTTGTTGGCTCTGGTTTCCGTTTTGAGCGGAGCTCATGATCGCAGAGGGATGTCGCGCCGTATTATTTCAGGGGTTGCTATGGTGATCGTGGTCGAAATCCTGTTTTTGACGTCCTATAATATGGCTAAATCTTCCCCTATTGGTTTCGGGTTGATGATGATGAGCGTATTGTTGCCTGCCCTTGCCAGTCTGGCTTTACTCGGAAAAGATCGTTTGGTTCAGTGGGGGCGAATTCAGGCTCAACAAGATTCTGATGCTGTTCAATCTTCCTCGGGAGGAGCCTTATGATTCCCTTTCCCGGTGCGACCTTGTTTCGTTATCTTTCCAGAGTTTATGGGCTGAATTTATTGGCTTTGAGCTTTATTCTTATTGGCATTGTTGCTCTTTTTGATTTGATTGAGCTGTTAAGGCGTGCTGCCAAATATGAAGATGTGGGTTTTCCTCTTGTTTTGAGGATGGAGTTTTTAAAACTTCCGGAATTGATGATGACTATTGCGCCTTTTGCCGTGTTGTTTGCCGGATTGTTTACTTTTTGGCAGTTGTCGCGGCGGCAGGAATTGGTGGTTTTGAGGTCTTCGGGTGTCTCTGTTTGGCAATTTCTAACACCTGTTGTTAGTGTTGCACTCTTGGTTGGAGTGCTGATTGTGACCATTCTTGATCCCATTAGTGCTGCTTTTTATTCACGCTATGACGTTTTGGAAAAAACATATCTTAAACGAGAAAAATCCAATGTGATTGCACTGTTTGACGAGGGGTTTTGGCTCAAACAAATGACAGATAAAGGGCATGCTATTTTGCATGCGGATCGTATTGAGATGCCTGATTGGAGGCTTCATGATGTGATGATTCTGTTCTTTGACGAGAATGATGCTTTTACTGAGCGTATGGATTCACCATCTGCTCAACTGAAATCCGGAAACTGGTTGTTGAAAGAGGCTGTGTTGAATGTTCCGGGATATCCGTTTCGCAAATCCGCTCAGGCTATGATCCCAACGAATCTGACTTTGAACGATATTGAGGAGAGTTTTTCTGCTCCGCAGACTATGGGATTCTGGAGTCTCCCTTCCTATATTGAGACTTTGGATGCAACCGGTTTTGATTCAACTCGGCTCAGAATTCATTTTCAGGAATTGCTAGCATTGCCATTTTTGTTTGCGTCGATGATTTTTTTAGCGGCTTGTGTTGCGATGCGACAATCCCGACAGGGGGGAAGTTTTTCTTTTATCCTGATAGGTGTTGTGGCAGGGTTTGTTGTGTTTTTTATGTCTAATTTCCTTCAGGCGCTGGGGGTTTCTCACCAACTCCCCATCTTCTTATCAGCATGGAGCCCAGCGATGCTTTCCACTCTGGTCGGTGTTTCCATATTGTTATCACTAGAAGATGGATAATTCTTGAGACATTTTTGCAACAATTAATCTTGCCTCTGGTCAGGGCTGTCTTGACGCAGAGCGGCTTTTTCAGCAGATTTGGTGGGTGTTTTCGGGATTCATTTTCAGGGGTTCGATTTGTAAGTTTTCGGGCCTTGTTAAGGGGTTTCTAATGGTTTTTTGGTTTTATTGGGAGACAGGGTTCCGAAAGATCAAAAAATTATATTCGGATGTAAAAATTTAAGTATCAATTCAGGTTTTTTAAATCAGGGGTATCGTATGGCTATCAGATTTTCTTCACATTTGAAACTGGCGGCAGTTTTGTTTCTAGCTATGGGAACTTTGTCGGCATGTTCTTCATCCCAGTATGGCGAGGTTTATGATCCGATAGAACCGGTTAACCGCGGTATTTTCAAATTCAACAATGCTGTTGATGAAGCTGTTTTGGAACCGGTGGCCAAAGGTTATCGTGCTGTTGTCCCTGATCCTGCTCGTACAGGCGTTCGTAATGCTTTGCGTAATCTCAAGACCCCGACAATATTGGCTAACAATTTGTTACAGGCCGATTTGACCGGCGCCGGAAATACTTTGACCCGTTTCTTTGCCAACACCCTATTTGGATTTGGCGGGGTGGTTGATGTCGCTGGGGCTGAGGGTGTTGTCTATCAGGAAGAAGATTTTGGACAAACTTTGGGTGTTTGGGGTGCGGGACATGGCCCATACCTTGTTTTACCATTGTTTGGGCCTAGTTCAGTTCGGGATACAACCGGTTTGGTCGTAGACGGTTATGCTGATCCTGTCCGTATTTGGCTGATGAACTCTGATAATGAAGGCTGGTACTATGGTCGTGTTGCCGTTGCAACGATTGATAAGCGTGAAGAGCTTCTGGATGCTTTGTCCGATTTGAAACGCAATTCTGTTGATTACTATGCTGCAATGCGTAGTGCTTATGTTCAGAAGCGTGCTTCTCAGGTTAACGGTCAGGATGATGCTGATCTGCCGGACATTCCTTAAGCCGGATTTGGCTCAGAAAAATTTAATAGGTAAATGATCTTTTCATTTATTGTGTTTTATACTAGATGTATGGCGGCTCAAGTCGCCATATCTCAAATTTGAAAGGGTATGTGTGGTGAATAGACATTTTCTGACATTTTGTATTTTGGCACTGGGGGGGATTGTTTTGTCTCCAATGGCAAAGGCTGCTGTTGTTCCTGTTCAGGCCTCAGACATGGTTGATGTTTCTTCTGTACTGGTTTCTATCTCTGAAACGAATGAGCAAGGGGCGTTGGATTTTGTGAAATCTACAGCCGAGACCGGTTTGACGTTCCTTTCTGATCCGGATTCTTCCGAAGAGCAGAAGAAAAAAGAGTTCAAGAAATTACTCGATGGCAGCTTTGATCTTGATACGATAGGACGCTTTGTCTTGGGGAAATACTGGAATAGCGCAACGCCAGCTCAACAGAAAGAATATAGTTCCTTGTTCCGCAAGATGGTGGTCGAGGTTTATGCCGGACGTTTTGGAGATTATAAGGGGCAAAAATTTGAGGTGAAATCGGTGCGCTCTATTAGCAGTAAAGATTCTCTTGTGACTTCTTTTATCTATCCGGAAAATGGCGGAGATCCGATCAAAGTTGATTGGAGAGTTCGTAAAACCGGCGCGACTTATAAGGTTGTTGATGTTCTGGTGACTGGCGTTAGCATGAGTGTCACTCAACGGTCAGACTTTGCTTCTGTTATCCAGCGTGGTGGCGGAAATATCGATGTCTTGATTGATTATCTCAAGAATAAATTCTAGGACCGGAATATATAAAATTAGCCCCGTTTCAGGGGCTTTTTTATGCGGTCGAAGACAGAAC
>JAGRKB010000114.1 GCA_020442425.1 Alphaproteobacteria bacterium | reverse complement strand
AAATCTCCGGCCGTCGACAAAGAATAAGAAGGGGCGGTAAACGAATTCATGCCTATTTCTACCATACTTGCGACAAAACGCCATAGAGAGCTTGTAAATAAGTACTTATTATGCAGCTTCCAATACGCGATCTTTAACCACAGCCGAAGGAAAGACCCCTAAGACCTCTTTTCTGTGCATCTGGCTGATACGCGACTCCGTTACTGCCGCCCTATCCGGATTTTGAGCGGAAACCAAATCGACAATCTCGCTCGCACTCATCCCCATTGTTTTGCCGTAAAAAACAGCCTGTTGCGCAGAATTAAGAGCAGAAACCTGCTTATAAATCAGATTCAATTTGAGCCGCCCTTCATAAATTCTGGCAGGATCAGTGTTGAAACTTGCCATTTCTGCCTCAAGAGCACTCCCGTTTGTATGCCGAATTGATTCAATTTCGATTAAGCCGTTATGAAGCGCATCACCCGTACGACTAACACCCCTGTGCGCGACCTCCTCTCGAAAAGCATCAATATAAGCGGTACGAAGCTTATTGGTCATATTTCGACACAAACTATCATAAAGAGATAAGGCATCAGAAGTGTTGCTCTTAGAAAGAAGCTCCCTAGCCTGTCCATCCAAATAAGTCCAAACAGCCATACGCCCAACCTGCATCATGTCCTCTCTACCTATATAATGGGGAGCAGACCTAAATCTTTTGGAACACGTACGCGCAACCAAGGATTCAAAGTGATGAAGGAGATCATTCATAATCTCAGCAGAATTGTCACGTACATACGCTCGATAAGACCTAAGAACACGCTCCGCCACTTGAGCCCGTGCATCATGCGCCTCAGCCACAGAATTAAATTTTTCAGAATAATGTTTCGGATATTGAAATACACCCAACCGATCGGGTTTCCCCGACCGTACACACACACCGTCCATGACACACCTATATTTTTCTTATTAAATTTTTAGGGCGATACTTATAGCTTGCATAAAGCCAGCGAAAATGAGGATTTTCGAGAACCGCAGCGCAGAATACATTGACGTATTTGAGCAGTGGAAGCGCAGAAAACCTCATTTGCAGGTCTTTAGGGACGCTATAAGTTTTGACCCTAGTTTTTGTGCCTACCCCTATAGAGAAGGCATCATTATGAAAGATGCTACGCCTAAGTAAGAACAATTTGCAAGAAAAAGCCGAGCTATTGGCTATCAAAATAAAAAAGAATCATATGAATTCCTATGAATAAAGTGATAAGACCGACACAAAAATCAATGATACGCCACGACATAGGCTGATTAAAATATCTTGAAACCCGCTTTCCCATGGCAGCAAGAGCAAAAAAGAACATTGTAGAAAATAGCTGAGCCCCCAATCCAAGTGAAATAGCACCAATGATCGAATACTGTGCAGAAACCGATCCAACAATAACCACGGTATCAATTATAGATCCAGGATTCAGCAAACTCAAAGCCAGAGCTGTTGCCAGCAATGTCCCTTTTGTCTGTTGACCACAAACATTAATGTTCTTAAAACTTTCGCCGCCAACATAAGCCGCTCGGAACGCTCTAAAAGAGAACCAGAACAAAAATAGAGAGCCTATAATAAATATAAGGAAGCGAAGCCATTCAAGCTGAGAAAAAAACTGGCCAACTCCAAGAACACCCAAGCTAATGAGTAAAAAGTCACATAACGTATAAATAATTGCTATAAAGTAAGGACGATCTCCCTTTAAAGAGTGCTTCAAAAGCAGCGCATTCTGAGGTCCAACTGCAAAAATAACCGAAGCCATCAACAAGAATCCTTTGACAAAAGGTAAAGAATAATTTTCCATGTAAAGACCTTTAAAATATTCTGGGAAAAAAACCCCTAACTTCTAGCCAACATCCGCCCAACAGCCAAATCCGAAACAGGCTTGCTCTCGACAGGCGAATTTTCAACGATCTCGAAGAATTTGGCATGGTCTTCAGCCCGCTCAAACTCGAAGCCCATCAACGCCCGACCGATAATCTCACCTGTATAGACATAATTGAAATAGACCACATTGGCGATCCCCGAGATTTGACGCATAAATTCCCGCAAAGCGCCTTTCCGCTCAGGAAAATGGATATGCAGCATAACAGGATGCTTGAACAACGATGGATTATAATTGATGACGCGATACCGCACATCGGGATCTTCGGTAATATCTTCGAAAACAATATGTTCTTTTTGCAGATTTTGCTGCAGCAAATCCATCTTCTCGGGCAACGCTTCAAACGCAATCACAGGATAAGCTTCCTGCTCCGACATCTTCCCGTATTGGAACTCCGTGACATTGACATCCGCAAAGATTTTATCAAGCAGAGCCAGCATACTTCCGCTTTTCTCGGACAAATGGAACCGCAAATATCGACGGCGATTAGCCCCAATAGCAGACTGTGAAGAAATCAAAGCCAGCTTGCCGAAATCCATATTGGCCCCGCACAAAACGCACAATAATTTCTTGCCCTTAACTTTCTCAGGGTTTTCCGCACAAAACTTAATAAGCCCTGCCAAACCCATAGCTCCAGCAGGTTCAGGAATCACGCGCTTGGCATCCCAGAATTTCTGGATAGCGGAACAAACCTCTTCATTGGTAACAGTCACCATTTCATCAAGAGTTTTGCGGCAGATATTAAAGGTGAAATCCCCCGGACGCTTCACAGCCGTACCGTCACAAAATGTATCAACTTCATGGAGCGTAACAGGCTCGCCATGCTGCAAGGACGCCGTCATACTGGCCTGCCCAACACCTTCAACGCCGATAATCTT
>JAGRKB010000037.1 GCA_020442425.1 Alphaproteobacteria bacterium | reverse complement strand
TTTCGAAGAAAATCCTAGGGGAATCAATAAAAAATCTCTGGATTGCCTTAGGATTTTCTGCACAAATTCAGGCAATGACAATCTGTATTTATCTGTGTTCATCTGTGGTTTTAAAGAGATCATTATTCCTTCACCTCGAAGGGTTTTGCCACACGGTACATCGCATGCGGAAATGGTTCATATTTTTTGATAACCCGATCAATAAAACCCTCGCTCATCAAATTATCAAGCGTCACATCAATCATATGTTTCAACTGGAATTCATTTGCCGGCAACATATAGGTGTTCGGGAAATATTTGATCGGTCGACCGATAGTAATATCCTTCAATTTGATATCTGCTGCTTCATTATATCGACGCAAAAGAATCGGATCATTGAAAGTTGCATCAGCCTTACCGGATGCAACATCTATGAGTTGCTGTTGTGTTAACGCTCCTTGCGGAACACTAATGAACTTGGCCTTAGGAAACATGCTTCGTGCAATCGAGTCTGTGATATCCCCATCTTTAATTGCCAGCATTATAGATGGATCGTTCAATTTGGAAAAATCCTCGTCAAAACGATGATCATCCGTGCGCACGAATATATCTACCGTACTATAAAAAACAGGAATTGAGAAAGACGACTCCCTTACCCGTTCTGGCGTAGGCCAAACCGTATTACAGAACATGTCGTATCTATTTGTCTTAAACCCCTCAGCAATTACTCCGTAATCGACTTCTTCTGCCCACTCAACCTTCAGCGAGAGACGACGCCCCATCTCCTCTATAATTTCATAGAAGATTCCCGACATCTCTTTAGTATTAGGATCAATAATTAAAGTTGGCGCATAAGGAAAATACCCGCAGCGTATCGTGCCCGTCCGCATCACCCGATCAAAAACCGATTCCTTCTCCGCTGCGAATGCAGGGAAGGCGAAACAAACCAGAAACAGCCCCAACATCGTCATTTCCCGGATTTTCGAAGAAAATCCTAGGGGAATCCACAAGGTCTTTCTGGATTGCCTTAGAATTTGCTGTGCAAATTCAGGCAATGACGATCTGTGTTTATCTGTGTTCATCTGTGGTTTTAAAGAGATCATTATTCCATCACCTCAAACGGCTGTGCAACACGATAAATCCCGCCGGGAACTTCTTCATATTTTGAAATAATTCTATCAACCAGCCCACCTTGAATCATGGGAACAAGAGCGGAATCAAGCATCGATTTAAAACGCACGTCATCCATAGGGAGTGCAAACGTATTGCCAAACAAGCGAACAGGATTATTGGGAACCAGATTTTTCAAAGACTTGGGGTTCGCTTTGATAAATTTCTCGCCCAAATAAGTCTCGATAAAAGCGATATCTGCTTTCCCCGCATCGACTTCCATCAACATCTGCGTTTCATCCGTCATATTCGGCAAAGACAAAATAGTTGCCTTCGGAAAATCCTGTTGAGCGACATAAAATGAAATAGCTCCATCAGACGCAGAAACACGGACAGACGGATCATTCACATTACTCAAATCTGAGTTAATCTGTGTGTTTTCGGCATCAACATAAGCCCCGACAGCAGAGTAAAACATCGGCTCAGTGAAAAAGACATACTTTCCTTCAACAGGGTTTTGCCAAAAACTGGTACATACAGCGTCAACACGCTTTGAATTGAGAGCCTCAACTGTATTCCCCCATCCAAGCTCTTCAGCCCACTCGACTTTCAACCCAAGAACCCGAGCCGCTTCTTCCATGATGTCATAGGAAATACCCGATTTTTTACCGCTGACTGGATCAATGATGAAATGGGGAGGATAATTGATATACCCACAACGAATAGTTTCAGATTTTAGCACACGGTCATAGGTTGAGTCTTGTCCCTCTGCAAAACTAACAGCCGTATGGAACATCAAAACAAAAAACAGTAAAGCCGAAATTAACTTCATATCTATTTATCCTCATAAGGTAAAGCAGGTGAACGCCAATGACGCCCATCATCAGGGCTATTTTTTGCCAAAATTCCCCTCAATTCACCACTACCATTAAGCTCATAAATGGCACTATCGATCATTTGTTTAAGCTTCATATCATCCTGCGGCAATAAAAAACCACCATGACAATACCGCACGGGCTCACCAACTATTTTCAACGGATCACCATTATTCTTGTTAAACTGTTCGATGCTGTACACATTGTTAAAAGAGGCATCGACCTTCCCTGTTGTAACAGCCATAATAACATCAATATTGCCGCCCAAATCATTTACATCAAAACTCTGTGCCAGAGGATATTTCTCGCGCGCAGCATAATCAAGAATTGTGTTCGGGAGCACCGCCAATTTCATTTTCTCAGAATTCAATGGCTCAATGGAATCATCAAATCGTACATCTTCTTTTCTTACAAAAGTATAAATCGGGTTATGTGTAAATGGCGTGGAATACCAGACGGCGCGTGTTCTCTTGGCATCAAGACAAACATCGGCACACATCACATCAATTTTATGACTGGCAATAGCCTGCTCCGCTGTTCCCCAACCAATTTCCTCAGCCCAATCAATTTTCAAACCGAGCTTAGCTCCCACAGCATTCATAACATCATAACTATAACCGGACATCTCTCCGGTATTAGGGTCTTTTGAAATTGATGGAGGCCACGTAGCATAACCGCAGCGTATGGTCTCGGATTTTAGCACACGGTCATAGGTACCGCCCTGATCTTCCGCAAAAGCAGGAAAGGAGAACCACACCAGAAACAGTCCTACCATCGTCATTCCCCGGATTTTCTGTACAAATTCAGGTAATAACGATCTGTGTATATCTGTGTTCATCTGTGGTTTTAAAAAAAACATCTTCATCACGAGGTCTACCTTCCCGAAGAATAGCGCGGACTAACCCGCAACAAGGTTTCATCATAATCAGGGTATGTAGCAAGAATACGATCTATTACACCGACATCAATCATGTTACCTATTGTAATATTGAGCATCGCCTTAAGCTTCTCTTCCCCTTGTGGAACAGGATAAGCTAGAGGAAGCACTTGTACAGGAGCATCTCCAACACGACGAAGCTTATCAGGATTTTTCCGCATAAACCCAAGAGTAGCCACAGGCTCCATAGTAGTAACATCCGCTTTGCCGGTGACAACCATCATCAAAACATCTGTGTTACTGGCCACATTTCCGATGCTGATTTTTTGGGTCAGCGGGAAAATATCTTTGCCAAGTTGTTCGTTCAAATCCCCATCCAAAGACGCATACGTATAGTCTTTAGAATTTGCAGCCTTATAATCAGTCTTGAAACGGTCATCCCCAGCGCGTGAATACAAATAGTAAGACCCAAATATAAACGGTACGGTATAATCACTGACCCGCGCCCGAGCCGGAGTCAAAGCCAACGGCGCACAAATCATATCATATCGCCCGGTTTGAAACCCTTCAAACATCGAGTCAAAATTAAGCTCAGCAACCCAATCAATTTTCAAAGATAATTGGGCCGCCATTTGTTCCATTATCTCATGGGAAATTCCGCTCAACTCACCGCTGGCAGGATCTTTGGACAAGACAGGAGGCCAAACATAATAACCGCAACGAATTGTCCCGCTCTTCATGATCTGGTCAAAGATTTTGTTCTGGTCTGCATGAGCAGCAGTAGGAGCAACAACAATCGCTCCCATCACACACAACAAAATCAAAACCAGAACATTTTTAATCATCCGCAAACCCTTTAAAGCCTAAATCGGTAAGCTTACATAGATTGCTGTACCAAAGCAGACATATCCGTCACATCAACAGCAAATCCCATCTTGAGAACAGAAAAACTTGCGGTGACAAACAAAGCCACAGTAACCAGTTTAACCAGCATCAAGAACACAGGCTTAAAAGCAGAATGCGAATAATCTTCAATGGCGACCTGCAACCCGAGAGCCATATGATAAAAAATCGATGCCAACGCCAGCACCATCAGGATTGCGTGGGCAGGTGCACCAAAAAATGCTTGAACATCCGCCAACTCTGCGCCGGCTGCCGCCAAAGATGCAAACGACCAAACAGCCCACAACACCAACGGAATATTGGCAATCGCTGTTAGCTTTTGTCCCATCCAATGATGAAGGCCCGCATGAGCAGACCCCAAACCTTTGGCGCGAGCCATTGGCCCCTTAAAAGCAGTATCTTCCCATTTATGTGCCATCGAAAACTCCTAAAAGAAAAACTTGATGCAGCCCCAAAGCCCGAACGTCAGAGCGATAGAAACTACAAAAATAAAAAATCCGGCTTTTTCAGCCGCAGGGATCGTAATCATCCGCCCCGTGTCCATAATCAAGTGACGAATGCCTGAACACAAATGAAAGAACATCGCACCGGTCCATCCGAACAAAAGAATTTGCCCAAAAACAGACGTCGCAAACCCGATAAAGCAATCATAAGCCTCTGGTCCGGTCGCAGCAGACGCCAAGAACCAGACCAACATGAGCGATCCAACAGACAAAGCGATCCCCGAAGCGCGGTGCAAAATAGACAAAACCATATTTATGGACCATTTCCAGATCCCGATATGGGGAGAAAGGGGACGAGGAGGCAATTGAGAGGCGGACATTACAGAGAATCCCTTTATAAAGATAACTTTAGGTGGACAATGCTTTGAGATCATAGACACAAACAATAGCTTTGCCAACAGCGTAACCTCTTGTTTTCGCAAGCTTTTATCTTACGTAAAGTGATTTGGTGAAAAACTTGGAAAAAACAGCCCCCTTTAGGGGGGATTCCGCTTCCCTACCCGTTAGAGTAATATAGGCTGACAAAACCGGAATATTTGAGGCAATGCAACAGCCCTGAACCATAGGAATTTCAGTTGGAAGGACATTAAAATGACAACAACAATAAAACAAAACAACAAACTGATCGCATTTACAGCATTAGCTTTACTGCTTACCTCCGGTTTTCCGGCGGTGGCTCAAGACGGGCGCGATACCCCCCCACCAATGGGAGACGAACGCCCCTTTGAAAAAGACGGAAAAATGGGCAAAAAAGGCGACAAAGACCACCGGGGAGCCGAAATGTTTGCTAAAGCAGACAAAAACAAAGACGGCTTTATAACCAAAGACGAAATGTACGAAGCACACAAAGCGCGTATAGACGAAATGTTTGCAAAAGCTGATACGGACAACGACGGTAAGCTATCTCCGGAGGAAATGAAAAAAGGCCACCAAGCCATGCGCGAAAAATTTCGCGAAAAAATGAAGGAACGCATGGACAAAATGAAAGAAATGCGCGGAGAGAAAGGCATGGGCGGAGACCATGAAATGGGAGATGACATGCGAAATGAGGTGCGCGAAAAAATGCGTGAGAAAATGAAAGAGCGCATGGGCGGATCCGAAGCAGCCGAGTAAAGAAACAATATAAAGTTGCTATTACAAAAACGGAAAAAAATCGGATGGATAACCACCTACTGACCGAATATATGGAACGAGCAGCGAAAGGCGATCAACGCGCCTTTCAATCCTTGGCACAGGCTCTGGGACAAAAGATTTTTGCGCTCTCTTTTCGCCTACTCTCCGGAGACAGAGCCATGGCAGAAGATATTTCGCAAGAAGTGCTAATAAAACTCTGGCAATATGCCCCAAAATGGCAATCAGGGGGTTCGGTGCAAGGATTTGTATCCCGCATAACATACAATGCATGCATGGATGTTCACCGTTCTAGAAAAAACAAAAACGAAGAGTTGCCGGAACAACTCTCCGTACCGGAAACGGCGACAGCATCAATCATGACTAGCGAATATAGGTCGTTATTGATGCAAGCCATCGAAAGATTGCCCGAACGACAGGGAGAAGCCCTATTACTCACCTACTTTCATGAAAACAGCCGCAAGGAAGTAGCAAAATCAATGCAAACAACAGAAAAAGCGGTCGAACATTTGATTGCACGTGGACTGAAAGCGCTGGGAAGCCTGATCCCCGCCAACATTAATGGAGAGAAAAATGACCTCGCAACACAAAGCTACTAATGACATCAAAGACCCGTTTGATTTGCTGGATAAAACAACAAATGTTGTTCCCGTTCTATCCAAAGGCGCGTTGGAATCAATGATAACCAAAGCCTTGGAACATGAACAGATTGCCCCTCCCGCAGACAAACGAAACGCTTCTTTCACATTCAATGCAAGCTGGTCACAAAAGGTAGGATGGCTATCTGGCGGCATAGCTCTGGCTGCCTGCCTGATCCTGATGCTGGCGATTTTGCCAAACCTCTCGACACCGCTGCAACCACTCCAAAATACGGGCACCACTTTAGCTCAAGTGGAAAAACCGATAGCCGTCGCTCAAATCGATAACGATACTAGCGACTTGGATGCAGAGGAAGAGTTTGAGATTAGCGAGATGATGTTCTACGACACACTCTACGGCTTCTGATTATGCGGGTAAAAACCGTTTAGGATCAACATAGGAAAGCACATTGCGCGGCACAGCTTGCACCTCTCCGGTCATCTGTGCCGCAAGTATTTCAGCCCCCATAACAGCGCAAGTCAGCCCATGCGAACCATGTGCTACACTCACATATAAATTATTGGCCTGAGGAACTCTTCCAATGATAGGGACACGATCTTTGGAAGCGCAGCGAAACCCGACCCTCGCCCCAATAATTTTGGCGTCATTCGGATTAAAACTCTCAACCACATGCGACAGCTTCTCCAACACATCTGCATGATCGTCCTCTCTGACAGACGCATCCTGCAACCAGGGTTGAAAAGTAGAACCGACAACCATGCGCTCCAGACTATCCCCTGAATTGCCTTCCTGATACGGTTTGCTGCAATACCCGCCATAGCATAAATTACGCGACAGATTTTGAAACAGCTCCGGAACCTCAATCAAACTAACCTGCCCCCGAACATTAGACACAGGCAACCAATTCAATTCTTCAAATCCGATCACATGAACAGCGCAAGAGAAAACCACAGCATCATAAGATCTCCCATTAACGATCCACCCCGAACCATCCGCAATTACAGACAAAACTTTTTCTTCTATTAAATTGGCCGTTCTGCCCAAAACCTTAACGATCTTAAGAGGCGAAACCAATCCGGCATCAGGCAAAAACAAAGCGTCGTGATTAATCCGAATACCCGACATCTCGCGCACTTTATCTTGATCCATAAAATACGCATGCTGGTCATGCCAACCCCAATGTTCCAGGAATCCGTTCATACGCTTGCGCTTGGCTTCATCAATCACCAGATGCAAGCTCCCGCAAGCCTCATATCCAATGTCATGATCTTTGGAAATATCTTCAAAAATGCGTCTGGAATGTTGGAATGCAGGAGAGTAAAAATCCGACTCATTTCCTTTTAGAGCAGTAAATCGCGGATTAAAAAGCCCACGCTCATTTCCGGAAGCTCCCTTCCCCAGTCCTTGCGGGTCAAAGAGATCAACATCAACTCCACGCTGCCCCAGAATATAAGAAAGAGAGGTTCCGGCGATTCCCCCACCTATTACAGCAACTTTCCTTGGAAAGGAAACCAAATGTCGCGAAAGAGTTGATCCTTTAAAAACTCCAACGATCATATCGCGTTTATGCCCGTACCCCTTGACTTTGGAGACCTCAAACCCTGCTGCCTCCAACCCCCGCCGAACAAATCCTGCTGCTGTAAATGTAGCCACACTAGCCCCATCCAGAGACAGACGTCCCATTTCATGAAACAGACTCTCGCTCCACATGTCAGGGTTCTTGGCGGGCGCGTGACCATCCAGAAACCAGCAATCCACAGGCTCATCCAATTGCGGCAAAGCCCGATTAACATCGTCAAAAATCAACAGCAGCGTCACTTGCGGACTAACACGAATTTTGTGCCACCCACCAATTCTCATAGGATAAACATCTATAAGTCTCTCGAGCCGCCCTCCGAACTCCGAGGACCAATGATTCAGATATTTTGAAATGTCAGAGGCCGACAAAGGATATTTCTCAAAAGAAACATACGTCAATTGCTGGTCTGAAACAGCATGTTCTTCAAATAAACTCCAAGCACATAAGAAATTTAATCCCGTACCAAATCCGGTCTCGCAAATGGTAAAACGGGACTTTCCTACAAACGCTGCAGGCAAGTGATTTTGCTCTAAAAAGACATAGCGGCTCTCTTCGAGGCCATTCTCGACCGCAAAATAAATATCATCGAACTGTTCAGACCTTGGCGTTTCCATTTTTAACCCATATATTGTATTTGGATTGAAATTGGAAGGAAATCGAAAAGGAAAACCAATATGCCACACAATAACCCTCTGCTGGAGCTCTCCCCTCTGCGCAACCATGCACCACAATTTGACAAAATCAAGGAAGAGCATTTCAAACCGGCAGTAGAAGCCGCAATCGCGGAAGCACGCGCCAACATTGACAAGATCATAGCTGATCCAGAGGCTCCTACATTCGACAACACGATTCTGGCTCTTGAAACAGCCTCAGAGACTTTGAGCACGGTTACCAGCATCTTTTATAACCAACTCGCAGCAGCGGGCACCGATAACCTGCAAGCATTGGCAGAAGAGATAGGTCCTATTCAAGCCAATTTCGGGAGCGACATAATTTTAAATGCGGATTTGTTTGCACGAGTCAGAACTGTTTATGAACAAAGAGAAGCGCTAAACCTCACTACAGAGCAAAAAACTCTTCTGGAAGACAATTACAAAAGCTTCGTCAGAGGCGGCGCTTTACTCGATGACAACAAAAAAGCAGAACTCAGAAAAATAAATGAAGCTATGTCAACTTTGGCACCGGTATTTTCAAACAATGTCAAAAAATCATCCGAAAAATTCGAGATGTGGATCGACAAGGAAGATGATCTGGAAGGCCTTCCCCAGACTGCAATAGACGGAGCCAAATTCGAAGCAGAGCAAAAAGGCGAGCCTTCCAAATGGCTTTTCACATTGGACTTCCCCAGCTTCGGCCCTTTTCTGACATATTCTTCAAATAGACCGCTGCGTGAAAAAATTTGGAGAGCCTTCAGCGCACGCGCCTGCGGAGATGAGTTCGACAACACAGAAACCTTAATGAAAATTGTCAAATTCAGAAATGAACGTGCAAAGCTTTTGGGATATGAAACACATGCGCATTACACACTAGAGCGCCGCATGGCAGAAAAGCCCGAAACGGTAATGACGTTTCTGACCGACCTCAAAGAGCAATACCGCATTGGCGCACTCAAAGATCTCGAAGACATCAAAGCCTTTGCCAAAGAAACAGACGGCATAGAAGATTTAATGCCTTGGGATGTAGGCTATTATTCTGAAAAACTGAAAGAAAATCTCTATCATTTTTCGGATGAAGACTTACGCCCCTACTTTCCGCTCAATAGCGTTTTAAAAGGAACTTTCGACCACTTCTCGAAACTCTTTGGTCTAGTTTTTACTCCGGCAAAAGATTTACCGACATGGCATGCAGATGTTACAGCCTATGATGTCACTGATAAAAAAACCGGAGACTTCATCGGAACTTTTTACACAGATCTTTATCCGCGCGCAGGCAAAAAACCGGGGGCATGGATGACCTCTTATCGGGATCGCGGATTATATCACGGAAAAGTCGAATGTCCTGTTGTGGCTATCGTCTGCAACTTCACAAAACCGACGGGAGACAAACAACCGCTTCTGACATTCGGAGAAGTTGAGACTCTCTTTCACGAAATGGGACACGCCACACACGGTCTCTTGGCGAAAGGAACTTACGCTTCCCAATCTGGAACCAACGTCTTGTGGGACTTCGTAGAGCTTCCCTCACAATTGCAAGAGAACTGGTTATATGAAAGTGAAACGCTCAACAGCTTTGCATCCCACTATGAAACGGGTGAACCAATCCCGGCAGAATTAATTGAGAAAATGCGTGCAGCCAAAAACTTTATGTCAGGCTGGATGGGTATTCGCCAAACCGGATACTCCATACTGGACATGGAATGGCATCTTAGAAATCCCGAATCAATTGACGACATCGCGGAATTCGAAGACGAAGTCATGAAAGACTTCCGATTTTTCCCGAGAATGGGCGGCACACAGTCGCACTCCTTTAGTCATATTTTCGCGGGAGGCTATTCAGCCGGCTATTATTCATATAAATGGGCCGAAGTTCTGGATGCTGATACGTTTGAAGCCTTTTTGGAAGACGGGCTGTATAATCAAGACACAGCATGTCGCTATCGTACTGAAATACTTGAAAAAGGCGGCTCAGAGCATCCGGCTGTTCTTTATCGCAATTTCAGAGGGCGGGACGCCGACCCGAACGCCCTGCTTCGCCGTGATGGGCTCCTCTAAGCGCCGTCATCCCGTTGGCGTTCGGCAAGGCCGAACCCGCACGAACGGGATCCAGAAAACAGAGCAGCCGTGCTGCTCTCATAGACGTATTATCAAATTAACAAATCGGAATGACAATCACTCCAATTTGTCATATTTTGCTTGCTTATTTTTTTCTTTCCCTTTATACAAAGTTGGGATAAACATAAGTCCCAAGCAAATAATTTAGGATTGGCATGATTACAACAGCCCAGATACGCGGAGCGCGCGGAATCTTGAACTGGTCACAAGGAGACCTGTCCGAGCGCACCGGCATTTCTTCGACTTCCATAGGGAGCATCGAAAACGGCCTGACTCAGCCACGTGACTCAACACTGCACCTAATCCAAAAAGCATTTGAAGATACTGGAGTGGAGTTCCTTCCTAACGACGGAATTCGCAAGAAAAACGTTGAAGTCGAAGTTTTTAGAGGAAGAAATGGTTTCGTAGATTTCTTTGACCTCGTCTATAAAACCATTTCTGAATGGTCAGGGGAAGTCTGCATTTCAAATGTAGAAGAAAATATGTTTATGAAATGGGCGGGCGACACCGCGAGTGAACATATGAACAGGATATCCTCATTAAAGAACGTAAAATATAAAGTTCTTTTAAAAGAGGGGGATAATAATTTTGCAGCAAGTGAATATGCCGAATACAAATGGATACCAAAAGCTTTCTTTCACTCCATTCCATTCTATGTTTTTGAGAAGAAACTCGCAATTTTTGTTTTTGATGAGCAGCCTGTTATAATCTTACATCATTTTCCAGCGATAGCTGAAGCTTATAAATCTCAATTTATGGCACTCTGGAATATAGCACTACAACCAACAAATAATAAGAACAACAAATAATGCTTGTAGTAGAAGGTTTAAAAAAAATGTCAGCAAAAAGTCCCATAGATGCATTTCGTGACAACTTACGTGATGATGTATTTGACTTCTTTGATTACAAAAGAGGTGGTCACCTAGACCGAGCTGCATACTTTCATCCTGAGAACTGGACTGATATTGTAAGAGCCTCAGCAGACGGAAGAGGAAACTATTACCTTGCAGACCCGCGAAGAGAAAAAGAAGTGTTGGAAAGAATCGCAGCTCTTCACAATTCTTTTATTAGCAACGGTCACTCAGTAACCTCTCTTTTTGAAATTGGAGCCGGAACTGGAGACAAAATAGTTCCTTTTCTTGACAATCCAAAACTGCACAGCATTACACTAATTGACTATGAAGTTGGACTAAATGAAGCTGCACACGACAGGATTAGAAAAATTAGCCCAGATATTCCTATTACCCTTTTGGAACAAGACTTCGAAGCCCCAGAAAACCCTCCTAAAATTAGCGGTAGAGTTCTAGGTATGATTCTAGGAGGCACCATCGCAAATATATCCTCCTTACCAGACATAAATTGTATGGAAGCTCAGGAAGGAAGGTCAGGAAAATTCCTTAGAGGAGCATTGACTAGACGGTTTCATAATGCCGCTAGATTTTACTTCAATCAGGGTGAGCTTTTGGTAACAATAGATACTGGAAGTAAAGAACAAAGTTTACAAGCCTATCAGGGGCCTGAACACGCACGCTTTATTATTGGTGCCCTCGAAACAATTCCAGATCTACTAGAAACCGATCTAACTAAAGAGAAAATTCGTGAAATCTTCACACATGAACCTGTCATTATCGAACCTTTCGGAAGAACTCGCGCTATTTGTCACACAGTAGTGTGCAAAGATGGAGCTTCTTTTACTATTGAAGGAAGACGCTTCAATATAAAAGGAGGTTTTAGGAATAGTGTAATAAACTCCTTTAAACCAACCCCATCTCAACTTGTTGCAAGCGCAAGATCCGCAGGATTTAGGCACATTGATAGTTTCGATGACGACGATAGATTATTGCGCGTGGTACATTTGAAATACGAAGGAGAGAAAATTCGCTCCTCGAATGTCCGTTCCTCAGGAAAGTATCCTTTGGTTGCAACAGCACACCCCTAAAACATCTCCATCATCATACAACGGGCGGCGCCGCCGCCATATTTCTGGATAGTGGTCAAATCGGAATACACAATCTCGGAAACATATTTTAAAAACTTTTCCTTCTGCTCATCCGTATAGGCCTGATAGGCAGATGCCGACATCACAAGTTTTTTGGTTCCGTCCCGCGCAACAACTTCCAGACAATTACCGCAAAAATCCAAAAGCTGTTCATTTTTGATCTCGATAATTTCGCGCCCCGTCGCCTCTAACGATGCACGCACCCGCGCCCGATCTTCCGGCACAATACATTCAAGACAAACACCGATAAACTCGGTCCCGATAAACATCATAACGTCAGTATGATAAACGGGCTTGCCGGCATGGTTGCGCGTTTCGAACGGAACAAATTGATAGCCCATAAACGCACACCATTCACGACCCAAATCCTGATTGGCACGCGCAGAGTGTGAAGAATAAGCAACCTTATGCACACGGTCTATCCATAAGGCGGAAGTGCTTTCCAAAGCCAAATCCCGCTCTTCATAATGGCTCATATCCAGAGCCACGTCATATTGCCGCTCAAGCAAAGCCGTCATTTCAGGGCGGCGTTCGATGCGGCGATTTTCATTTAGCATCGGATAGTAAACGATAAAGCGTCCGCCCTTCCCGTCTTCATGGGTCGAGGCCCAATTGGGAAAAATATCATCAGGAGAATCAGAATGCCCCAAAACAGTGGTAACATTGACCCCTGCAGACACCAAACGATCCCGAAAAGCATGAAACTCTTTTAAAGCCGCTGCCTGTACGGCTTCAATATCAGGAGGATCATCACTCTGATAGGTATTGGTCGCCATAGTTTGCTTGTTGCAATGAAACAAAACCGGCTCGGTCATCCAGATATGATCGGCAGATTGTCTGATTTTGTGGCTCATTTTGGCTCCCTATTGAATATTTTGATCAATTTTTCTGATCATTTTGTCGCAATTTAGCCGATTCGGCAAACAATTGACGAGTGTTAACTATCTGAAAATACATAAAAATCATTAAGAAAGCACTGACATAGAGAAGATCACCTTAAATATGGCACGATTAAGGCACGCATCGCACAAACTTTAGCCACATTTATAGGGCATTCTATAAGAAGATAAGAATTTGATTGTTTCAGCACTGAATGCTTATCACCAAACACCAAAATAGACCGACCATCTATTTGATATTCAACCCGCAGCTTGTTCCTCCTCGCTGCGGGTTTGTTTTTCATGGAAAAAATCTGACAACTACTTGCAAACCTTGTTCACACGCTCATATTCATTGAGACTATCAAGTGCCTGCTGCCTTTGACGCCGCTCTGCGTTCATCTTATCGGAATAAGTCGTCAAAAGTTTTTCCATACGATTCTTCAAAGTCGCTTCTAGCTGAGCGCGTTTGTTTACAGAGACCGGCCCGTAAACCCCTCGGGCATTAACCTCTTCATACAATGCCTTCCCGATTTGCGAAGCGTACTTATTGACAATTTCGCGATCTATCATCACATGCTGGTGCTCATGGCCAAGAATAGCATTATGCTTGCAGGTTCCCTTGGGAAACTCATTGGCAACATAAATTGTCGGGCTAATATGCAGCGTCACAGTGATCTCGGTGTACCAATAACAAATTTCATTTGTATGCGTATTGGTCAGGGTTCCGTACTTCATACGCTGCCCCATATTGATCCGGCCTTCCATCAATCCGCCGACATCGGTAATAACATTGTCACCATAAGGATTAACCGTATCAATATTGAAATTATTCAACTGCTTTTCGGATTTGGAATAATCATACCGAACAGAATCAGTATCGGTTTTGACATGGATATGAGGAGCCTGAACAGACTTGCACCAGGAATCTGCCTGAGCAATACCCGAAAACATCAAAACGGCCCCAAATATCGCAAAAGCGCAAGAATAAACCCTAGAATTAGCCAAAACCAACCTCATAGCAGGTAAATTGAACTCCAACCAGTTTAACGAAGCAACATTAACAAATTGTCAGCCCCCAAGATAAATTGTAGGATACCCAAAACCAAGTAAAAAACGGAGTTTCATATGTATTTATTAGGCCAACTTCTTCTGTGGGCAATTACAATCTATACATGGATTATAATTTTGCAGGTCGCCATAAGCTGGCTCGTAGTCTTCAAAGTTCTGGACATCAGAAATCCTAAGGCAAGAAATCTGATTGATTTGCTACGAAAATGCACAGACCCCGTGATGAAACCGGTTCAAAAATACATTCCTGCCATTGGCGGCATAGACATCTCACCAATTGTAGTCATTATCGCCTTACAAATTCTAGCCTCTATCATCGCTAGAATTTTCTTCCATGGCTACTACGGATATTATTAGTAAAGAAAAATCGGCTGATAAAGCTTAGGACTGATCGGAAGGAGTCGGATCTTGTGATCCGGCTTCATTATTTTGGGAGTCATTTTGAGCATCAACATCTGCGCCACGCTCCAAAGTTTCTGCATAGACATTACGGGAGGTATGAGCACAAATAACCTGAGAATAATAGCAAACCCAAGCCCAAACACCGATACAAAAGGACAATAAGAGCAAAACAACAGCCCATGTATTAACCATAGAACCGATATCAAACTGTAAATCCTCAATATCGCCTTGAACGCACATTGAAATTTCTTTGCCGTTCAAATCCAGAAAAGCTTTATGATCATCAAGACTAACCTCGATACGATTACCGGTCATGGGTCCACGAAAATGAAGAGCATCAGTCGTCTGCAGCCACGTTCCGATCTGGTTCTGACGACACCCTTCCAATAAATCATATTCCAAAGTATGTTTCTGCGAAGACGAAAGACTTTTGGCAAAATTGACAATCGGTTGATCGTAACGATTCTTGAGCGCATCAAGACGCCCGATTTTATACTGTCCTGAAACCCACGTTCCAAAAGCCGCAACAAGAGCCACAAGAGAAAACAAAACCCAGAGCTTCCAACGCCCTGCGGCACCGGAACCAAGCTCGATCAGGAATGGGTATTTGTGAATTGGCATAGCACTTCTATAGCACAACACAAAACGGCTTTTAAGGGGCTATTTAAGATGAAATATTGAAATTCTTGAGAAAAATGTCTAAAACCGTCTTCATGGAACACACAGCACAAATTATTGACGGAAAAATCGTCTCAAATCGGGTTTTAGGTGAAATCGCGAGCCAAACGGCTTCTATGGCAACCCCGCCGGGTTTGGCGGTCATACTGGTCGGAGACGACCCCGCCAGCCATGTATATGTCGCCAATAAGATCAAAGCTTGCGCCAAAGCAGGCATTCGCTCTATCGAACACCGCCTGCCAGCCACATCCACCAACGAAGACATCGCAGCCGTGATTGATGCCCTAAACTCGGACACTAGCGTCAACGGAATTTTGCTGCAATTACCGCTCCCGAGAGGATTGGATGAAGATAATCTTGTGCAGCGCATTGCCCCTGAAAAAGATGTCGATGGCTTGACGATACCCAATATAGGAAAACTGGTCGCAGGACTGGATGGACTGGTTCCCTGCACCCCACAAGGTTCGATGCTTTTAATCCGCGAAGCCCTCAATAAAACTTCCCCCTCCCTTCAGGGAGGGGGCAAGGGGGAGGGTCTGAAAGATATCGATCTTTCAGGAAAAAATGCTGTTGTCATAGGCCGCTCACTCTTGTTCGGAAAACCAATGGCGCAACTCTTGCTCGCAGCCAATGCAACTGTCACCACTGCGCACTCAAAAACACAAAACTTGGACGAAGTTTGCCGTTCTGCCGATATTCTTGTGGCAGCCGTCGGCCGCCCGAAAATGGTCAAAGGCAACTGGATCAAACCTGGCGCCATCGTCATTGATGTCGGCATTAATCGTCTGGACACAGGAAAACTCTGCGGAGATGTGGATTTTGACGACGCCGTCAAAGTCGCAGGCGCCATTACCCCCGTCCCTGGCGGTGTCGGCCCCATGACCATAGCCTGCCTCATGGCCAACACCCTCAAAGCCACGAAATAGCCCAAATTAATTTGACATAACATGGAAGATTATTCTATAACCGATGCATGATATCGGTACATCCTCCATTTTGGCGCATCGCATTTCCGAAAACTTTTCCGGCTGTAACGGAATGGAAAAATGACTATGAGTCGTCGCAAAAATTACAACGCGCTCTAAATGCAAGTTTGCAACACGACTTCAGATCAGTATCAACAGACGGGAAGCTACAGATCACGATTATCTATCCGCACAAACTACCAAGATGGATAGACGGAAAACCACACCACATGGTAGCCCCCGCAACACAATTTCTAGAACAAGTTGGACAAGCGCTACCGCAAATAGACTGGAGGCTCGCACACGGATTCTATGAGAAAAAAAATCTGAACCGCAGCTCAACAAGAAAACAAAAACTCATCAATACCCTCACGACCAGACAATCCCATCTTCTTGATCAAGAAGACGAAGTCACAAGAGACATTCTGACATCATGGCAAAGCAGAGAGGCGCGTCGTTTATTCATCATCGTTGATGACGTTTACTGTCAAGGGACGACAGTCGCTAACCTATTTAGCGCCATCACTGACAAAGGCGGTCAGGTTTTAGCCGCAGTCTCACTCAAAAGATCGTATCACTACTCCTACGACGGATATACCTACAGATTAAGACAACCGGACAAACCAAACTGGTCTTTGCCCGAAACTACAAATGCCTTAGAAGGAACAATATATAAATTCGGAAGAATACCCGATTTAGCTACTCTCTTCAGAGTACAAGCGTCATACTCACCTCAAACAGCACATAAAAGCGTTATTGAACTTTTGGAAGATGTAGAAGGTCAACTCCACCGCTTTGGGCTAACATACAGAACTCTAACTGACGGTGAATGTGCGCATTTCTCCCCTTATATTAGGGGCTATAACACGATGCAAAAACATGTCAACGGTATGGGATATCACGGCTTTATAAAGGCCCTTGAGAATACCCCATCTCCTCCACCCATTATAAATAGTCTATTCGCGCTCGCATAAAACAGTGTTAAACTCTCCTCCTCAAACGGAGGATAGACACCATGACCAAACCAACCGCAAAACCACAATGTCCGAATTTTTCATCAGGCCCATGTGCCAAACGTCCGGGTTGGTCTTGGGAGAATTTAAAAGGCGCGCTGCTGGGTCGTTCTCACCGCGCCTCAATCGGGAAAGCCCGCCTGCAAGAAGCCATAGACCTTCACCGCAAGCTTTTGGATATTCCTGCCGATTACCGTATCGCAATTGTACCTGCATCTGATACAGGAGCCGTCGAAATGGCGCTATGGTCATTACTGGGAGAACGCGGCGTAGATTGCCTCGCATGGGAAAGTTTCTCGGGTGACTGGCTCACTGATGTTGTAAACCAGCTCAAAATCGAAGACGTCCGCCAATTCAAAGTCGATTACGGCCAAATCCCTGATTTATCTCAAGTCGATACCGACCGTGACGTTGTCTTCGTATGGAACGGCACAACTTCAGGCGTACGCCTCCCAAACCACGACTGGATTAAATCCGACCGCAAAGGCCTCACCATCTGTGACGCGACTTCCGCCGTGTTCGCGTACGAAATGGAGTGGTCAAAACTCGATGTCGTGACATGGTCATGGCAAAAAGTTCTGGGCGGAGAAGCAGCCCACGGGATGTTGGTTCTCTCACCGCGTGCCGTTGAACGCCTAACATCCTACAAACCGAACCGTCCTCTGCCGAAAATCTTCCGCATGACCTCAAAAGGCGAGCTGAACGAAGACCTCTTTAAAGGCGCAACGCTCAACACCCCGTCCATGATAGCGGTAGAAGACTGTGTGGACGCTCTGAAATGGGTAGAAAGCTTGGGCGGTTGGAAAGGCACGGAAAAACGCTGCATCAGCAACCTCGGCGCACTTGAAAACTGGGTCGCGAAAACCGACTGGATTGACTTCCTGCCTGAAACTGAAGCCATTCGTTCACGGACATCTGTCTGCCTGAAAATCACAGACCCGTGGTTCAACGGATTTAACGATGACACGCAAAAAGCCTTGATCAAAGACATGGTCAAAATGCTCGATAAAGAAAACGTGGCCTATGATATCGCAGGCTATGCAAAAGCTCCGGCGGGTATCCGTATTTGGGCAGGCGCAACGATTGAGACATCAGACCTCGAAGCCCTCTGTCCATGGCTTGAATGGGCTTACGGAGAGCTTAAAGCCTCAAAAGCCACGGCCAAAGCTTCATAATCCGCAACAGGAACATCCTCTGCACGAAGGGTCGGGTCAATCCCGACCTGCTCGATTGCCGCCGCATAATCAGAAAGCGACCCGCGGATCATCTTGCGCCGTTGCCCGAACGCTGCCGCCAATAATTTCTCCATGGTTTCGAATTTAGGAGCCGTAGCGCCCAAAGCCCTCGGCACAAAATGAAGCACCGATGACTTGACTTTGGGCGGCGGCGTAAAGGCAGACGGCGGCAAATCAAACAACCGCTTCACTGTGCACAACCATTGCGCCATAACGCTTAACCGTCCATAGGCCTTGGTTCCGACCTGCGCCAAAATACGATCACCGACTTCTTTTTGGAACATCAACGACATAAACGCGTACACATCTTTGTCCGTACGAATATGCTCTAACCACTTCAACAACAAAACGGTACTGATATTGTAAGGCAAGTTAGACAACACGGCGCGCGGCGCAGGCACAAGATCGTAAGGCAAAACCTCCAAAGCGTCCGCTTCTAAAATCTGAAACCGCTCAGCCCCATAAACATCAACAAGGTCTTGCAACGCTCCGACGGCACGCTTATCAAATTCAACGGCGATCAACTGCGCCATATCGGAATCAAGAATGGCCCGTGTCAATCCGCCCGGCCCAGGGCCAATCTCAACGGCATGAACTCCCGAAACTTTCCCTGAAAGACGTACGATTTTATCGGTAATATTTTGATCAAGAAGAAAATTTTGCCCCAACGCTTTTTCCGCGCGCAAACCATGCGCACGGATAACCTCACGAAGCGGGGGAAGATCAGCCATATAGATTACAGTCTTCGTTCGATAAACGACGCGGAATAAAGATCCATCAAATAACGACGCTGCGCGCGATCAAGACGTTGTGTTCCGATCCGTTGCATCACATCATCACGACTGGGCAAAGCTTCTTCTGAAATCTGACGCTTATCAATCATCATCAAAATATAATATCCGGAGGCCGCTTCAATCGGTTGAGACACTTGCCCTTTTTCTAGGCTTGGTAAAACTTTCTCGACCTCTTCTGCAACTTGAGAACCAAAAACCCATCCGATCAGTCCACCCTGCTCGGCTCCTGCACTTTGAGAAAATTGGCGGGCAACTTTTGGAAACGCATCAGGTTGCTGCTGTAACTGATCCGACAATTTACGAGCAACCGATTTGACGTCACTTGCCTTTACCCCATCCGCAACGGGCAGAAATATCTCTGCCAATCGATATTGGTTTTTTCCTGAGTTACCGCGCATCAAATCCAGTTCAGAATCAATATCCGCATCACTCACTTCTACACGAGGGCGCACACGCTTTTGAACAATCTTTGTCCAAGAAATTTGTGCTTCAATCTGGTCATTCATCGTAGACATTTTAATACCGCGTTGAGCCAGCGCTTTCTTGAAAACGTCGGTCGGTATATTATTCTGCTGAGCAATAGTCTGAAATCCTTGCTCAATTTCTTCATCAGAAACATTAATTCTCAGACGCCGAGCTTCTTGCAATTTAATCTGCTCTTCAATCAGCATATCCAGAACCTGAGGGCGCAGCTTGGCATTCAGTTCGTTTGACGGAGGCAATCCGGTCGACGCAGCAATCAAATTAAGCCGCGCGTTTAAATCTGAAGCCGTAACAACATTCTGATTAACAACAGCAACAATGCTTTCGTTTCCGGCCATTGCAGGAATTGAAATACCACAAGCAACGGCACAAAGCACAAGCATTTTTAAAATTTTATTCATGAACTCATTCCTCATTAAAAATTATCGCTTATAGTGGAAACGGGATAAATAACGCGGCAAGACGGCATCCATAACGGTCGCGTCAATTCCCAAATCTCTCAAAGTCAAAGCTCCACTTTGAACAACATTGTCAGTTTGTAAACTGGTAATCTGGTCGTTTGTGATCGGAGGGGTCGGCAAAATAGAAAAGAAGAAGGCCTTAATTCTAGCGATCCACCAAGGAATAGAAATCATTCCACACCTCAATCCTGTATGCTCAAAAATCTTCTTGTATATCTGCTTGAAGGTCAAAATATCCGGTCCACCCAACTCATAAATTTTTCCTTGGGACGCAGGCATTTGCAAAGCCTTGACGACGGCTTTTGCCACATCCCCGACATAAACGGGTTGAAACTTCGACTTTCCCCCGCCAAACAACGGCAAAAAAGGCAAAACACGCGCAAGACTAGCAAATTTGTTGATAAAATTATCTCCTGCACCGAAAACGACACTTGGTCGCAAAATCGTCACAGACGGATAATCCTGCATAGCCAAACGCTCACCGGAAAGTTTACTGATAGCATATTCTGATTTAGAACGATCAACCGCCAAAGCAGATAAATGAACAAAACGGGCAACACCATATTTACGGCAAGCCTGCGCAATCCAATGCGGATAATCCGTATGCACATGGGAAAAACTCACCTTCTTCTTATCAAGAAGCACACCCGTACAATTCACCACCATATGCGAGCCCTTGATTGCCTCTGCCAGATCATGGGCCGTTTTAAAAACACTCGGGACAGCAACCACCTGCCCGGCGTTTCCATATTGGCGCAAAAAATAAGCGGCCTGAGGTTGACGAGTGACAACCCGAACCCTGGCTCCGGCTTGCATTAATTCGGCCACAACAGCAGAGCCGATAAAGCCCGTACCACCGAAAACAGTAACGACTTGATCTTTTAATGTGATCAAAGAAGAAACAGACATTTGAAAGTAAATCCTCTTGGTTTATATTGCCCTACTATAAACATCCGCCCGTCAAAGAAAAGGCAAAAAAAGCCCGTAAAGAGGCTCCTAAACAGGATAATTTGGCAGGCATTTTCTTTAATTTGGAAGGTTTTTCTATGTCATCAGATTCTCTGAATATTATCCGTGATCGCCAGACCAAAATCGTGGCCACCCTAGGCCCTGCATCAAACACCGAAGACATGATCCGCAAATTGTTTTTTGCTGGCGTTGATGTCTTCCGCCTGAACTTCAGTCACGGAGAGCATGCAGATCACCAATCCCGAGTTGAAATGATCCGTAAGATTGAAAAAGAAACCGGTCGCCCCATCGCCATCATTGCAGATATGCAAGGTCCAAAATTACGTGTTGGAAAATTCAAAGACGGGAAAATTGAACTGACCATCGGACAAAAGCTACGTCTGGATCTCGACGCAGATCTGGGAGATAACACACGGGTAAACCTTCCTCATCCTGAAGTCATCAACACCATGACCGTTGGCTCGCACATTTTGCTCGACGATGGCAAAGTCCGTATGGAAATCGTAGAAAAAGGTGATGGGTTCCTAATCGGAGAAATTCAGGCGGGACGCACCCTGTCCAACAATAAAGGCTTTAACGTCCCCGGGGTCATTTTGCCGATTGCAGCCCTAACCCCAAAAGACCGTATTGATCTGGAAGCATCCTTGGGAATGGGTGTGGACTGGATAGCACAATCCTTTGTTCAAAAACCCGAAGACGTCATTGAGGCCAAAAAATTGATCGCAGGGCGTGCAGCTCTCATGATCAAGATAGAAAAACCCTCCGCATTACAATATCTCGATCAAATGATCGCCCAGGCAGATGGTGTCATGCTAGCGCGTGGAGATTTAGGCGTTGAAATCCCACCGGAAGAAGTCCCTGTCGTGCAAAAGAAAGTCGTACGTACTGTACGCATGGCTGGAAAGCCAATTGTTGTTGCCACCCAAATGCTTGAATCTATGATCGAGAATCCTTCGCCGACCCGTGCCGAAGCCAACGACGTAGCCACAGCCGTCTTTGATGGAACAGACGCCGTGATGCTCTCGGCAGAAACAGCCGCAGGGCAATACCCTCTGGAAGCTGTCCAAATAATGAGCCGAATTTGCAAACGCGTGGAAAAAGACGAGATTTACCGCTCAATTATAGACGCGGATCACCCGGACACTCGCCATAACGATGCATCAGACGCTATCACGGTCGCTGCAGATCAAGTCGCTGATGACATACATGCCGCATGCATTGTCACGTACACCACGTCTGGCGGTACAGCCCTCAGAGCCGTACGCCAACGCCCGGCGGTTAAAATCGTCTGCATGACCCAAAATATGGCAACAGCCAGACGCCTAACCCTGTCCTACGGAATTTTTAGTTTAAAAATCAACAATGTGACAACATTTGGCGAGGCCGTGCAAATGGCTCAAAAAATGATCGGTAAAGAAAACATCGCCCAAAAAGGCGAACGCTTTGTCATGACAGCAGGCGTACCATTCGGAACGCCGGGTTCAACCAACGTCCTGCGCGTGGCATGGGTGGAGTAAGTCCATCAACAAGAAAAATATGGCAATTTCTGTATTGCTCCTTTAAGTATAAGGAATGCCGATACCTCCGAAAAAATTGGTTGACCATCCTATAGCCCTAATCCCCCAAATCCGAGAGAAATGGGGTGAAGCCGCTTTACTTGAGTTTGCGATTTATACCTATATTCCGCAGCAGGAAGGTCTGAGGGAGATCTTTCAGATCGCGGCAAAAGGAGTCACGCCTGAATGGCTGGCAGATCAACTGGCGCACTTGCAAAAAGGTCAGGAAATTGCCCTTCAATCTCGCATTAATGCAGAGAATGGGGATGAATTTCACATAGGAATGATAGATTTTGCCCTCACCAGCATGAAATTTGACCCGCGCCCACTTATGCGAAGGCATCTAGGCCAGTTAGCGGAGCAAATACAATATTATCGCAGCGGAAAATCCTATCACGGCTATCTCATAGAACAATTTAGCAATGAAGAGCTTGTCAGATTTTGGGCCTCAGCCTTGTTGTGCGAAGAACACAAACCACGAGCCATAACCGACACGCGCTGGGTCGGGCACCGCCTAGCTTCAGGATACGGCGCGCTCCGCTGGAGCTGTCACACCAAACCATACAATCGACTTCCCTATAAATGGGACTTTGATGCCATCCCTAATCCACAGCCCAAAAAGCACCATTTCGCAGTAAAAGACTGGGCAAACCATCTATAGTCATTTTTATTTAGAACAGGACACCGATCGAGAATGACTGGCTTTTTAAAAAACCGACGACAACGTACATAGCGGTACTTTGAGGAGGTTTTTTGAAAAACGGCTTCATTCGCAGATGTGTCCTGTTCTTAAATAGAACGACTATATCTTAATCTCCCAAGGCCTTGTCACTACTTACAAGATCACAGCAGAAGGAAAGGCTGAGTTAAAGGCCTATCTGGAAAAGATAGAAAATCTAATGGTCATGTTAAAGGACTAAAGCATCTAGCGTGACGCGGAGGCAATCTGGGTTGCGCCGACAGATTGATCGGTATGAACCCACCAAGCCGAGCGATTAATCGAAAAAATCGGCTTATAATGAAAAATCGAGCTTGCTCTGGCCATTTTTTTGATCTGATTATCAAGAATCATAGGCCCCTGATCCGTATAAACAATCAAAATGGCATGAGGAATACCTTTTTGCATATCTTTTACAATCGCAATGCGCATCAAATGCTCTGGTACACCCAAAGCACGCAACGAGGCATATTTGGCAATTGCAAAATCTTCGCAATCCCCGCCACGAGTTAAAAATTCAATCGGAGTCTCCCAATAATCGGATTTACCCCAATTTTTACTATCGCCGATATAACGCACCTTATTCATGAGATTATTAACCCCATCAGCCATATCGACAAGACTCTTGCCCCGCAAATCGGAAATATCCATTTTCCAGTCTTGGATAACCTTGGATGAGGATTCACGGCTTACATCACGATGGAACCGCTCGAACATATCGCTCCACTTGGTAAACGCAGATAAATCTGTAGAGGCACGCTCGGCCGTCCCGAAAAGAGAGGTTTTATAAACCCCTGCAATTTGCTCGGAAGAAACCGAAGCCAAAGTAATCGTAGCAGGAATATCCTTAAGATTTCCGGCATAAGAGATTTTTGCGGAAAATCCGATAATACCGGCACTCAGAGTAACCAAGGTCACAACAGTACGAATAGAAGTCTGGATTGCAAGAGTAGTCCGCAAATCCCATCGGGAAATAAGGCCTCTGGACACCAAAATCTCTCCAAGGCTATCTCCTGTACGTTTTTGTACAGCCAAAGCATGGCGCAGCTGATCAATATCCAGCTTTCCTCGATGAACAAGAACATCTCCGAATCGATTTCGGAAAAGATAGCGCTTGAATTGCCGCAACACTCCCTGATGGACAGTGTCTTTTGACATATTATGAGGCATTTATACTAACCCTATCGTGTTTACCCAACATTTCTCAAAGGACGAATACCAAAATGAGAAAACTATAATTTTCCTGTTCAACGCGCCGATTTTCGGCTTTTTACGGAGAGATCTTATAAAAATCCCTCTCTTCCCATTAAACACGGGAAAAGTTGACAAATCATAAATGCCATGTAAGAAGTCTCTTAAGAAAGCTCTAGGAAAATCCCCTTAAAAACGAGGAAAAGAGCCAAACAGACAGAATTTTATAGTCTTTCCAATGGAAGAGAAAGACTGCAAACCCGACCGCCCTTAAATATTGGCCATAAGGACCATGCGAATTCATGAGCACGCCCAAAACAGACCCGCAAAATAGAGACAACCTATTGACTATATTGGATAAAATAAGAAATTCCAAAGTCTTGGTTGTCGGAGATTTAATGCTCGACAGATTTGTACGCGGTGATGTAACCCGTATTTCTCCTGAAAGTCCGATCCCTGTTCTTCTAGCCAAACAGGAAAACCGCATGATCGGAGGAGCAGGAAATGTCTTATCCAACCTATATTCCCTGAACTGTCCTGCCGACATCATCGCTATTATCGGAGATGATCGCGAGGGACAAATTGTCAAAGGCCTAGTCGAAGCCGCCGGAGGCACAGGGGAATCTTTGGTAATCCGCGACCAAACGCCAACAACAGTTAAAATCAGATATCTCTCGGGGCATCAGCAAATGCTGCGCGTAGATCAAGAAGTCACCGCCCCGATTACTGCAGCATTGGAATCAGAAATACTTGAAAAACTGCAGCAAAAAATCCCCGAAGCCAACGCTTTGATTCTTTCGGACTACGGCAAAGGTTGCCTGACAAAAACAATTATCAATACAGCTATATCTCTAGCAAACGCTCACAATATCCCCGTACTGGTTGACCCCAAAGGGGCCGATTATTCGAAATACAAAGGCGCAACATTGGTCACACCAAACCGCAAGGAACTGGCAGAAGCAACAAATAATGCCCCAACCGAAACAGACAATGAAATTGTCATAGCCGCTGAAAGCCTGATTCGACAATCCGGAGTGAAAGCCGTAATCGCAACAAGATCTCAGGACGGCATGAGTATTATTGCGCAAAAAGAAGATGGTGAGAACTTCGAACGCCCCTACCACCTTCGCACCCACGCCCGTGAAGTATTTGATGTGTCCGGTGCAGGCGATACGGTTATTGCAACAATTGCGGCGAGTCTGGCCACAGGCGCAGCATTACTGGAGGCCGCGTCACTAGCCAATATTGCGGGTGGCATTGTCGTCGGTAAAGTCGGAACGGCCCCCATCAGAGTGCAAGAACTAATCGACGCTTTAACAGATGCTCATCACGAGCTTGAAATCACACCTTCAGGCGACTTTTCTGCCCTTGACCGAGCCAGAAGTGCTCCAGTTTGCACTTGGCAAGAAGCCTTGGAAGAAGTTGACCGTTGGCGCGCGCGCGGCCTTAAAGTCGGTTTCACCAATGGCTGCTTTGACATTTTACACGCAGGTCACGTCAATTACATGAACAAAGCCCGCAACCATTGTGACCGTCTGGTTCTTGGCCTGAATACCGATCAATCCGTTCGCCTGCTGAAAGGGCCAGCCCGTCCGGTGAACACGCAAGATGCAAGAGCAACCGTCCTCGGAGCGTTAGGATCAGTTGATTTGGTTGTCTTTTTCGGAGCCGAAAAGGCCGGAGACGACTCAACTGCTAAAAAGCTGATCCAGCATCTAAAACCCGACATATACTTCAAAGGAGCAGATTACACGCTCGACTCCATTCCGGAAGTCCCAACCGTCCTGTCTTATGGTGGCGAAGTAAAATTGATTGATTTAACTCAAGGCCTTAGCACAACCAATATTATCGCAAAAATAAACGACAATCCCGAAGCGGCGGAATAAATCCATTCTTTCTTAATAAGATATGCAAACCAAAGCCTTTGCGGAAACAAAAAGACCTGATAGACTATGCGCACTATAATTTGACTTGCCCCTGCCCGTTTAAAAGAGGACTCCATGACATATCGTATCCTGACCGGCCTACTCGTTTCAGCATCTCTGACGACTCTAAGTGCCTGTACCCCCCAAATTTCCAACCAGTGGGTTCCCAAAGGCTACAGCTATCAAGACAGTTCTCAAATCACGTCCCCTATACCAAGCTCTCCATGGATCGAAGAAGCCGAAATTAAAGATACAAACAAGCTGGCTGATAATACTGCTGCTTGGCAAGGCGCTGTCTTCGAACTTGTCGATGGCTTAAGCACAGTCCTCCCGACAGACGGAACCGCGATTAATATCATAACCACAGCGCCTGTCACCAATCAGGATTTGGCTCTGGATCATTATGTCCGCCAAGCCTTGATCCAGAAAAATATTACCCTAACCACCACTGCGGATATGGGCTCAATCTTGAACATTGACAGCCAGCCGCTTACCAATCAGGCTGCGCTTGATAAAGCAAAATCTTTAGACACCTTCACCTATGTCGAAGACATGGATTTGAAAGGTTTCTATCTTCTGACCGCCTCTTTGAAAGACGGATCTGGTCTGGTGGTAGGAGAATCGGCTTCTGTCGGAGTATTACCACATGAGAAAGCAGAATATTCACGTTTGCCGGGATTTTCCATTGCCCCGGTCACAGGAATAAGCAAAGAGCCTACTCCGATCTATGAGCGCGACTAACACTGACGAATATAAGAACCATACATCTTTGAAATTGCGGCATAATAGGCTATAGTCAAGCCAATTAACTTTTGTACAAGAAACAAGGGACGACACCTAGTGAATCTAGGATAGGGCGCAATAACGATGTACAAAGTTTAAGTGAAAAGACTATAAATATTGCCCATGCAAGCAATCTGGACATCCCTGCAAAAAATCGGCCTCAGGCTCGCACGACCCGACATACTGTTCTGGGTATTGCCGCTTATGATGGCGCTCCTGATACTCGGGACGGTTGCACAAAAAAATATAGGGCTCTACGCGGCTCAAGAAGAATATTTCGGATCTTTTTATACATGGATTGGCCCAAAAACGTTCACCATTCCGATTCCGGCGGGTCTAACCATCATGGGGATATTTCTGGTCAACCTGACCTGTAAATTTTTATTCCGTAGTGAATGGTCTTGGCAAAGATCCGGTTCAATCCTCTCGCACTTTGGCGTTTTGCTTCTGGTATTTGGCGGCGTAATGACAGCCCTCACTTCCCAAGAAGGTTTTTTAATGGTTGGCCAAGGAGACCAAAGCAACATCGTTGAAGATTACCACAGCAGAAATTTAGTGGTTTATGATACAGAAGGCAGGCCGTTCGTAACAATCCCGCACGAAAATCTGCATGATGCACTACGGATCGAACTGCCAACGATGCCCGTGACTCTAACCATTGACAAATACTGCTTCAATTGCAGCATTTCGATGCGACCTCAGAGCGAGCAGGAAGGCTGGCACAGTCCCGGCAACCGCATGATGTTGAATAAAGCTCCAGCAGACTCGACGGATGAAAAAAACCTAACTGGTATTGAATTCACTATAAACGGAGCAAAGGATGAAGATATCAACGGCAAATACCTAACCTTCGTCGGCTTCCCGAAACCTCCCGTACTGGATATTGATGACGAACAAACCATAACCATAGAATTGGAGCGCGCCAAACGTCCGCTTCCATTTGCCGTCAAACTTATACGCTTTGAGCGCGATATGCACCCGGGAACAGATATGGCGAGCGCCTACACTTCATGGATAAAAATCATAGACGAAGAAACGGGCAATAACTTTCCGGCAAAAATCGAGATGAACGAACCGTTGCGCTATCGGGGTTTTACACTCTACCAGTCTTCCTTCGATTTGAACGGTGACAAACCTCACACCGTTCTGGCTGTTGTTAATAACAAGGGTCGCATTTTCCCCTATCTGGCCAGCCTGATTATTGCCCTAGGCTTAATCATCCATCTAGTCATTCGCCTGACCGGTCTTAAAAAGTCAACGCATAAAGAAGAGGCGGCAAGATGAAACATTTCCTCTTCGCTTTCTTCTTGATGACCCTCTCTTTTTTATACGTGTCCAATCTTGTATGGGCACAAGAGCAGAAAATATCGCCGCTCTCTATTGAAAAATTCAAAGCGCTACCCATCATGCACGAAGGTCGCTTGAAACCCATCGAAACCTTCGCTCAGGCAGAACTTGTACGATTTTCAGGGAAACAGTCATTCGAACATCAAGATGCAACCACATGGCTCGCGCACACTGTCTTTGATCCGGCAACAGCCAGCAATGATAGAATTTTTAAAATTGAAAATTCGGAAATTCGTCACTTGATGGGATTGGAAGAGAGAAAAAAGCCCCTTTATGCCTTCACAGAATTAACAAAAGGGCTGCAAAAAACTTTCCCTACGGTTGAACAGCTTATCAATGTTCCGAAACAAAACCTCTCGAGTGAACAGACTGCTCTGCTAACGCTTCATGAAAATGCTTTGGAATATACGCAACTTCTACGCTCTCTCTCTTTATTATTGCCACTCAATGTCGATTTACCCGACCAATACAAAGAAGAAATCAACCCGGAAACGGTCAACTACCTTGTCTTGAAAAAACACGCCATCGATATAGAAGATTCAATTCGGAATATAATCGACACCAAAGGAAACAATCCGGAAACCTACTCGGAAAAGGAACAAAGGATAGCCATACTTGGGTTACAAATCAGAACCATTGAATCAGCAGCAGAAGGAAACAGCCTTTTTCGGGTCATCCCGTCGCCTATAAATGACGGGGACTATCTCGCGCCATGGGAACTAATTCAATCAGGCCAAGCCACATGGGAGAGCAGCCCCGTTATCAAAGAATGGGAATTACTGGCACAAAGCTGGCGCGAAACAGACACAACGACATGGAACAAGACAACACAGTCTCTACTGAATCAGGCAAAAATAAAGACAACACCGGAACTCTTGTATAACAAAATCAAGCCCTTCCAGACATCGTTGATTTTTTATGCTTTTTCCTTTTTATTAGCTCTCGCATCAATCACATTCCATCACAAGAGATCCTTGAGCTGGCTTTCGATCTTCGCCGCAATCATAGCCATTACACTAGAGGCAGGCGGAGTATGCACAAGAATTATTGTCTTAAATCGCCCACCGGTCGGAACATTATATGAATCGATTCTGTTTGTAGGCCTCGTCGCACCACTTTTTGCACTTCTCATGGAATGGAGAATGAAGAACCTGTTAGGGTTACTCAGCGCGGGCTTTGTCGGCACAACGATCGGACTTTTGGCACTTTCTATGGCAGATGAAGGCGACAATATGAAAGTTCTATCAGCCGTTCTCAATACGCAATTCTGGCTGACAACGCATGTTCTGTGTATCACCATCGGCTATGGCTGGTGTCTGGTAACATCTGTCATCGCTCACATGTTGCTTTTAGGGCAAGCCCTCGGACGCTTGACCAAAGACATTATAAAGAACCTTCAACACGCTCAAAACACTCTAGCCATCACAGCCCTTTTGTTTACAGCAACAGGAACAATTCTCGGCGGCATTTGGGCCGATCAATCCTGGGGGCGTTTCTGGGGCTGGGACCCGAAAGAAAACGGAGCCTTACTGATTGTTCTCTGGCTCGTCTGGATCATCCACAGCAGAATCGCTGGCCAATTTACAAGCACTCAAGCCACTATGGGCTATGCCTTTTTGTCAGTCATCGTGGGAACAGCATGGATTGGAGTCAATCTTTTAGGTGTCGGCCTCCATTCCTATGGTTTTACCGAAGGCTTGTTTTGGGGATTAGGCCTGTTCACACTTCTCGAAGCAGGTCTTATTACAACCCTCTCCCTAATTATTAGAAAAAAGACCCTTGCATGAAAAACGCAGCCATCTTGATTATCTTTATTCTTCTTGGAGCAATCCTAACCTTGTGGTTGGACAATGCTTCTCCACCGGAAATAAAATCAGTTCCAATCACAGCACAAGAGCGCGTTCCGCTTTCACATTTACCCGATTTTGAAATCACAGACATCAACGGAAAACTATTCCGCACGTCAGAAAACAGGGGGGAGAAGCTAATCCTGAATTTCTGGGCAACTTGGTGTGCCCCTTGCGTTGTAGAATTCCCGAAGCTTGTCAAACTGGCAAAAGACAATCCGGAAATCACCATTCTCTTTCTCTCGAGTGATACCAATCAAGAAGCCATTTCAAGATTCCTTGAAAAACAATCTCCCGAGACAAAAGAAACCTTAAGAAACAAAAACATTATTGTTGCAAAAGACAATAAGGGAAAGATCACCGCCGATATCTTTCAAACTTACAAACTACCTGAAACCCTTATTATCTCCAGCACAGGAACACTAGCCCATAAAATCGTCGGCGATACAGATTGGAACGGCGAAGAGATAAAATCTATTCTCCGCGATCTGGACTAGAATCATCACGCTTTGTTGATTGAGGGGGAACATCATCATCAATCAGAATGCGATGAGCAGCCCCATCCAGATCATCATACTGCCCCGTCTTGATTGACCAGACAAAAAAGACAAGCCCAATGCCACCCAGCAACAACGCCAAAGGAATAAGAAATTCTAAAACATCCATGCGGCAATCATAATGGACTGAAGAATGAATTTCAAGATCAGCCATGCGCCTCAAAAATAAAAGAATTAGCGCATTCGGGTCAAACGAAATGAATTGGCAATAACAATCAGCGAAGATCCTGACATCGCAATTGCCGCAACCAAGGGCGTAACAAACCCGAGCACAGCAAGGGGAACCGCCACAACATTATAGGCAACAGCCAGCAAAAAATTCTCGCGCACCAACTTGTTCGAAAAAACGGCAGTCTTATAAGCCGTAACAACGGCCCCAAGCCCTTCGCCCATAAAGACAATATCGGCAGCATTTTGTGTCATATCAATCGCAGAAGACGGAGAAATGGAAACATCAGCCCCCGCAATAGTCGGCGCATCATTTAACCCGTCACCGATCATAGCCACTTTGTGCCCGTCCTTTTTTAAAATTTCCATACGGGAAAATTTATCAACAGGGGTCATCTCCCCCCGAACATCTTCGATACCAAGTTCAGCCGCCACATGACGAGCGACTTCCTCACGATCTCCGGAAATCAGAACGGGTCGAATATCCAAAGACTTCAAAGCTGCTATCGTCTCTTTAGCATCAGGCCGCAATTGATCTTCGAACAGGAAGCACATGGCAGGTGTCCCGTCAATCTCGAGCCAAATTTCCTGAGATGTATGACTTCCGGCACTGCGATCACCACACCAATGACAAGACCCGAGACGTAAGCGCTTGTTCTGATAATATGCTTCAAGTCCTTGACCGGGATATTCTTTAACAGACCCGACATCGACCATCTCGGGAGACTTCCCGCCGATTGTCATCGCTTCATAAGCCTTAACCAAAGCCTGCGACAAAGGGTGAAAGCTAAACACAGCCATAGAAGCTGCCAACTGCATCTGCTCTCTCGGAACAGCCTTCCCATTCACCAAAACAGGCTTGCCGAGTGTAAGCGTTCCGGTTTTATCAAGTAAAATAGTATCAATCTCGGCCAATCGCTCCAAAGCGTCACCGGACTTGACCAGAATGTGATTTTTCATCAAACGTCCGCTAGCGAGCACTTGAACAACAGGAACCGCAAGACCAAGCGCACAGGGGCAAGTAATAATAAGTACCGTTACCGCAAGCAAGATAGCATGAGGAACATCAACACCTCCTAAAATCCACCAGCCTAAAAAAGTAGCCGCAGCCAAGGTATGAACAGCAGGAGTATAAAATCTTGCGGCACGATCAGCCAACCGAACATACTTTGCCTGCCCTTGCTCGGCCTTCTCCATAAGACGCACAATCTCGGACAACAAAGAATCATTGGCAGCAGAGCGAACTTTCAATTTCAAAGGAGCAGACAAATTGGTAGTCCCAGCATAAACTTGCTCACCAACCTTGGTAGCGCGCGGCAAAGTCTCGCCGGTAACAAGAGATGTATCAATCTCCGAAGCCCCTTCAAGGACAATAGAATCTGCGGGAATGCGCTGCCCCATAGGAACAAGAACAGTCATTCCTTCCTTCAAATCCCGAATAGGTACAGATTTCTGGGATCCGTCATCTTGAATAAGAATAGCCGTCCCCGCCATCATAGCCAGTAAATCAGAAGCCGCCCCACGCGCTTTACGACGCGCACGAAAATCCAGATACCGCCCGATCAGCAAAAAGAACAAAAGCATGACGGCAGAATCGAAATAAGCATCCTCTCCATGAGTAGCCACTTGCCAAATGCTGACCAAGACAGCCCCCAAAACGCCCAATGAAATCGGGACATCCATATTGGCTTTACCCTGTTTCAAGACCGACCAAGCAGAACGAAAGAACGGTTGTCCGGCATAATAAACACTCGGAATAGCAATCAATCCGGAAATCCAGTGCATCAAATCACGTGTTCCAATCCCCATAACCTCGAGCGAAGATGACCACAAAGCCACAGAGATCATCATGATGTTGCCCATAGCAAATGCAGCCACACCAAGACACAATTGCAATTGACGCTCTTCCTCATCGCTTTCGGCCTGAATGGCTTTGGGGTCATAGGGATGAACTTTATATCCCTGATCTGAAACAGCTTGTGCAATTTTGTTAGAAAATTCGGAAGCCCCACTCCACTCAATTCTCAATCTTTTCGTTGAGAAGTTCAACCGCACATAGGATACGGGAGACAATTGAGAAACAGCAGATTCGATTTTTTGAATACAAGCAGCACAATGAACGCCATCAACCATCAAGGTCACAGCATAATTTCCCTTCTCGGTAATCTCGACATAAGCCGATAAATCCTGTTGTACGAGTTCTTGTGACATAGAGTTAAGGATAAGCCTCGATCCTGTCTATTCAATATTCAAGAGAATAAAATCATAAAAATCGCGCGCACCCTCGGAAGTTGCCGAGATATGCGCCTCCCAATTCCCTTTCAGGGATGGATAAAAATCAGCCTCATAAACGCCGGACTTACCTTCATATAAGATGATTTCAAAATCGTACCCGTCTTGCACAGGACGCACCATCCTCACATGGACAGCCTTACCCGCGACAGGATCACCGTCTTTATCTCTCAACTGATAGACAATTCGCGAAGCAGAATATGACGCATCCAGCTCGCCCGTCCATCCCAGTTCTTTTTGGTAATTAGCTTGCTCAAGCGTATCGTTGAAATGAATACCGCGCTCGTAATAATCCTTGGTCACAACTCCGGGATTGGATTTAAGAGCCAAAGAGATAAAGACAGCATTCACCGCCATCACGATCCCGAAGAAAGCTAGAACAATGAGAAAAAACTTGCGCCCTGTTAAAGGTCTTACCGCTTTTCTGTGATCTGTAACAACCTCTGCCATATAAACTTTCCTTGTGAACTTTGCTCAAATCCTATAAGTCATGCCCGGCACGTGTGATAAAGACAGACTCAACTTCATCACTATCTTTCGTCACATTATCGACGGCATGAAAAGTAATTTCTGCGCTACCCTTAACAGCGACCGCAGACTTCTTATCAACAGACATAAATATTCTGAAATGACCGACACTATCCGGTTCAACTTTTAAATTATCAATCGTAGACCCGTCAGCAGCTTTAACGGCCAACCGCGCCCCCGCAACCCCCTCGACCCGAAGTGCAAAACTTTTCTCGTCATGAGTTTTATTCAAAATTTTAATTTCATACCCATTGCGGATAGACCCGTCAGACAGACGAGTAAACAAAGGGGCCCGATCATGGATCGCATGAATCTCCATCACAGGACGGAACAGCAAAGACCCCAGCATCAATAACCCGACAAGGGATAACAGAATCGTGTAATATACAGTTCTCGGACGAAGCAAATGCAGCTCAGGATCATGGCCCTGCGCTCTCAGCTCGAGATTATGCTCGGTGTCATAACGAACAAGTCCTTTCGGCGCGCCCACCTTCTCCATAACAGAATCACAAGCATCAACACACAGCCCGCAAGCAATACATTGAATTTGCAACCCGTCTCGAATATCAATCCCCATAGGGCAAACTTGGACACACAAAGAACAATCAACACAATCACCCAAATGATTACGATTATCTGCGCCGCGCTTTTTACCTCTCGGCTCACCGCGCTTTTCATCATAACCGATAATCAATGTCTCCCGATCAAACATTGCTGATTGGAATCGAGCATAAGGGCACATATAAGTACAGACCTGCTCACGAGCAAAACCCGCCATAATATAGGTCGAAAGAGTCAAACCAAATACAAACGCCAATACCGTCGAGGACACTTGCAGATTTAAAATATCCTGAATTAGCGTTGGAGCATCATTAAAGTAAAAGACAAATGCACCAGCCGTAAATACCCCGATCAAGAGCCAGAAAAAATGGGTCAGAGCTTTCTTCCAAATCCATTCGAATGACCAACTAGCCTTATCAAGCTTCATACGGGCATTGCGATCTCCTTGAACCAAACGTTCGACCTTCATATAAAGATCAGTCCAAACCGTCTGAAAACAAAAATACCCGCACCACACACGCCCCAAAAGAGATGTCACAAAGAACAAGGTAATAGCCGCAAAAATCAGGATACCGGTTATATAATAAACTTCTTGAGGCCAAATCTCGATCATAAAGAAATACGCTCGACGGGATGGCAGATCAATCAGGATAGCCTGATCCGGCGTATCCCCCGGACGATCCCAACGTATAAAAGGCGAAAGATAGTAAATAGCGAGACAAACAATCATTGCTGTCCATTTATAGAAACGGAACCGCCCCGCAACCGCCTTCGGATATACTTTTTCCTGAGCTGCAAAATACTGAATGGTTCCCTCGCCATTCTGTGACGGGGAACCATTTTGATCTTGTAAATTCTGATTATTCGGTTGTTGTGTCATCCTCGACCGCCTCTTCTTCGACCCCTTCTTCTACAGAAGGTTCGGCGGACGCGTCAACACTAGAATCTGTTACCTCAGAGACTTCTTCAGAAACCTCTTCCACAACATTTTCTACAGCCTCGATAGCATCAGACATTGGATCTTCAATGACGTCCGGAGCAATCTCGGCAACTTCCTCAACAACAGCACCGACACCTTCACCCCCACCAAGGCCATGAACGTAAACAGTCAACTGACGGATAGCATTTTCATCCAGCTTACCCTCCCAATTCGGCATAATACCGGAACGGGAATTATAAACGGTCTCATAAACAGTCTCACGATCTCCGCCATAAAGCCAAATCGCATCACTCAGATTTGGCGCACCGAAATCACGACCACCTTTAGCATCTTCACCATGACAAGACGCACAATTATTGGCAAAAATCTCAGCACCTTCAGAAGAAGCATCAGCCCCCTCATCAGAGGACAAAGACAAAACATAACCCACCACAGATTCTATTTCTTCTTTTTCCAACAACTCGTCACGACCAAAAGCCGGCATTTGCGAAATACGAGCCTCATCATGTCCGGAACGGATACCGTAGCGAATGGTTTGCTCAATATCAGCCAACTCACCACCCCACAACCAATCATCATCCGTCAGGTTCGGATACCCGACAGCGCCTTGGCCACCGGCACCATGGCAGGTAGCACAATTGTTTTTAAACAAGGCATTCCCACCGGCATAAGCAAAAGCGTTCAGCTCTTCGTCATTGGCAATCTGGTCATAGCTAGCCTGTTCAAAAGAAGAAAGATACTGATCCTGACGCGCAAGAATTTCAGCCTGAGACGCTTCCAGTTCTGTATATTGGGAATACCCCAAAGTTCCTTTTGTGTTTCCTGAAAGAGTGGGCCAAGCAGGATAAATAACCCAATAGCCGATCGACCAGATGATTGTCGCAATCCAGACCCAAACCCACCAACGAGGTGCAGGGTTATTCAATTCTTTCAAACCATCCCATTCATGTCCGGTCGTTTCAACGCCGGTAATATGGTCGATATCTTTATTGTGCTGATCACTCATCCCGAGCCTCCTTACGATCTTTCTCGCCATGTTCGGCAGAGAAAGGGATATTTGCAAAATTTTCAAAATGTTTCTTTTTGCTTGGCCGATACAACCAGATTGTCATCACCGTGAAAAACACGACGAAAAAGATCAAACCAATCATAGGCGCATGGTCAAACAACCAATTCATAACGACTCCCGACTACTCAGAGGATTCTGTAGCAACTTCACCGGCAGGCTCGACAGATTGAGCTGCGGAGAAATCAACCATTGTCCCAAGAACCTGAAGATAAGCAACCAAAGCATCCATCTCAGAAACCATAGACGGATTGCCGTCAAAGACACGGGCATTGATGGTATCACCATAACGCTCCAGAAGTCCTCCGACATTCTCGTCCAGATCTTCTGTATGAGCCTGAGCCATACCATCAGCATAGGCATTTTCGATTTGCTCGTCTGTATAAGGAACACCGATCATTTTCAAAACAGCCATATGCTCACCGATGTCATTCAACTCGGCCTGATTATTCATCAGGAAGGAGTAAGTCGGCATAATGGATTCAGGAACCACAGAACGAGGATCCGCCAAGTGCGCGACATGCCAGTCATCAGAGTAACGACCCCCGACACGAGCCAGATCAGGGCCGGTCCGTTTAGAGCCCCACTGAAATGGATGGTCATACATCGACTCGGCAGCGAGCGAATAATGTCCATAACGGGCAACTTCGTCACGCAAAGGGCGAATTTGCTGCGAATGGCAGTTATAGCACCCTTCACGGATATAGATGTTAAACCCTGCCAACTCCAAAGGAGTATAAGGACGCACACCTTCAACCGGCTCGATAACCGTTTCAGAGCGGAACAGAGGGATGATTTCAACGATACCACCGATGAGCACTGTCACAATGACGAACAGCAGCATCAAGATGGAGTTACGTTCAAGTTTAGCGTGATGATGTAACATTAGGCTAAGGCCTCCGTACCCTTTTGAGCAGACATTTCAGGATATTCAGACCGTCTGACATCTCCCTTAATGGTTTTGATAAAGTTATATGCCATGATCAAGCCGCCAGCGAGGTAGAGCAATCCACCCATAGCGCGCAAGACATAATAGATGTGCATTTCAGCCACAGACTCAACGAAGGAATATTCAAGGAATCCCATAGAGTCATATGATTTCCACATCAAACCTTGCATGATCCCTGACACCCACATCGCGCAGATGTAAATGACGATACCAATGGTCGCAATCCACAAATGGAGGTTCACAAGCTTGAGAGAGTACAAGCGGTCACGTCCCCAAAGTTTCGGCACCAAATAGTACAAACAACCGAAAGTAATGAAACCAACCCATCCAAGCGCACCGGAATGCACGTGACCAATGGTCCAATCAGTATAGTGAGACAAAGAGTTCACAGCCTTGATCGACATCATCGGACCTTCAAAGGTAGACATACCATAGAAAGCAACTGCGATAATCATAAAGCGCAAGACCGGATCGGTTCTAAGCTTATCCCAAGCACCGGACAAGGTCATCATTCCATTAATCATACCACCCCAAGACGGCATCCACAGAATAATGGAGAATGTCATCCCCAAAGTCTGCGCCCAGTCAGGAAGAGCAGTATAATGCAGGTGGTGAGGACCAGCCCAGATATAGATAAAGATCAAAGACCAGAAGTGAAGAATAGACAAACGGTAGGAATAAACCGGACGATTGGCCTGCTTTGGAACGAAATAATACATCATCCCTAAGAAACCGGCGGTCAAGAAGAATCCCACAGCGTTGTGACCATACCACCATTGAATCATAGCAGACTGAACGCCTGATACGACAGGATAGCTCTTGGCACTGGTCAAGCTCACAGGGATCTCGACATTGTTACCAATATGCAAAACAGCAACAGTAATAATGAAAGCGAGGAAGAACCAGTTCGCTACATAGATATGAGGCTCTTTACGCTTAATAACGGTCCCGAGGAACACCAACAAGTAAGCAACCCACACAATAGTCAGCCACAAATCAGCATACCATTCAGGCTCGGCATACTCTTTCCCTTGTGTTACACCGAGCACATACCCGAGAGCCGCAATCACGATAAAGAAGTTATATCCCCAGAACGTGAACAAAGATAAACCGTCACTAAACAGACGGGTCTGACAGGTTCTCTGTACAATATAATAGCTCGTTGCGAACAAAGCATTCCCGCCGAAAGCGAAAATAACCGCAGAGGTGTGCAACGGACGCAGGCGACCGAAATTAAGATAAGGCTCAAAATTCAGAGCTGGAAATGCGAGTTGCAGGGCGATTAACACACCGGCGGCAAAACCGACGATCCCCCAAAATACGGTGGCTATCGTAAATAGCCGTACAACATCGTCGTTATAGCGAGGGGCTACATCACTTGTTGTTGCTGTCATACCAAATTCCCTTTCACCAAGAAAAAATTCGCTCCGGAAGGCTCCGGAAATACGAGCTTAAAATACATTAGAAAGACTTAATTCTACATTTTGGGTAGAATCCACCCCGCAATTGCAATAAGCACGATACCATTTAGCACAACCACCCACTGCGTTAAAAGCCTGAATTGCATGGGAAAAATTGTCGCAAGGGTCTTGCCGCAAATTGCAATTGCCATAAGCGAAGGCATGGTTCCAAGGCAAAACGCCGCCATCCCTAGAGCCGCCTTAACTGGCTCTTCCAAAGTCGCGACAGCCATCATCGCACCCATAACCAAACCGCACGGTAAAAAACCCAGAATGACTCCTACGACATAGAGTCGCAGGGGGGAATTTTGCCCCAATAATTTAGACATAACGTTCTGCAAAGGTCGCAACGGAATAGGAAGATGCACTTTTAAAAGGAACGGGAAATATTTTCCCAAGAATGGAATTGACTGCACTAAAAATAGGAACCCCGCAAACGCGAGCAAACAAGACGCCACCACATAACGAAGCGGAGAAACGGGGAAGGCATAGTTCAAAAAGAGGTTAGCCAACACCCCCAGCGCAACATAAGTCGTCATCCGCCCCAAATGATAGGGAAGTAGTAGGATAGAAGACAATCGCCCCAAAGTCTTTTGCTGCAACATAACCACAAACGGAGAACACATAAACGCACAATGGGTTAGCCCGCCAAACAATCCCGCAAGAAACAAGCTCGTAAAAATTCCGGCTTCTGTAATCGTAATGGCACTACATTCAAAAAACATGGCCTATAAATAGCGTATTCCTAATGACATGCCAACTGACAACATACGAATCAGTGTCTAAGCCGCAATCAAACCCTTTTTGATATCCAACACGCCGATATCATCCGCAGCCCCAGCCAGAACTTCCGCGCTTTTCTTGAGCAATTCCAACTCACCCTCATTCATTTCAGGAACAAGGGTGCGCACAACCCCCTGACGATTAATGACACGAGGATAAGAAAGGCAAATTGATTGTTCACGTCCCAATAAGCCGCTTGTCGGGGTTGAACATGTCAAAAGAGCATTTTCATCGCGCACAATTGCTTTGGCCATACGCGCAATTCCGGCCCCGATCCCGAACCATGTTGCGCCCTTGCCTTCAATAATCCGATAAGCCGCACGGCGCACACCTTCATCAATCTGATCTTTGATTTGCTGCGTAATCGGAGCATCAACTTGTGCAGCAAAATTGGTGAGAGGAATCGTCCCGACCAAAGCCCCTGACCAGTGCAAAACTTCAGAATCCCCATGCTCTCCCAGCACATAAGCATGAACCGAGTGCGAAGAAATCCCCAAATGCGCGCCCAAAAGAGCGCGATAACGGGCCGTATCCAAAATTGTTCCGGAACCAATTATTTTTGAAGCATGGATCCCATGGGTTTTTTGAGCAATAGACGCCACCATCTGCGTCATCACATCAACAGGATTACTGGCAATCAACAAAACGGCATCTGGGGCCACATTAAAAATCTTCGGAATAATATCGGAAAAGATGTCGGCATTCCGTTTCAGAAGGTCAAGACGGGTTTCACCACTCTTTTGAGCGGCTCCTGCCGCGATAACCACAATTCCCGCTCCGTGCAAATCTTCAATCTGTCCCGCACGTACTGGAATTGGTGAAGAAAACGGCGTTGCGTGCAAAATATCTTCGGCCTGAGCGCTGGCCAAAGCCGAATTGCGGTCAACCAGAACAATCTCAGTCCCGACCCCTTTCAAAACACAAGCATAAGCGCTACTGGCTCCAACCTGCCCACAGCCGATCACACCAATCTTCATGGAAACATCCTTTCAATACTATGTCTTATTAAAGACGCTTTTAAATGAGCAATTGCTGATAAGCAACTGGACACAATGTAGCAGATATCCTTGAATTTGATTGCCCCTAATTTTCCGCTTGGCAGAAAGCGCCGAAAACATTAAGTTGCCCACCATGGAACCCAATAACATTTCAGTCGTCGTCCCGATGCTCAACGAAGCCGAAAACGCTGCTTCGCTGATAGCCGAGATATTGGAAGCCTCAAACCAGTGCCCAATCAAGGAAATCGTGATTGTCAACGACGCCAGCACCGATAAAACGCCCGATGTCGTCTTGGAATTGAAAAAACAATACCCGCAAATCCGTCTGGTATCCCATTCGACGCGTGCAGGCCAAAGCGCTGGAAACCGCACGGGCATCATCTATGCGACAGGCCCACTAATTGTAACTATGGACGGAGACGGGCAAAACAATCCGGCAGACATTCCAAAACTTTACCATAAATATACAGAAACGCCTGAAGCCCATATGATATTGGTCGCAGGACAGCGCGAGAAACGCATTGACTCCTTACTGAAAAAATTCACCTCAAGAACAGGCAACGGCATCCGCCGTACGCTCCTCCAAGACGGTGTACGTGACACGGGATGCTCTCTGAAACTCTTCCGTAGAGCCGATTTTCTGATGCTACCGTACTTCAACCACATGCACCGCTTTTTGCCGGCACTCTTCTTACGCGAACACGGGACAATAGCTTTGGTGGACGTATCACACCGCTCTCGCGAAGCTGGCGTATCCAAATACGGCTTCTGGGATCGTCTATGGGCTGGCATTTTCGATATTTTCGGTGTCCTATGGCTTAAAGCCCGCGCCCCGAAAAAAATCTCGATTGAAGAGGTTAAATAATGAGTGCCGCAGAAATCGCCCAACAATGCGCAGAAGTCGCAAAAGAAGTCGCAAAAGACCACGGATTATGGCTTGCCATAGGCTTTATCGGCCAGGCCATGTTCTCTGCCCGCTTTCTGATCCAGTGGCTTGCCTCTGAAAAGGTCAAAAAATCCATTATCCCGAACCTGTTCTGGTGGTTTTCGCTTGCCGGAGGCTCAATTTTGCTGATTTACGCCATCCACCGCGCAGATCCTGTCTTTATAGTCGGACAAGCAGCGGGCTTGTTTATCTACTTCCGCAATATATATCTGATCTATCGCCACCCGAAAAAGGTCGCAAAAGCAGAATTAGAAGCCCAATCTGCAGCCAAAGCAGACATATAAAAACCCTCAAGGACAATGGAAACTTCTCCGATGCAAAATATCTATACAAAGCCGGCGCTCTTGGCGGCCTTTATCTGTTTGGCCCTGATGATTGCCGCACAATTGGCCCGCCCGCTCTTTCCGGTCGATGAAACACGCTATTTAACAGTGGCGTGGGAAATGCACCAATCGGGCAATTACGTGCTCCCGTCCCTCAACCACGAAGCCTACCACCATAAACCGCCTGTCCTGTTTTGGCTGATTAACCTGATGTGGGCTATTTTCGGTGTCTCACAAGGCGCAGCAATGGTTGTTCCATATCTGGGAGCGTTTGCCTTTTTGCTGGCTACTGCCCGCCTTGCAACACGCCTGTTTCCCGACAATGCACAAGCTCCTCTTTTGACGACAGCCCTTCTGGCAGGCAGCCTCCCCTTTGTCATCTACTCCAACCTAATCATGTTCGATTTGTTGTTAGGCGTTTTTGCCATTTTAGGCCTAACCGCTGTTTGGGACTACATGACCACGCGCAGCAAAAAGCACTTACTTCTTCTCGCGCTTTGCATCGGCTTTGGCGTCCTTACCAAAGGCCCTGTTATTTTGCTGCATATCGGAACAGCCCTACTCCTCGCGAAAATTTGGATAAATGCCCCTCAAGCCCAGCTCAAAAAAACAATCCTACCCCTCATCGGCGCAGTCTTGCTCGGCGCAGCAATAGCGCTCTCTTGGGCAATCCCCGCAGCCATAGAAGGCGGCAAAGAATTCGCGGATAAAATCTTCTGGGGTCAGACCGCAGGCCGTATGGTCAAAGCATTCGACCACCAACGCCCGATCTATTGGTACCTGACTTTCGTGCCGCTTTTCACTCTTCCATGGCTGGCCTCACCCGCCTTATGGTCAGGAGCAAAACAATTTCTCAAAGATAAAGCCCCGAACGCAACATCCGCAAAACGCTTCCTGTTCTGCTGGGCCGTTCCTGTCTTTGTCTCCTTCTGCCTGATCTCGGGAAAACAAGTCCACTACCTGATCCCGATCTTGCCGGCTCTGGCCCTGTTTTTTACAGGAGCCTTCCTCAACGCACCTGATGAATGGAAAAAACGCGACAGCCTTCCGGTTCTTGTTACGACTTTACTGCTCGCTGCCCTGCCGATCATCATGAATTTGTTTGCAAACAAAATAGGGGGTATGATCGAAGGCGACAAGCATATCGAAGAGACCTTCTCTCAAATGGCATTACTTCCATCCTCTCTGGCTGCTCTTTTTATTTTTGGAGTATCCATCGCAGCACATCGCAGCAAAATAAAGAATATTGTAGCAATAACCCTCTCTATGGCCGCCATGATGGTCAGCTTCCAGATTGCCGCAAAAGAAAGTTTCTTTGCCAATTATAATCTGACGCCTCTGGCGGAAAAAATCATGGAAATTGATAAGCAGACACTAGCACAAAACGAGGCCTTTCACCCCTTGGCCTTCACACGGAACTACCACGGAGAATTTGGATTTCTGGCGCGCCTGAATCGACCTGTAAAACAAATCCAGCCCGATGAACTATCAAAATGGTTTAATGACAATCCGAACGGAATAGCTCTTGTTCGCAGCAAAAATGAACTGGAAACCAAACCATACCACGTTCTCTACGAACAGCCCTATAAACTCTCCAGCGGCTACGCAATTGTAGAAACAAAAAAAGAATAGGAAAGACAGAGGCTCCTGCTCTTATTTCTTGGGAGTACTCATATCCAGAATATCTCGAACCGCAGGACTTGGAGGACTAAAAGCCTCAAGCTTCTTGGAACCTGTATCTACTGAGTTCTGGGCCAAACTGATTTCTCGACTCAAAGCCTTATCATCATAAACATACCCGGCAACATGTTTGGCTACTGGTTGATTTTTTAAATCCGGAACCAAGCGCTCAGCGGCCCTTTGATATTGATCGAGATATTTTTTTTCTAATTCACTTAAATCAGTTCGAGAAGATAAACGCATGACAGCGCCATAAACAAGATCAGGAGAGTGATCAGACAGTCTAAGCACTCTTCCCAATTGCACAAAAGCCTCTTCGTCATGTTGGGATAAATGGTCTAGAACTTTATTACCGTCTACAAATTTGCCCTTTTCTTGAATATACCCCAAAGTTAAATACATGAACACCGAACGTTTCATGTCGTCAGGAAAGAGGTCATTCGTAGAAATCTTTCCCGTTGCTTTGCTGCTTTCAGGATCAATGTTATGCATTTTACGCCACATCTGTATGGCATCTCTGGCAAAAACGCGTCCAATTTCCGCGTTAATCTTATCATGCAATCCCTTATGGGCTTCCACGCTCTCAGGAATATCTTGCCCCGGAACCTCACGCTGTATACGGATATTATGTTCCAGTGGCACACGTTGAACATGGATGTGTTCGGGATCGTCCGGCAAAGCAATTGCAGTCGCATGTCCTGCCCTATCTCGAGGGAGAAAACCAACTTCCTCCTTAGCTACAGCGAAATACGACCTTAGGGCCAACACATCTAGCGCAAACGCTTCAGTTATACCTCCAAGACCTCTTTCTCTGAGATCCCGAGCAGCATCAAGAGCAATTGAATCGGCTTCTGTTTCATTGGTTAGAACAAGATTTTGAGCTGTATTACGATTATGTGCAGCAAGTTCAATATTTCGAAGACCATGTCCTAACTCATGCAACAATGAAAATGTATGATATTCTGAATCAGTTCCCGACAAATGGAGAGGAATATCTCGTCCTTGCAGCTTCATTGCCTTGGTATACAACTCGCGCACATCACTGATTTCTCCGACTGAAATTACCACAAGATTTTGCCCTATATCAGGAACTAACTGTGGTACAGAAAAGGCCGACATCTCATGAAACAGATGTGCAAAATTATTGACACTATTCTGGACAGCTTGAGGATTGATAAGATCAGAAGAAGAATCACCGTAAATATTAACTTCTAAGGCATTCTGAATAACGCCGAGGCTCGGATCATCTGGCGGCAACGCTCTCCGAAATCCGGCCATAATGCCCTGAATACTGGAATTTCTTAATTCATCATATTGAATATCTTTTGGATCAACCAAAACGATCTTGCCGTCAAAGCCGGTATGCTCCAAGGCCGCTACTCCTGCCGAGAAAGTTTCGCGAACTTTATCCGATGCAAAGACTTGAGCCTTAATTGGAGTGATTGCCCCCGCAGAATCAGCAGAATTTCTTGTATGTTTATCCGTCATAAACACCTCTTGAGCATATATGTTATGTCAATTTGATTTTTTTCAATCGACAAAGAGTCTAAAGATAAAAGCTGCGCACTGACCCGCCGAGTGAGCCTGTTAGTTCAGGAGTAAGAGCCTCAACGCGTTCAGGTATTTGAAACGGTGTGTTAAAGATCAATAAACCGCATCCGTTTAACCCTTCAGGGGTCTCGCGGTCACGGATCATAAATTCCGAAACCCACGTGCGATTAATTTTCAATGCTGCGGCTTCTGCATAAAGATCATCGACCTGCGTCAGAGCATTCGCCTTAATCGGATACCATAGAATGTAGCACCCCGTTTCCCAACGCTTCTTCCACTCGGCCATTTGCTGCACCAAAAGCTGGAATTCATCCTTTTTCTCGAAAGGCGGATCAACCAAAATAATCCCACGCCGTTCTTTGGGGGGAATATTGGCTCGAATAACTTCATATGCATCCTGATGCGTGACAGAGGCATTTTTATAGGTCTTCAGATTAACCCGCAGGTCTATCAAATCCTCGGGATGAAGCTCATTGGCGATCAATCGGTCTTGCGGACGTAACATATTCGCGGCCAAGACAGGAGACCCTGCATAAAGCTTCAAAGAAAAATCTTTGCGCACTAAATCCTGAAAAGCGCCTAAATCCGCATTAGAAAACGCGGTCTGCATAAATGCCGCTATCCCTCCCTCATACTCCAAAGTACGCTGCGCCTGATCCGAGGAAAGATCATACAACCCCACACCGGCAAAGGCATCAAGAACAAAAGCTCCCTTCTCTTTTTGCTGCACATAATCAAGCACCATCCGAAACACCAGATGCTTAAAAATATCAGCAAAATTGCCAGCGTGATAAATATGACGGTAGTTCATAGATCCTCTTTACCCCTATTTGAATGAAACAAAAAGAGACAAAATAAGCAAGATTTGCTATACTAACCTTGCTGAGTACAATCCTTCTTACTCTGGAAAACAAATGTTCAACTGGTTCCGCAAAAAAAGCTCTAACACGGAGAACACGCCTGCAAAAGGCGCGGAACATAGTCCTTCAGGGAAAGAAGCTTTGATAGAAGAAGCCAAACGGAATACCCAAGCCGCACGAGAAGCCTTCGGCCCAGAACGTATAGCGGAACTCACACGCCTCATTCATGAAAAAAATGAGGTTTCTCCGGCAGCGCAAGCTCGTAAAATTATCGCCAAAATGGATACGGAAAAATTATCAGCGCATTTGCGATATCTGCAGAATGATCCCCCTACCAAACATTAATAATTCTAATCTATACTCATCTCAAATAATAACATCAAACCGACGGAAATTCCGATGCCACTCTATAAAGCCCCTCTTGAGAACATGAAATTCGTTATGCACGATCTTTTGAACATCGAGCAGTTGTCAGAACTCGAAGGTTATGGAGAGGCGTCTCCTGAAATGATCGACAATATTCTCGAAGAAGGTGCTAAAATTTGTGAAGAGGTGCTATTTCCTCTCAATCAATCCGGTGATGAGGAAGGTTGTACGTTTGAGAACGGAACCGTACGCACACCTAAAGGCTTTATAGAAGCATACAAAACATTCACCGAAGGCGGTTGGACCGCTCTATCAGCAGAACCTGAATATGGTGGAATGGGGATGCCACATATTGTTGGAATGGCAATGAACGAAATGCTCTGCTCTTCCAATATGTCCTTTGGAATGTACTCCGGCTTATCCGAAGGCGCGTACAGGGCTTTGCTCCTCCACGGCACGGACGAACTCAAACAAACCTATTTGCCGAAACTGATTACAGGTGAATGGTCAGGAACGATGTGTTTGACAGAACCCCATTGCGGAACAGATTTAGGGCTCATTAGAACAAAAGCCATTCCGACAGAAGACGGGGCCTATAAAGTCACAGGTACCAAGATTTTTATCTCGGCTGGAGAGCATGATTTAACAGAAAACATAATCCACCTCGTTTTGGCAAAGCTGCCCGATGCTCCCGAGGGTGCAAAAGGCATTTCCCTCTTTATCGTGCCCAAAATCCTGCCCGAATCAGGAAAGGCCAATAATGTTTCCTGTGGCTCCATTGAGCATAAAATGGGCATTAAAGCCTCTGCAACTTGCGTTATGAATTTCGAAGACTCAATCGGCTGGTTGGTCGGAGAACCACACAAAGGCTTGAAAGCCATGTTTACCATGATGAATACAGCACGTCTGGGCGTTGGCATGCAAGGTCTGGGCGTTGCCGAAGTATCGTGGCAAAACGGCTTGGCCTACGCAAAAGATCGGCTTCAAATGCGCGCTCTGGACGGAGTAAAAGCACCTGACAAACCCGCTGACCCGATCATTGTGCACCCTGATGTGCGCAAAATGCTGCTAACCTCGAAAGCATTTTGTGAAGGCGCTCGTGCACTCTCTTATTGGGTTGGCATGCATTTGGATATTGCAGAAAAACATCCCGATGCCCAAACCCGCCAGAATGCCGACGATCTTGTGGCTCTCCTTACCCCAATTGTCAAAGCCTACCAAACCGATATGGGATTTGATGTGGCAAACCTAGCGATCCAGATCCACGGCGGACACGGCTATATCCGCGAATATGGCGTGGAACAATATGCCCGTGATGCGCGGATTGCCATGATTTATGAAGGCACCAACGGCATTCAGGCTCTCGACCTTGTTGGGCGCAAAATGGGTCAGAATTACGGGCGATTGCTGCGCCAATTCTTCCACCCCGTATTGGAGTTTATCGAAACCAATCAAGAGAATGAAAAACTGCAGCAATATATATTCCCTCTGGCAAAATCTTTCGCAAAACTGCAACAAGCCTCTGTCCAAATCGCTCTAAAAGGTCTTAAAGACCCGAACGAAGCCGGAGCTGCTTCAACAGACTATTTACGGATGTTCGCGCTTGTGGCGATGGGCTATATGTGGGCACAAATGGCAAAAATTGCGCAGCAAAAACTCGACGACAATGCCTCCGACAGACCACGCGAATTTTATGAGTCAAAGCTCAAAACCGCAACATTCTTTATGGAGAGGATGCTCCCTGAAACCGAAAGCCGCTTCCGTATGGTGATGAGCGGCGCAAACAGCCTCATGTCCATGACAGAAGACGAATTCGCAGCCTAAAAGCGCCTAAAAGTTATTCAAACCAACTAAAGAGCTAACCATTTGGGCATTCCTAGGCGCAACGAAATCTCTGACCGACATTTCAGAATAAACGCAATATTGCCCTGTAAGAGAATTAGGCCAACATAAAACAACTCGATCATCCGCAACACTTCGGTCTTGAACGCTATTAGGACTGGAATTGACAACAACTCCAACAATACGGCCGTGTTGTTGTTTAAAAACCGTACTCAATGGCGATTGATTGGGACGACCAAATAAAGCCCCCGAAGCCTCGCCTCTGCCATTATTCTTGATATTCAAAAAATCATCGGTCTGAAAACCCAGCCGACACATTGTCTGGCGCAACTGATCTTCAAAATCTATATTTTCCCGTGTATTGGCACTAACTTGACTGGACATTTAATTTCTCCATGCTCTTTCCCATATGTCGAAACTTAAATTATGAAAACAATTTTGTTTTCTAAACTACAACCATTAAAAAAGCAAGGTTTATGTATAAAAAACTTACAAAGCTTTATTGGGCAATTCCAAACGCCGTTCATATGGGATAATCAAAGACCTAGTATCCCCAAAGGTTCTTTGTTCCCCAGGCTTGGGCTCGCCGGCCTGCCGAAAATGACGAGCCATTAAAAAACCCATAGCCGCACGATCATCAACCCCTGCCTCGGCATATAAAATATTTCCTTCCAGCAAACCTGCAGCAAAAACGCGTCCGACAACCTTCTCGAACAACTCTGTCAAAAGACCATTGCCCCGAAGAGAAGGTAAAAGATAAGGGGAAATACGAGGACGATCCTCTCCATCTTGCCAAACACGCACAACACCAAGAAAATGACGACCATGGCGCTTATCGGCAACGAATAAATGTACAGCTTGCTCCTCCCGATCTTTTTTCTCAATCTGCTCCAAAGCCATTTTACTCAATGCAGGGCCAAACTCGATTTTATCGCCCTCCGGAAGATCGGGAATATGTTGCTGGAAGTCACCACGGTCAGAATTGAAAAAACGCGCCAATTCCAGAGCATCTCTTTTTGCCACTTGCCTCAATTCAAGCGATGGCGTTGCGATGGGATATTGAGTGAGAACTTCTAGCAATTCTTTATGTGTTTTACGCATTGAGAACCTCTTCCTGTTTGAACCATTATGTCGATTTTTTTCAAGAATCCTAGAATAATCTTTCAATTCGTTCGGACATTCTTCTAATACATATTTTTTTAATGTTTTTCCGACAAATTTAAAAATAAAAAAGGAAAAAGGCATGACTCTGGAAAATATTATCCCAAAAATTGAAAAGAAAATGATATATGCGAATGGTTTTAACCATACAGTGTTATTTGATTTGGGAGATGACGGCTTCATCCATATTGACGGAACCCAATCACCTCCCGAATTAACAACGGAAGAAAAAGATGCAGAGTTAACTCTGGAGACAACAGCCACAGTTCTCGATAACATTCTCGATGGCACACAAGATCCGAATGTTGCCTTTCTGATGAGAAAATTAAAAATCCGTGGGGATTTAAAACTTGCTATGAAATTAAACGCCTTTCTGGAATCCTGATTGCACATCCGGAGAAAAAAGATAAACTCTCGACATGAATTTGCTTTTTCGTGTTCTGTGGGTTTGGATTTCCAGTTACTTTAAACCCAACATCTCAAACATCTTGTCTCCGGCAGAACTCAGCCTTCGCGTTCTGCCCAACGATCTTGACTTCAACATGCACATGAACAATGGTCGCTACCTAACCATGATGGATTTGGGGAGGCTTGATTTAATCCTCCGCACTGGCCTGCTGAAGATGATGATGCGTGAAAAGTCTGTTCCTATTCTGGCAGCATCAACTATGCGCCACCGCCTCTCGTTGGACCCGTTCCAGAAATACACACTGCGCACCCAAATTTTATGTTGGGATGAAAAATGGGTCTATATTGAACAACTCTTTCTAAAAGATGGCGAAGTCTCAACCATAGGCTTGGTCAAAGGATGCTTTTACAATCAAAAAAACAAAAAGACCGTTCCGACATCGGACTTGCTGGCCTATATCGGATATGAAGGAATGTCGCCGGATATGCCACCTCATGTTAAAGACTGGCAGACTGCAGAAAAAACATTAAAAGAAGTAACAAAAAATGGTTGAGATATTAAAAACACCAGAAGACCTCCGAGCCTTCTCGAAAAATTTACGCGCACAAAATAAGACATTGGGCTTTGTCCCAACGATGGGCGCACTTCACGAAGGTCATCTGACCTTGGCACGCACAGCTCTAGAAAACTGCGATGCCTGCATCATCAGCATCTTTGTAAACCCAAAACAATTCGCACCTCACGAAGATTTTGACCGTTACCCGCGCCAATTGGATAAAGATGCCGAACTGTTAGCCTCTGTCGGAGTTGACGCAGTCTTTGCGCCTGACATCGAAGTCATGTACCCGAAAGACTTTCAAACAACTGTATCTTTGTCTGAAATCACAAAACCTCTTGAAGGCGAATTCCGCCCCACACATTTTGCAGGTGTCTCAACAGTCGTCACACGTCTTTTGTTGTTAGTCGGCGCCGACAAAGCCTTCTTCGGCGAAAAAGATTACCAACAACTCCGACTTATCAAACAACTGGCAAAAGACTTGGCAATCCCGACTGAAATCATCGGCGTACCAATCGTGCGTGAAAAAAGCGGTTTGGCCCTTTCCTCCCGCAATGCATATCTGAGTGCAGAAGAACGTCCCATCGCAGACCAACTCAATGTCATTCTAAAAACCATGGCTTCCGAATTTAAATCGGGCGATGCAATTTCTGACATTGAACACCGCGCCGCGCAAAAACTCTTGGAAATTGGCTTCAGAAAAATCGACTACATCACCATTCGCGATGCAGAAACACTTTTGCCGCCTACAATAGAAACAAAAAGCCACCGTATATTGGCTGCAGCGTTCTTGGGAAAAACACGTTTGATTGATAATATATCTGCTGATTAAAACCCGACAGTTAATCCGAGAGTGGCACGCGCATACGGGTCTTCGGTTTTGCCGGTGCGGCCTGAAAGATCAGCA
>JAGRKB010000036.1 GCA_020442425.1 Alphaproteobacteria bacterium | reverse complement strand
GAATAGAATAGTAGGAAATAATATAACTATTCAGGCCTCAGATTCTGACGAGAAATAGAACGTTTTATTTCCTCGGAATTTGCAGGATCACCAACCCACCTTGTTCTGGGAACTTCCCCGATCCTCATAGGCCCAATAAAAATGTTATTGTTCTGGATAAAAAATCCCGTCTCAAAAAACTTTTCTCCAGTCTGAGGATCAACACTGGCAACCATGCTCAAAAATGTTTTTGCAATAGCCAAGTCTTTCTTTTGAGCAGCCCCATTCTCGGCCAACGTATCAAACAAGGCATCCATTCCGACAACCTTACTCTCAATTCTCAAATCAGGCTGTAATTCCGAATTAAGTCCCAAAACACCATTCCCCATAATTTTCACATCGCCTATTTGAAAGAAAATGTGATTAATAGTGAAATAATTTTCTTGGTCTTGCCATTGTTTTAGATCGCTGTAAATTAGCCTTTCCGGAACTTCCAAAGGCAAAGTGACATTTAAAAGCGCGTAATCCATTCGAATTCCACGCCCACTTTCTTGATCTACAATTCCCATACCCTGAGGAGCTTCAGCGTAAACCGTTAATCCTGTCAACGGAAAACCAACAAAAACAATTTCGGGAATTTCAAAAACCAAAGGTGCCGCAACTTTCCCGCCTAGATAATTAACATCAGCCGTAACCACACCTGAAAAAGAGAATTGCGGAGGATAGGGGAAACCTGAAACAACTGGTTTTTCCCCAATAATAAGAAGATGTTCTTGTTCCGATAAAGAAGTCCAAAATTGATCAATATGAGCCTGCATATTTTTGGAGACGAAATGCCACGCAAGACTATAGACACCCCCAGCAAGAGCAATCAGTAGAAATAATCCAAGGATAAAAAATTTAAAGAAAGATTTTAGTCTTTGCACGCGCGTCTCTCTCGTTCTTCTGTAACCAAGCGAGCAGACGCAGCCTCGATACCGGTCTTTAACTGCTCCATAACAACTTTTCCGTCCAATCCTGCCGGAATAACAGGAAGAAATTCAAAGATCACTGTGCCCGGATATTTGAAGAATGCCTTTTTCTCCCAGAACAATCCACTATTCATCGCAAGCGGCAAAATAGGCATCCCGCTGGCTTCATACATACGAATAATCCCGCCCTTATAGGGACGTTTTTCGACAGTATCATCAACAGAAACGCGCGTACCTTGAGGGAAAATAACCAGCGGCCGACCTTCATCACGAATGCGTTTTGCGCCATCGACAATAGACTGCAAGGCAACTTCTCTGGAACCACGATTGATAAATATCATTCGAGCCTTCATAGCCAAAAGCCCCCAAATGGGGATAAACTGCAATTCCTTCTTCATAATAATCGCAGGATCACGAAACAAAACATGGGGCTTCATTGTCTCATAAGCAGAATAATGTTTTGCGGCAACAATGAAGGCTCCATCTTTCGGAATATTCTCAGCACCGCGAATTTCAAAATCCAAACCCAGAATATATTTCTCAAGAATATGCACGAGCTGAAAATACATGGTCAGGAAAACGACATAGATTTTTCTCGGTAACAACGTAAAGGGCAGTAAGACAAGACAACACACGACCGTCATACCGTAAAATGCAATATTAAATAAAATTTGCCGGATAAATAAAATCATTTTTAGAACACTTTACTATGTTAGTCCTTGAGGAAGGGGCAGGGGGCGCACTTCTTCAGGATAGAATAAGATGCGATAAAGAGTAATAAGGAACTTGTTATATTCGATAAAAGCAACCTTCCAGTAATAGGGGCTGGACACAGAAAAATCTTTAGGCTCTACAGCATAAGGAACCAACAAAGTACCAGGGACAGTATGTCTGAACTCCAAAAGAGAACGCGGCATATGATAAGTCGAAGTAATCAGATATCCATCCTGAACCTTGTAATCATCAACCCAAATAGCTGCCTCAAGGGCATTGCTTAAAGTATTTCCTGCCTCACGACCTAAAATGACAGTTTGAGAATCAATTTTAGAAATATCACCACCCCAAAGCTGCAACAGCTTTTTCAGGGTCACTCCCTCATGCACACCAGACACAAACAAATAGCGTACTTTTTCATGAGCTAGTAAATCTAATCCATAATTAATACGATTACTTCCGCCTGTTAGAACAATAGCAGCATCTAAATGATCTTCCGGCTCTTCTGTAGTAAAGGATGATATACTCACACAAAATATCAGGTAACCCGCGAACCATACAACAACAGGCAGCCCCAAGCTAATCAGCAGAGTTAAAAAAATATATCGAAGAAGCCTAAACATAATAGAGAGATTACGGCATTTCCCGCAGAACACGCAAGGCTGTAATACGAGCTGCCCACACCGCAATCGCGATCAAAATCAGTGGAACCGCAGCAAAAACAGCCATTTCAACCAAATCAAAATCAATATGTGGCAATAAATCGGAACCATTGCGAGAGACAACACCCAAAACACCGATGGTCAAACCTCCCAAAACAATACCAAAAACCACCCCTTTCAAGGACTGGATCATAATATAGCGAACAAATTGCCACGTAATATAGGAATCAGAGGCCCCCATAATATGTAATAACTCCAGCTCTCTATGATGAATAGCCATTCGCGAACGTACAGCCCCAGCAACAACAACCGCAGTCACAAGCATCATTAAACAAAAGATAGCCAAGGACACAAAACGCAAAGAATTAGCCAGCTTTACCAAATCTCCCAACCATTCTTCATGCGCGTCCATCGTTGCATCGGGAAGAACACGCCTTACGGTCTCTCCAATCTTATCAATTTTCCCCTCATCACGCTCGGATAAAGTAACGGTAATAAGGGCAGGAAGAGGGAGATCTTCCCAAAGCCCTGTTATACCTCCAAGCCACGGATCAAGCATCTCCTGCATTTTCTTTTGCCCCAGACGCTCGACCTTCGAAACCCCATCAATTTTTTTCAAAGACAATATCAGTCGATTAACGGACTCCTCGTTTGAACTTTGCTGAGGAACTTCAATTGTAACAGAGTTTTCTAAACCGGACGTCCAGGAATGGGTCATATGTCCCAAACCGACAATGCCGGCTGCAGATAACACTGATAAGAACGCCATCAACGTAACCAGCAAAACAAGAAATTCTGTCCCCAACTTTAAATGCAAGGGGACGTCATGGCCAACAATCTGGTTCGGAAAGAGATTAAAAATCTTAGACATGAACAACTCCTCCTGCCTTTTCTGAAGAGAAAGAGGGGGTATCCCGCCCAGATAAATCCTCGCGTCCAAGAGCCGGATCAAAAACCTGAAGATTTCCTCCCTCAAGAATTAAACGTGGATGGGGAAGCCGATCCAGAATTTGAAGGCTATGAGTTGCAATAACAATGGTTGTTCCCATCTTGTTAAGCTGCTCAAACAACCCCATCAACTTCATACCAATTTCATCATCAAGGTTCCCCGTAGGCTCATCCGCAAGGAGAAGTTTAGGATTAGCAATAACGGCACGAGCAATCGCAATACGCTGCTGCTGTCCACCGGACATCGTGGGGGGGAGGCGGTGCATACAATCTCCAAGTCCGACCCAATCCAACAATTCTTCTACATGAAGTTTGATCTTTTTTTCATCAAACCCATTAATTCTTAAAGGTAAGGCAACATTCTCAAATGCAGACAAATGTGGTAATAATCGGAAATCCTGAAAAATAACGCCAATCCCTTGCCTTAAAAGGCCAAGCTCTTCACGAGGAAGCACATTCGTATTTTTTCCGAAAGCCTGTATAGTCCCTCGCGTCGGACGCCGCCCAAGATAAAGCAAAGACATAAGGGAAGTCTTACCCGCACCACTCGGCCCGCACAAAAAATGAAATGATCCCTGCTCTAGAGTGAAGTTAATATCACTCAGAACCTCTGGTCCAATACCATAACGTAATCCGACATGTTCAAATTTAATCATAACAATAGCAAACCCTGCTTGCTCAAAATGACTCAGCACCATATTATAAATACATGAGAGTCCCGAAGGTTTGAAGGCATGATTTTAACCTGTCCCGCATGTTCTGCGCGTTATATGATTTCCACCGATTCAATTGGCAAGGCGGGACGCACTGTTCGATGCGCTAGCTGCAAACACGAATGGTTTCAAAAATCCCAAAAAGATTCGCTTGACGATCTTATTTCCAGAATTCAAGCCGAAGAATTCGATGAAATTGATTTCGCAACTTCAGACAAAAACTCAAGCAAAGCCAAGGCTAAATTTGGCTTTATCGCCAAAATCCTGGACCCCATAACAACCTATCGGGCAAGACTCAATTTTTGGGCTTTTCGAAAGATAGGAACCATCAAGGCAAAATTGCTAAAAATCAGAAAGCTATTTCCTGAGAGCAAAAAAGATTTGATCCGCTTAGGAATAGGATGTGTGACGGCGACTTTATGCTTTTCCGCACTGTCGGGGCTAATGATCATCTCTCACAACAAAATCAGTGAACATTTCCCAGATACAATTCCCGTCTTTGAAAAAATGGGCTTAAAATATGTATCTCCTAAAATTAATTACAACGAAGCCGTAGCAGTAGATAGACTAGAAATAAATACGGAAGAGCAAGAAGACGGAGATCATCGCTCCCTGACAGGTATGCTCATAAACTTGACTTCAAAATCAATCCCGACACCAGATCTTGAGATAAACATTCTGAATAAAGACGGAGAAATTATACAAACAAAGTCTTATATACCGGAACAAGCAGAGCTGGAAAAAGAAGGCCTGATCGATTTCAAAATCGCGTTGCTGGATAAAATCCCCTCTGATGCTCAAAAAATCCAGATATACTTAAACTCCCCATCAGAACATAAAGAAAAACAAAATGTTGAGGACGGTTTAATAGAAGAGCATTTAGACTCCGAGCAATCAAACCATGAAGAAAAGGACACCTCGATAGGACCCGCGCGTCCATTCTCTCGGCAGGAAGAGCAAATCCACGAAGAGCCTTCAGAAAAGACCCACCACTAACTATCCCGCAGTAGGATATGTAGAGGGGAACGGAGTTGTATCTTCTCCGCTAGGAGAATCTAACGTACCAGGTTTAATTCCGCAGGCCGTCAACCCGAAGCAAATGGAAATCAAAAGACAAATATATAAAATTTTATGAGACAAAGAAGAATCCTGTAAAATAATCTGCTATACTGATATCCATAAACAATATCACACCTGCCTCAATGAGAAAAGCCGCAAGAATAATGAGCAAGAAGTCAGAAACAAACCACAAATGGAAAGTCACCCCACTTATAGTGCTTTTATTGCTGGTTGCAGTTAGTTTCTGCAAAATCCCTCTGAAATCAGCTAAAGCCGAGGAGGGCGGCAACTATCCGTTTCAAAAGCAATTAGAGCAAGATTTCAACAAAGTAACTTACTACGGCGACTCCGAAATTATAAAGAATCTGGAAATAGAAGACAAAAACCGCGAGCCGGTCCTTCTAAAACAAGACGAAAACAAACTAACACTCATCAATTACTGGGCATCCTGGTGTGTGTATTGTAATCTGGAATTTCCCGTTCTCGAGGAGTTATCAAAAAATCATGAAAAAGACATAAAAATAATTTATATAGGTGATACAAAAGAAGGATACAAATCCTTTGAAAGCATGGCTATCAAATCAAACCTTCCTCAACACGACAATTTCTATGACTCCCGCAATTTTGTAAAAAAACGCTATGAAATTTCAACCCTGCCAACAACATTCATTGTTTCCCCCGAGGGGAAAATAATATACCGTCTGGAAGGAAACGGAGACTGGAATTCGTCTTACATGGAAAAATTACTGGGTTCCTTAATAAATAATTCGAGTACCCCACCTGAAAGTTAAAAAGTTTTAACCATTTTGCGGCATTTTAATAGCTTAGGATTATAAGTAGAAAATGAGCGAGCCCTTATCTGTGCAGAACGAAAAGATGACACAAGACCAATTGGACGCAATGGTCAGCCTTCACACGCGCTATCTTGAAGGGCGAATAGGAGGAAGAAGAGCAACTCTTAAACATACCGATCTTTCAGGGCTCATCCTTAAAAACAAGAACTTACGTGGAGCTGACTTCTCTGGCTGCGTTATGCGCCGCATGGATCTCTCCAATACAAATTTCCAAGAATCAGTTTTATACGCTTGCGATCTTAGCTTCTCGAATCTGAACAACACCAGTTTTGTCCGCGCAGATATGCGTGGCATAAGAATCGAAAGCGCAAACATGGTCGGCGCAGACTTGGAAAAGGCTGACCTTCGGGTCGGAGCCATAGCTCAAGACGGAATGTATTCAGTCCCTCAGGCTGTAAATTTCAGAGGAGCCAATCTTTCAGGAGCAAGATTATCAGGAAGCATGGCCAACAATGCCGACTTTTCGGATGCCATTATGTCACAAGTAAACCTTCAGAACGCAGACTTTCGAGGGGCAAAATTAACTGGCGCCGACCTAACAGGAGCCGATGTGCAAGGGGTACAATTCTCTGGAGCGAAGCTCGAAAATACAATTCTAACCGGAGTAGATATAGAATCAGTAAAAGATGATTTTGATATTTCCGCAGCCATCACAGATGAAAACATAGGCCCCTCCGTTACTGAACTAGTAACTCCTTTGGTAAAACTCATTGAAGAACATCAATTATGGGTGGAATCCTCAGGGGAACGAGGCCGACAACTTGATCTCACAGATTATGATCTTCGAGAAATCGGCTCCCTGAAAATGGAGAAATTAACGGCGCTACGCGCAAGACGAGCAAAATTCTTTGCCATGAATTTATTCCGCGTTGAACTGCAAAGCGCAACACTAGATGAATGTGACTTCCGCCGTTGCGATCTGGAAGGAGCAGACTTTAGAGGCTCTAGCCTCCAACGTGCAAAGTTTTTACATGCCAGACTGGCAAAATCAAACTTTACAGCATTGCTCTTTAACAAAAGTAAGAATAGCAGAATTGCACCATGTGACCTGCGATGGGCAGAATTCCGATACGCCGATCTTTCCGAAGCGCGTCTAAAAGGAGCTAACCTTCAATATGCAGATTTGTCCTATGCCAACCTGACAGGCTGCGATTTACGAGAATGCGATCTTACAGGAGCAAATCTGGAAGGAGCAATGATGGATGACGCAGACCTTGAAGATGCCATCATGGAAGACGGAAACTTTGGAAGGGCGTTCTCTCTAGGCTCATTAAAGACAGAAGAATAAATACGTATCTCTAAAACTAAATCTTGCTTGTCAACTCAGGAACAGCCTCGAATAAGTCAGCGACCAATCCATAATCAGCCACTTGGAAAATAGGAGCGTCGGGATCTTTATTGATAGCGACAATAACCTTTGAATCCTTCATTCCCGCTAGATGCTGAATAGCTCCCGATATTCCTACCGCAATATAGAGCTGCGGAGCGACAACTTTTCCGGTCTGGCCCACCTGATAATCATTAGATACATAACCGGCATCAACCGCAGCACGAGATGCACCGACAGCAGCACCAAGCTTATCTGCCAAAGCTTCGATAATAGAAAAATTCTCGGCAGAACCAACTCCGCGCCCACCCGAAACAACAATTTTAGCGGCGGGCAATTCAGGACGTTCCGATTTGGTCAATTCTTCGCTGACAAATTTTGTCAAAGCACCTCCACCAAGTGTAGAGACGTCTCCTTGCTCAATAGGTGACGTGTCTCCTTGTACTGAAGCGGGATCAAAAGCTGTCGTCCGAACACTCAACACTTTAATCACATCGGAACTTTCAACGGTCGCTATAGCATTCCCCGCATAAACAGGCCGTTTAAATGTTTTCTCGGAAACAATCTCGATAACATCAGAAATTTGTTGCACATCAAGAAGTCCGGCGACGCGCGGCAATAAATTCTTGCCGAAAATCGTCGCAGGAACCAAAAGATGGGAATATCCCTTAGCTATAGAAGCAATAGCGGGAGCCAAGACCTCGGGCAATTGATGAGATAGGGAAGAATCCTCAACAGACAATATTTTAGTAACACCTTGAATAGCGGCGGCTTTTTGGCAAACTTCAGAAACAGCGTTACCTGCCACCAACATATGAACATCATTGTCCAATTTCAAAGCGGCCGCCACAGTATTCAAAGTTGACGATTTTATAGAACCGGCAGAATGTTCACAAATAACCAATACACTCATAACAATATCCTCTTATATTACTTTGGCTTCATTTTTGAGCTTATCTAACAAAGCATCAACGGATTCAACTTTTATACCTCCACTGCGGGTAGGAGGCTCTTCTAAGCCAACCAATTTAAGACGCGGCGCGAAATCAATACCCAAGTCAGCCAAACTCATAACCGCCAAAGGTTTTTGTTTTGCCTTCATAATATTGGGAAGAGCCGCATAACGAGGTTCATTCAAGCGAAGATCAGTTGTGACAATTGCAGGTAAAGCAATTTCTAAAGTTTCAAGCCCACCGTCAATTTCGCGGGTAACAAGCGCATTTTTTGCATCCGCACCGGAAATTTCGACTTTAGAAGCAAACGTAGCTTGAGGCCAGCCCATCATCGCAGCAAGCATTTGACCGGTCTGATTGGAATCATCATCAATAGACTGCTTGCCCATAATAACCAGTTGGGGGTTTTCCTGCCCGATAATGACTTGAAGAGCTTTGGCTACTGCTAAAGGCTCTACACCCCCCAAATCAGTCGGTAAATCTGTTTGAACTAAAACCCCGCGATCTGCCCCGACAGCCATAGCTGTTCTCAAAACATCCTGAGCTTTATCAGGACCGATAGTAACAACTATAATTTCACTAACAATCCCTTTTTCCTTTAGACGAACTGCTTCCTCAACGGCAATTTCGTCAAAAGGATTCATCGACATTTTGACATTCGTCAAATCGACACCGCTTTTATCAGCTTTCAGACGGATTTTAACATTGTAATCAACAACGCGTTTTACGGGAACCAAAACTTTCATAGCAAATACTCTCGAATTATAAATTTAAAAATCAGGAAAAAATCCACATAGAGGCAAGAAACAAAAGACTAGCAGCCTGAAACCCTACACGCAAGCGCATCAAAGTATGACCATACTTCTTGTTAAATTCTCCACCCTTCATCATAGAGATGATCCCCAAAACCAAAACGCCAAAAACAGCTATACAGGTTAAAGACAAAAGAATAATCAAAACAGGTTCCATACAAAGCCTCCTGAACTATATTTTTTCAGCAACAAGGAAATAATTAATATCAAGATCGTGGGGGGCAAGCTCGAATTGCCCTGAAAGAGGTTTATAAACTAAACCGCAAACATCCACGACCCTCAAACCTTCATTTTCGGCCATACGTGCCAACTCGGATGGCTTGATAAATTTCTGCCAACTATGAGTTCCTGCCGGAGCCCAATTCAAAATTCTTTCTGCAGCAACAATGCCAAACGCATAAGATTTCCAAGTCCTGTTTAGGGTCGAGAAAACAACTTTTCCCTTAGGCTTCAACAATTGAGAACACATAGAAACAAAACTAGACGGAGAGGAGACATGCTCAACAATCTCGAGAGCTGTGACAAAATCAAATTTTTTCTTTTGGGAAACCAAATCTTCAGCAGCCCCGCAAATATAATTAATATTTAAACCGTTCCTTTTGGCATGATCTTGAGCCGTTTCAATAGCAACCCCATCCGCATCAATACCGACAACCTTTGCTCCAAGTCTGTAAAGAGGTTCACAAACCAAACCTCCGCCACAACCGATATCAAGGATTGAAGCTCCCGAAATTTCTCGCAAAGTATCCTTTATGTAAGAAATACGGGCAGGGGTCATCTTATGTAAGGGGGCATATGTCCCATCAACATCCCACCAATCGCGGGCATGTTCGGAAAAATGCTGTATTTCAGCCTGATCAACAGTAGAGCGATCAATAAGTCGAAGGGATGTTTGAGTCATAATTAAGAGAATAAAGACTTTTTTTAGGAAAGACTATAGGAACTTAAGAGGAAAATTGTTATTCTTCACGACATTATGTCGCGTATAGTTTTAAAATTCGGGGGAACATCAGTCGCCGATCCCAATAGGATCGAAAATGCGGCCGATAAAGTGCAAGCTGAAGTCAAGCGCGGCAATCAGGTTATTGTTGTTGTATCTGCCATGGCAGGCGTTACCAATCAACTCGTAGATTATTGCCAGCAAATTGATCCGGGGTGCGATGCAAAAGAATATGACGCCGTGGTGGCCAGTGGCGAACAAGTGACATCCGGACTAATGGCCTTGGCGCTGCAAAAAAGGGGGCTAAATTCCCGTTCATTTTCAGGATGGCAAGTGCCAATGATTTGTAATGACCAACATGGTCGTGCCCGAATTGATGATATCCCTGCTGAAAATCTCGAAAACTGTCTAAAGAAAAACTGCGTAGCAGTTGTTGCAGGCTTCCAAGGAATAACCAAATCAGGACGCATCACCACCTTGGGAAGAGGAGGATCTGACACAACTGCCGTTGCTTTAGCAGCCGCAGTTCAAGCAGATCGTTGTGATATTTACACAGATGTAGACGGCGTTTATACCACCGACCCCCGCATGGTTCCTTTGGCAAGAAAACTCAATAAAGTCTCTTATGAGGAAATGCTGGAAATGGCAGCTCTCGGAGCTAAAGTTCTTCACCCTAGATCCGTAGAATTGGCGATGGCGTGGAATGTGCCCCTACAAGTACTCTCAAGCTTCAATCCTCAAATCGGGAGCGATAGTCCCGGAACAATGATCGTATCGGAGGAAGACATCATGGAAAAACAAATTGTCAACGGCGTAACGTTCACCAGAAACGAGGCAAAAATAACACTACTATCTGTTCCAGATATGCCGGGAATTGCCGCCTCTATTTTCGCGCCCCTAGGAGCAGCAGGAATCAATGTCGATGTAATTGTGCAAAACGTTTCCCCCGACGGAAAAACAACAGATATGACCTTTACCGTTCCCAAAGGAGATGCAGCAAGAACCAAAGAAGTTCTAGAATCTCTTGAACCTCTAAAAGGCACACAAATCAGAGTATCCAACGACATTGCAAAAATTTCGATTGTCGGAATTGGAATGAGCTCACACACCGGAGTTGCCCAAACTATGTTCACGACATTAGCAGAGAATAAAATCAATATTTTGGCTATCACAACATCAGAAATAAAAGTAAGCGTACTCATTGATGAAAAATTCACTGAATTAGCCGTACGTGAATTACACAAGGCATTCGATCTGGATCAAAAAAATGTCGGATGACTTTAAACAAAAAAAATATCACCACAAAGAAACAGAAGATTTGCTCCGCGATTTCCATACGGATCTCAGCGTAGGGGACATTATTCAAAGAACACGCATACGTTCCGACATAACACTGGAACAAGCCGCACAAGAAACGCGCATTCGATTGTCCTATTTAGAAGCGATTGAAGAAGGAAATTACGACCAACTTCCGGGCAGAATATATGCTATTGGCTTCATCAGGACATATGCAGAATTTCTAAATCTGGACGGAGAAAAAATTGTCCAACTCCTGAAAAGACAATCAGGTACCAAAGTCGCACCAAAACCTCTACCAACAACAGCCCCCGTTGACGAAGACCACTCCCTTCCAAGCTTAAAAACCTATGTGATAGTATTAGTAATGCTGATTTCAGGTCTGACGGTTTTTTCTTATGCTTTCAAATCAAATATATCTAGAGATTTAATTCCCTCAGTCCCCCTGGATTTAAAGAAACAAGTGACATTACTAACAAAACCGCAAAGCCATAAAACAGCTCTTGGGTTGGAGAATAATAGTATTAATGAAGAAATAGACCTAACCATGCTTGATGAGAATCCGGACACAGAAGAAGCTGCCATAGAAAAAGAACCAACATCAAACGAACATCCGGTAGTTTTAAGAGCGCTTGATAATGTCTGGCTGGAGATAAGATCATCGGAAGGCAATGTTATTCTATCGCGCGTTCTATCAAAAGGGGAAGAATACTGGGTCCCAGAAGATCAAGAAAATTTGGAAATGACGTTAGGGAATGCGGGGGGACTACAAATCTTAGTAGATGGAAAGCCTCTACCTTTCCTTGGTAAAAAAGGGAAAGTCATTAGAAACCTACCTCTTGCCCCCCAATATTTAATGAAAATGTTTAAGAATACACAGAGGTAAATATGAGCGCTTATGAAAGAGCCAAAATTATCATTGAGACAATTCAATATATGACTATAGCGACAGTTTGTGAAGATGGTACCCCTTGGAATTCTCCTGTTGCTACAGCATATGATGAAGATTTGAATTTCTATTGGAAATCATGGACAGAAAATCAGCACTCCAGAAATATTTGCAATAATAAAAATATTTTTATCGTAATTTATGATAGCCGAGCAAAGGCAGGAGAGGGCGAAGGTGTCTATATTAAAGCCCATGCCATCCCTTTACTGGAAGACGAGGAGCAGGAAATTATAAAAGCCTATAATGTTCTCAAAAATAGATCGGGCTACGCTTCGTCTTCACCTGAAGAATTTGTGAGCGGTGTCCCAAGAAGAATATATAAAGCCGTTCCTGAAAAAATCTGGGTAAATGATGGAGGCACAAAAAATGGAAGTTTTATAGATGTTCGGAACGAATTAAGCCTTGAAAATCTTAAAAAACAGCTCAAATCTTAATTTTCTTGAAAAAAACCGCAAAACGGTCCATGTAAAGGGATATGAGCACAAGCAACGACCCGTCTTCCCATCGCCCTTGGCGGCAGATAATTCGTAGGCCTTCCCGTAAAATATGGGTAGGAAATGTTCCTGTGGGCGGAGATTCTCCGATTACAGTTCAGTCAATGACCAATACGGACACAAAAGACGCCAAAGCAACCATTGAACAAATTCAGGCCATGGAACGGGCAGGAGCCGATATTGTCCGAGTATCCTGTCCGGACGAAGAGTCCTCTGCCGCATTAAAACACATCGTAAAAGAAGTCTCTGTTCCTATCGTAGCAGATATCCATTTTCATTATAAACGCGCGATTGAGGCGGCCGAAAACGGGGCAGCCTGTCTACGGATCAATCCGGGAAATATCGGCTCAGAAGACCGTGTTCGTGAAGTGATTAAAGCAGCAAAAGACCATAATTGTTCAATCCGCATCGGCGTAAACGCAGGATCTTTAGAGCGTGATCTATTGGAAAAATACGGAGAACCATGCCCCGAAGCCATGGTTGAAAGCGCCCAGCGACACATAAAAATTCTTGAAGACCACGACTTCTACAACTTCAAAATATCCTGTAAAGCATCCGATGTATTCTTGGCAGTCGCGGCCTATATGCAATTGGCATCAGTTTGTGATTATCCGCTCCATGTCGGAATTACCGAGGCAGGCGGGCTACGTGCGGGAACAATCAAGTCATCTATCGGTATGGGGAATTTGCTCTGGGCAGGAATAGGGGATACCATCCGCGTTTCACTATCCGCCGATCCTGTCGAAGAGATCAAAGTCGGTTTTGATATTCTAAAATCTCTTGGTTTGCGTCATCGTGGCGTGAATGTCATTTCATGCCCGAGCTGCGCACGCCAGAATTTCAATGTAATCAAAACCGTTGAAGAAATTGAAAAAAGGCTAGAGCACATTACAACCCCCATGACCCTTTCGGTAATAGGATGCGTGGTTAACGGCCCTGGCGAAGCCCTGATGACGGACATAGGTTTTACCGGTGGAGGTCGAGGAACTCATCAGGTCTATATCGGCGGCGAAACCGCCCATCGCTTGATGGACGGAGACCAAAGCATTGTTGATCATCTTGTCGAACTCGTCGAAAAGAACAGCGCAAAAAAGGCTATTTAGAAGGAAAAAGAACCTTCACAAAAAAAAGATAGACAATCTCCCTCAAATTCTGATAATTATTATCCATAACTTAGAGGTTTGAGGATTATGGCACTAGAACTATACAGAAACTTTGTGGAAGCATCATGCCTGCATGGCTATGACCGTGCAGGCGTCATAGTCGTACAAGGTCGTGAAGAAGAATTTCTTGCGCAATTTCCTGACGCTGAAATTGAAAGAAACGGAAGAAGCGCACTCTCGGTTCAAATGATAGAAGCCGCCATAAAAGAAATCCAAGATAGAGAAGATGCGGGACTCCACGGAATTGAAGATACCGCTGACCTAATCCAACTAAACAGAGCACGACTCTGCATTGAAGAAACTCTAAGCCAAGTATTTAACAGTGAAAGCCCATTCTCTGATGCGACGAAACAATTCTTACAAGAAAGGGACGGCTCTCAAATTATCGGCTTTAATTATGACTGGGAAGACAGAGGCGTTCAAGCGTTTGATACAATATTTTTTGACAGAATAAGAAGACAGGCGCCGACTGCAAATTCCGACGGAATATCCCTAAAATTCTTTATTAGAAAGGGCGTTAAGTTTAAAGAAGTCTACATAGAAAATGATGAAGACACTATTACCAAACTAATAGCCCAGATTTCAGAAACACAGGCTTCAGGAGTAGCGCAAAAAACAGCAAATGAAATCCAATACCAGCGTACAATCCGAGCAGCCAATTGCCTATAAGGGCATCGCTTAACTATATTTTAGAAAATTTTTCCTACGCTCTGTCCCAATGACATTTCAGTGTAAGGAGATATTATATGCATCCGGTATTCGAAAAAAACATCTAGGCTGGCCTAGATAAGAGTAATTATCTAGGATGGTCAAATGGTCGGAAGACGTTGCAAACTAAGTAGTTATAAGTAATAAAAGTTGCTTGAAATGTTCGTTGGAGGTGTGCCAGCCCGAACAGCGGCAGAATTGACAGGCGTAAATCGGCATACAGCGACCCTATTTTATCAGAAGATTCAAGGGATGATTGCCGCTGAACTGAATGACGAAGGCCCTATTGATGGTGAAGTCGAACTGGATAAAAGCTACTTTGGCGGATATCGGTTTTACAGGTGGCGGCCGCGGAACACATCAGGTTTATCTTGGGGGAGAAGTTGCTCATCGCCTGCTGGAAGGAGATCAATCCATTGTCGATCATCTCGTCAAATTGGTAGAAGAAAAAGCTGCGCTAATAGCTAAATCTACTGAAAATAAAGACGCGGCATAATTTCAATTTGCCAAGACCCCCTGAATAACGCTATATAGCTTCCACTATGGAATTATTAAAGAAACTTGCCCCGATTGAATCCCGTTATGCCGAACTGGCCGCTCTACTGTCCGAGGGGACAGCGACAGGGGATAAATTCGTCAAAATGACGAAAGAATACTCAGATCTTACTCCCATCATTGAAACAATAACTTCATACAAAAAAGCTCTGACAGATAAGGAAGATTTGGCAGCAATGGTCGATGACCCGGAAATGGGAGAAATCGCACGAGAAGAGCTCTACGAATTAAATGGTCAAATCCCCGATCTGGAACACAAAATCAAATTGGCCCTCATCCCGAAAGACACGGATGATGACAAAAACGCAATTTTGGAGATCAGAGCGGGAACAGGAGGCGATGAAGCGGCCTTATTCGCTGGAAATTTATACGCAATGTACAAGGCTTATGCAGCAGAACGTGGCTGGCGGTTCGAGATTGTTGAAGCCACAGAAAACGACATTGGCGGGATGAAGGATGTTGTGGTGGAAATCACAGGATCAGACGTGTTTGCTAAACTAAAATACGAATCAGGCGTACACCGCGTACAGCGTGTGCCGGAAACAGAAGCCTCTGGTCGGGTTCATACGTCCGCCGCAACGGTAGCAGTCTTGCCGGAAGCTGAAGATGTCGATGTAGATATCAATGAAAATGACCTGCGGATTGATGTGTATCGTTCTCGCGGGGCGGGAGGTCAGTCGGTGAACACGACCGACTCGGCTGTACGTATTACGCACTTGCCAACTGGCTTGGTGGTCGCGATGCAGGATGAGCGGTCCCAGATTAAAAACCGTGCGAAAGCCATGAAAATCCTAAAGTCTCGACTGTATGACTTAAAACGTCAACAGGCTGCAGATGAACGAGCGGCCGATAGAAAATCACAAGTTGGAAGTGGAGACCGCTCCGAACGGATCCGCACATATAACTATCCACAGTCCCGCGTAACAGATCACAGGATCAACCTGACCCTCTATAAAATTCATGAAATCATGGCGGGCAAGGGCTTGGACGAAATCATCGACGCTCTAACCACCGAAGAACAAGCAGAAAAACTAGCTATGTTGGGAATGTAAATTTTAGTAAAAAAATCTGTTTTCAATCAAAATAAAATTCTTTCATAAAATCCGCATTCGGTCGAAAAATTGCAACGGGAGCAACAAAAATTTTGCCGTTATTCTCCCAAACAAAATCTTGATTACAATAGATTTTAACTCTGGATACATCCCTAAATAAATCAGCAAAATTTCTTTTAGTGGCGCGAGCATGCCATCGGCTCATATATCCAAGCTTAGTCTTGGCATCGCGCATAGCCCAGTTTAATTCATTGGCTTGCTCGTCATTTCCAAAAACACGCCCATAATTCCCAACACTGTATAATTTGCCTAACTCAAAAGTAAGCTTATCAACTTCGGCACTTTTCCTGATATTCGTAAAAACAGGAAATCCATTTATCGCCATATCACTTTGAACAACAGATTCTAACATTGAACTTGATTGAAAAATAAAAGATAAATTTGCACTGGATTGCTTAAGAGAAACTTCTGCTCGTTGCAAAAATTCGATAACCTTTTCTGGTAGAGCTTTTTCATCAGCAGGTTTAGCATTCGCAGGAATAACCAATGGAATCAGTGGATTTCTAACATCCGCGACCATTGTATCATTTGAGATCCTCAATTTACCAATGACTTTATTAAAGGTAGTCAAATATATTTCACCTGTACGACCGGCAATGACTTGAACCAATCCACGCTTGGAAACATCAAGAGCATTACAAATATTATCAAACTCTGGTCCAATTTTTGAAACATCATCAGGAACGTCAAAAGTAAATTCTGCTTCAAAAGTTCCTGGGTTAGAAATGCGTATCAACTGAACAGTTTGTCGAATATAATCCTGTCTATCCTTGGCATCCCGAAACTTAATAATAAAATAAGGGAATTCATGTGTACCCAGATGAAGAACACTATTGATAACTTTATATTTGTTGAACAGCAGAACTGTGTTTTTTTCATCACCACCAAGGTTGGAACTAACGCAATGCTGACGTGAAGAAGGATTGCTTGGAGATACAACACCGGCTCGCCTTGCACTTACAACGCGACCACTCTCTCCCGCTGCAGACGTAGAATTTCTAAACGCAGCCAGAGGATCTTTTCTACGATGTGTTTTTACACCACTCATGCCTAACAAGTATCAAGTTATAGAAAATGAGTCAATGAATTCACAATAAAAAGGGGGCATATGCCCCCCAAAAAAAACATTCTAAAATATATTATTTACCAATATCTTGATGCAGTTGCTGCATTTCTTTAATGTATTTATCGAGCATGTTTTTTAAGGCATCTCTCAAATATGGTTCCATATCCTCATCGCCTCGAGGAGAAATAGAAATAATTTTGTCATACAGAGCGCGTGTTTCCGGCGTAACATTCAGAATAATATTGCTCTCGCTCAAACGATCATCAATCATATCGCGAACAAAACCTGAAACATTAACCTTCATGTCTTGCAGATGATCATATTGATCTTTACGGATCATCAAACATACACTTTTTAAATCTTTTGCCATTCTATAAGCTCCTTTAAAGCCTGAAACCAGACCCATTACACTATAGCTACTGGTAACAAACTACCTGAAATCTATATAAACTTTCTTAAAATCGTAGAAAAATTCAATTTTCCATCCGTACTATATAGACAAATATTGAGAAGATACGATTCTTTTTATGGCGTTTTCCCCTTAAATCTGAGAAAGTCCGCAATAAATCCATATGAGAAACAATATGATGCCGCATAAAATCAATAGAAATACAGAATTCACATCAGCCAAAAGACTTTTGCAAGAGTTAAAAAGCAGATTAGGAGCTATCAACGAAGAACTTGCACCCTATCAAATCAAGTTAATTTTGGAAGATTTTGTCGGACTGACTCCTTCACAAATAAGGTTTTCAGATGATTTAGATGTTTCACGTGAAATTACGGAAAAAGTCATTCGAATCATTGAAAAAATTGAAAAGGGAACCCCTTTGGCACGAGCATTAGGCTATCGAGACTTCTGGAAAGATAAATTCTACCTCTCTGAAGACACTCTTGAGCCACGTCCCGACACAGAAACACTAATTGAAGAGGTTCTAAAAAAACATTCAAACACTCCACCAAAGAGAATACTGGATATTGGAACGGGGACGGGCTGTATATTACTCTCACTTCTCAGGGAGTTTCCGGAAGCGACAGGGGTGGGCATCGACCTTTCAAAAGGAGCCTGCGAAACAGCAAGCCTCAATGCTGAGCAGCTTGAAATGAAGAATCGGGCCGAGATTCGCTGCGGAAACTGGACCGATCCACTAAAAATGGACGAAAAATTTGATCTGATAGTGTCGAATCCTCCCTATATACCATCCTCGGAAATCGCGAATCTGGACAAAAATGTAAGAAATTACGATCCGATTCTGGCATTGGACGGAGGAAAAACAGGTCTTGATCCCTATAAGAATCTGTTGCCAAAAGTTAAAAACCATTTGGTAGAAGGAGGATCAATATTCTTCGAAATAGGCATTAATCAGGATCAGGATTTGGCGCGACTCGCGGAAGACTCTAACGCGACTCTGATTCGTGTAACCAAGGATTTGGGCGGGGTTCCAAGGGTTGTGGAAATCTCCTATGGGGATAAGTAAAAAAACTTTTGACAAGGGGATTGCCTGAATCAATCCCCTTGTGCATTCTGCCTCTAGTTCACGTGAAACAACAAATAACCAGATGTTGTGACGGAACACGGTTCAGAAAACTACCGATAGTAGTCCTTGACTTTGAAAGGACTTTTCAACTTATCCACAATCGGGTAAGCTGAAGGTGAGTTTTACCGAATCAGGGGAAACAAGTTAGGAGAGCACATGAGATACGGATCCGGCGCAAGAAGAATGCGCAATAACAATAACAATAATAGTAATCGCGGGGGAAACCAGCGCCGCGGAACACAGAATAAGAACAAAGTGTTCGACAGTAACGGACCGGATGTACGAATTCGCGGGACAGCATACCAAATCGTTGAAAAATACTTGGCTTTGGCGAAGGATTCCAACGCTGCAGGAGATCGTGTTCTAGCAGAAAGCTATCTGCAATACGCAGAACACTACCAGCGTATCATCAATAGCTGGGAAGATGATAACGCCTCATCCGACGCGTACGACAACACCGCGTACGACAGGTACAGTAAAAACACAGCCTCAGAAGAGATTGCAGAAGAAGAGGATCTATCCCTTCCTGCAAGCATAGTAGGCAACAAAGTAGAAGCAACCTCCCAAACACCGGAAATGGCCGACGCATAATATTCCGTTTTTTTTAATTACATGTGCAGAGTTAAAAAGAGCCAATCTCAGGCTCTTTTTTTTAATTTTAGGACTTATATTCACATATAATAAATATGTCTTTGTTATGCTCGGAGCCATGGATTTTATGCAAATTTTCAATAGCGTAAGATTGCAAAGTCACCATCCCGTCGAAACCGCATACTACGCGATTGGCGACGCTCATGGTCATGCTGACGCTTTAAAAAAGCTTCTCAAAAATATAAAAAAAGACATAAGAATTCGCCAGAATTTAAATCCCAACTTCAATGCTGAAATAGTCTTCATGGGGGACTACGTAGACCGTGGCCCCGATTCCTCAAAAATATTGGATTTACTAATAGAGGAGCATAAAGAAGAAAAAGCAGATGGCATAAAAAGAGTTTTCATTAAAGGAAATCACGAGTTTCTGCTTGATGTATTCCTAAATGAAAAACATCCAAGTCAGATATATTTAAACGGCCAAAACTTACTAAATAACGGTGGTTTATGCACATTGGCAGAATACGGAATATTTTTTCATGACAAAGCCCGCATAGAAGGCGATTCAAACTTTCAATTCACAGTCAGAGATACCAACCCTCCACTAATTCTCGATCTTGGAGATCTAATGACCGCCCGCGATCAGCTGCAGGAAAGAATGCCGAAAGAGCAAAGAGAATTTCTAGAAAATCTAAGATACGCCTATGATACACCAGACTTTTATTTTTGCCACGCAGGCACCGACAACAACAAACCTATTCAAGATCAATCCCCGCAATTTGTCATGGGAATCAGCGAGCAAAGGTTGGTCAGAGAATTCGCAAGATCAAGTGGCCATCCTGAAAAAATTGTTGTCACAGGACATACAATTGTTCGTGAAGCCCATTTGGTAACAAACGAACAGGGTGGGGGGCGTGTATCAACGGACACAGGAGCTTTTGAAAACGGAAAGTTAAGCTGTGCAATTCTAGAGAAAAGGCAACTTTCTGGAACTCTAACAGCTCGTACGCACAATGCCCCATTTTATCAAAACTTCGTCCCGACACCTGAGTGTAGATATCCGAAAAAAACGCCGACAAAAATGTCGCAACCACTGGACGTGGTCGAACAACAGGTCTAAATTCCTATTTATAGGAAAAACATTCTTTCCAAAATTCAAACGAGGATCAAATGGACTTTGAACGTTTTAGTGAGAAACTTCGCGGACTAATTCAAAAAGCGCAGACATTAGCAATGCGCTCCGACCATCAGTCATTAGAACCTGAGCATATTTTAAAAGTGATGCTCGAAGACGAAGATGCTCAAATCTCTCGCCTGATAAATAACGCAGGCGGAGATTCTGTTCGCCTAAAAAGCGGAATCGAACAATCCTTGGCAAAACTTCCCTCCGTCAGCGGGCCTGGTTCAGGCGGACTACGTCTATCCTCCGATTTGGCAAAGATATTTGATCAAGCCATGCAATTGGCTGAAAAAGCAGGAGACAAATTCCTAACCACCGAACGCTTGCTCCAAGCCATGACACTTGCTCCAAAAACCAGCGACATAGCAGGCCACCTTCAGGACGCTGGAGTAACCGCAACAGCAATGAATCAAGCCATCAACGACTTGAGAAAAGGCCGCACAGCCGATAGCGCAGGGGCAGAAGACACTTTCGACTCCCTCAATAAATATGCCCGCGATATGACGGCTCTGGCACGAGACGGAAAACTCGATCCCGTTATCGGACGCGATGAAGAAATTCGCCGCACGATTCAAGTTCTTTCGCGTCGCTCCAAGAATAACCCTGTTCTAATCGGGGAACCGGGTGTTGGGAAAACGGCTATTATCGAAGGACTGGCGCAACGCATTGTCAAAGGGGATGTCCCTGAATCTTTGCGCGATAAAAAACTCATGTCCCTTGATTTGGGAAGCCTGATTGCAGGGGCAAAATTCCGTGGTGAATTTGAAGAACGCCTGAAAGCAGTTCTTGATGAAATCAGAGCCGCCTCGGGAGAAATTATTCTCTTCCTCGATGAATTACACACACTCGTTGGAGCAGGAAAAGCCGATGGTGCCATGGATGCCTCTAATATGTTGAAACCAGCCTTGGCGCGTGGTGAGCTTCATATGGTTGGAGCGACAACGCTAGACGAATACCGCAAACATATTGAAAAAGACGCAGCTCTTGCACGGCGCTTCCAACCTGTATTTGTCAGTGAGCCGACAGTCGAAGATACCATTTCAATTCTGCGTGGCCTTAAAGAAAAATACGAAGCCCACCACGGGGTAAGAATTTTAGATGCGGCAATCGTCGCCGCAGCCCAACTCTCGAACCGATACATTACAGATCGCTTCCTACCTGATAAAGCCATTGACTTGGTGGACGAAGCCTCGTCACGCCTCAGAATGCAAGTCGATTCAAAACCTGAAGAAATCGATGAATTGGATCGTCGCATTATCCAACTAAAAATCGAACGTGAAGCCCTCAAAAAAGAATCCGATGATGCGTCCAAAGACCGATTAAAAAAACTTGAAAAAGAACTGGAAGAACTGGAAGAAAAATCAGCAGGCATGACCGCTCAATGGCAAGCCGAAAAAGAAAAAGTTTCCAAAGGACAAAAATTAACGGAAGAACTTGATCGCGCTCGTATTGAATTGGAACAAGCCGAACGCGCAGGCAATTGGGAAAAAGCGGGTGAGTTAAAGTATGGACGCATTCCGCAATTGGAAGAAGAACTGAAACACGCAGCCGAACATTCCAGTCGCAACATGATTAACGAGGAAGTAACATCCGACGATATCGCGAGCGTTGTCAGTCGTTGGACAGGGATTCCGATTGATAAAATGATGGCGAGCGAAAATAAAAAACTTCTTGAAATGGAAGCAAAGCTGCATGAACGCGTTGTCGGTCAAGACGAAGCTGTGCGCGCAGTATCTTCAGCCATTCGCCGCTCCCGTGCAGGGCTTCAAGACCCAAATAGACCAATCGGCTCATTCTTGTTCCTAGGCCCAACAGGCGTGGGGAAAACAGAACTCACAAAAGCCTTGGCGGAATTTCTCTTCGATGACGATACCGCCATGGTCCGTATGGACATGTCCGAATATATGGAGAAACACTCCGTCGCGCGCATGATCGGAGCACCTCCGGGATATGTCGGATACGATGAAGGCGGAGCACTGACCGAAGCGGTTCGCCGCCGCCCGTATCAAGTTGTCTTGTTTGACGAGATTGAAAAAGCTCACCCCGATGTCTTTAACATCCTCCTTCAGGTTTTGGATGACGGACGCTTAACGGACGGTCAGGGCCGTACTGTGGACTTCAGCAACACCGTTCTGATCATGACCTCGAATCTGGGTGCAGAACATCTTGCCAATCAGGAAGAGGGCGCAGACGTTGAAGAAGTCCGCAGCTCAGTGATGGAAACAGTTCGTAAATTCTTCCGTCCCGAGTTCTTGAACCGCTTGGATGAAATCTTGCTGTTCCGTCGACTGGGACGATCACAAATGTCAGGAATCGTTGAGATTCAATTGGGCAACTTGCGCAAACTTCTCGCAGGTCGCCGCATGACATTGGAACTCGACAGCAAGGCAAAAGAATGGCTGGCAGAACGGGGCTATGATCCGATCTACGGGGCGCGCCCTCTAAAACGAGCCATCCAGACCAATTTGCAAAACACATTGGCTGAAATGATCTTGCGTGGAGAAATTCCTGATGGATCAAACATTCAAGCCACAACTGATAAAGAAGGCATTGTTTTTAAAATTGAAACAAGTGGAAAACCCAATCAAAAATCAGCCGCCTAAATAACAGCACTCTTTTTTCATATTCGAATTCTTTAACGGCATTGTTCACAAGCATAAATTAAGTTACGATTAATGGCTAAGCGATTCATTTCCTATAACCTGCATCAAAAGTTAAGCCATGAAAAATCCGATTTTGAAATTTTTGCTATTACCAATCGTGCTAACTGTTACAGCATGCTCTACTGTAACAGAAGGAGCTCTCCAGCAAATTACTTTCGAAACACCGGGAGCTTATGATGCGCTTTGTGAAGTAAAATTAGGGGCAAATTCCCTTGTATACACTGTGCGCCCCCCTCAAACAATTTGGGTAAAGAAATCAGCAAGAGACATGCATATAACCTGCGAAGCTCCAGGTAACCGTATAGTTAGAAAAGATATAGAATCAGAAGTCGCAGCTACAACATTCCTGAATGTCTTTAATGGCATTATTCCCGGCAGCACATATGATGCCGATACAGGTGCAATGTTCAAATTCCCTCCAACAATTCAAGTCGATTTTATGGGTGTAGAGGCGAAATCAACGCCGATGCCAAACTATCATAATACCGATGGACTAGACCCTAAAATAGCCGCAACAATAGAAAATTTTGGCCACGATACACCTGCAACGTCTACAGATGCAGCCGTTAAATTAAAAACAGATTACGCCTACATGGAAGCTGAAAAAGAGGCCGCTGCCGAAGCGGCTCTGGAAGCTGAACGCCAATCCCGCATTGACAGTCTTGAAGGCGGATTTTACGGGGATAAAGGCGGAAAATAATTTTTAATAGAAAAAACTTGTCAGGCTCCAAATGAATTCCTTTTTCTTTTGCGGTATAGGGGGAAGCGGAATGCTTCCTCTGGCGATGATCATGAAAAGTCGGGGATTCAATATATCAGGCTCCGACCGCTCTAACGATCAAGGCAGAACACCCGAAAAATTCAACTGGCTTCAACAGCAAGGAATTGAAATAGTTCCTCAAGATGGAAAAGGGCTAACAACAGACTTTGATGCCCTGATTGTATCCTCAGCGGTAGAAGACTCCATCCCGGAAGTCAAAGTCGCCAAAGAAAAAAACATCCCCATTTTAAAAAGAGCAGAACTTCTCGCCCGTATATTCAATGAATCTAAAACATCAATTGCCATTGCAGGAACCAGTGGAAAATCAACAACCACGGGAATGTTGGCATGGATTTTGACCTGCGCAGAAAAAAATCCTACCGTGATGAATGGCGCGAACTTCCTGAATTTTGTCTCCCAAGAAGCGCCGTTTGCCTCAGCAATCACAGGGGATAAAAATCTCTTTGTTTCGGAATGTGATGAAAGCGATGGATCAATTATTCTTTACCATCCGGAAATTGCCGTTCTCAATAATATTGCGCTTGACCATAAACCTGTGGACGAACTAATCCCGATCTTTCGCCAATATTTAAGCCAGTCAAAAAAACAGGTTTTAAATCTATCCAATCCGGCCATATCTCAAAATTTTCTGGAAGAATTCAGGGATACAGCCCTAACCTTTGGGATAGAGTCACCCCATACCGCAATAAACATAACAAATTACACACCAACCCAAGCCGGATCGACATCCATTCTACATAATAGTTTAGAGAATACGGTCTGTACGCTCACACTACACGTACCGGGAAAACACAATGTCGAAAACGCTACCTCTGCAATCTGCGCAGCCTATTTATGCGGCGTTCCGATTGATAAATCGGTCGAAGCGTTAGACTCGTTCAAAGGGGTCGCGCGCAGATTAGAGAACATAGGAAATATAAACAATATCAATATTATAGATGATTTTGCTCATAATCCGGATAAAATAAAAGCCACAATATCTTCATTAAAAGAGCATAAAGGGCGTTTAATAATTTACTTTCAAATGCACGGTTTCGGCCCTCTAAAACTCATGAAGAAAGAATTGAAGGGCGCATTTTTAGAAGGATTAGACCCAAACGACATACTAATTATGCCGGAAGTTTTGTATCTCGGGGGCACTGTTTCAAAAGACTACGCCGCACACGATTTTATCAATGAAATCAATGTCGGGGGGGCTACTCGCAATATCAGGGGGGAGTGGTTTGAAACACGCGAAGAGGGGGGTGATTTTATCCTCGAAACAGCACGCTCAGGAGATCGCATTATCATCATGGGAGCAAGAGACGATACTCTGACTTCATTTGCAAAATCACTGCTGGAAAAACTAAAGCAAAAACTCTCCTAAAACTAGTGATAAGAGGATCTATCACTGCTTTTTTCCTTATCCTTTTGCTTTTGCCAATAAAATTCCCATTCCTCGGAAGTAAGGCGTTTTAAAACTTTACCATCCGCTTTAATATCTTGCTCCATCCCATTGAAACGACGACAAAATTTTTCATTGCATGAACGCATCGCGCTCTCACATTCAATATCCAAGCGCCGCCCTAAATTCACAAGACTAAAGAAAACATCTCCCAATTCCTCAGTTTGTTTATCCTTATCCCCTGAATCTATTTCCACACGAAATTCATTCAGTTCTTCAATAATTTTATCAATGACATCCTCGGTTTTATCCCATTCAAAACCAAATTTAGCGGCTCTTTTAGAGATTTTCTGAGCTCTCATCAGAGCAGGGAAGTTAACCGGAATATCACTGAGGACAGAAGCCTCATTTTCATTCGCTAAAACAGCCTTGGAAGCCTTCTCACGCTCTTTCGCTTCATTCCATATCTGAAGGACTTCTTCAGCATTGCGGGCGCTCTCCTCACCAAAAACATGAGGGTGCCTGGAAATCAGTTTCTCATTTATTGAGCGAACGACATCTTCAAAAGTAAACAAAGAGCTTTCCTGTGCAATTCGAGCATGAAAAACCACCTGAAGAAGCAAATCACCCAATTCTTCTTTCAAACCATCAATATCGCTTCTTTCTATAGCATCCACAACCTCGAAAGCTTCTTCAATGGTGTAGGGGGCTAACGATTTGAAATCCTGCTCTAAATCCCAAGGACAACCGTTTTCACGATCTCGCAACTGAGCCATAATCTCCAAAAGTCGGTCAATTGATGATGTATATTTTATGTTCATGACAGAGCTTATATAACCTTCCGTATAAAAACGCAACAAATATATGTAAATAATTAGGTTGTGGGAAAATTCAAACATGGTTTATTTTCCCACAAAAGATTGACCCCAAAAAAGACTCGGGTACAATAGAACACAACTTAGAACCTATAAAAAATAAAAGGGCCTGTGTCTGCAATGAAAAAATACCTTCTCATGACCACTATCCTGACAACGCTTTCCGGTTTTGCGTCCGCACACGCTCTAGCACAGACAAATGATCAGGAATCCGAAGAAACGTATACATTAGAAGACGATCTAGAGATAAGAACCAAAATCTCCACTGGATTTGACTATAGTAAAGGAGACTATGGCGACACCATCGATACAGAAGTTTGGTATTTCCCAATATCAGCTAGAGCCGACATAGGGGACAACTGGTCACTCGGATTAACCGTCCCATATCTTATTATTAGTGGCCCCGGAACTGTCGTTGGCGGAGAAGGTCTTACAGTTGTAAACGCCACGCGGACAGTAAAAACAACAGAAGAAGGCTTGGGAGATATATCCGCAAGTCTGACTTATACCTTTGAATTTGAAGAAAACGATACCTACCTCGATTTAGGGGGTAAAATTAAATTCCCGACAGCCGATGAGGACAAAGGGTTAGGGACGGGTGAAACTGATTACACCGTAAACTTAGACCTGACCAAAATGTTCGACCAAGCATATGTTTTTGCAGGCGTCGGAAGAAAATTCTACGGCACCAACGAAGATCTCGATCTGGATGATGTCTGGATGTACAACATTGGGGCAGGCTACCAATTTACATCTGATATTGGAGCTGGTGTTTCATACGACTATCGCGAAGCAGCTGGCTCTGGGGACGATTCCAGCGACGCTACTATATATCTGACGTACAAATTAACGGACGATGTATCACTGCAGACATACGGCGTAGTAGGTTTTTCAGATGGAAGTCCTGACGGTGGTATAGGCTCACAAATCAGCTACAAATTCCCCCCTCTGTAAAAAGTTTTCTGTGTAGGAAAAACCGGCATTAGCCGGTTTTTTCTTACCTATATTAAATATCACTAAATTATAAATTAAGAGCTATGAAATATTAGTCTCGCTTACCGGAACGATCCAACCTTTCAGGACGATCCCGACGACCTGAACGGTCAACTTTCTCTGGCTTTTCGACTTTCTCTACCTTTTCAACTTTCTCTACCTTTTCAACTTTCTCTACCTTTTCGACTTTCTCTACCTTTTCGACTTTCTCTACCTTTTCGACTTTTTCGATATCTTCTACACGACTAGTCCTTTCGGCACGATCGCCTCTGCCTTTACCTGAGTTAGATTCAGATTTTAAGTCAGATTTATCAACCTCAAAATCATCACTTTTGCTATTGTCACGGCCTGATTTTCTTCCCGAAGAAGAATTACGATCACTGACATCATCAGAATTGTTATCTCGACCTTTTCCATGATTATCAGAGTTATCATCAGGTGAGCTTGAAGGGGCATCAATTTTAAAACTCTTATCCTCGACACCATCCACATAGACGCGTGTGACCTGTAAAGGAGCTCTCCGTGTCATCTGGTGAAGCTTGACAATATTCTGACCATCAGTATCACCAGAAACAACTATTCTTTCTCCTACCTTCATATGAGAAGCTTGAGGGCCAAAAGGAACACCAACGCCATTAATTTTTACAACACCTGTACGACTGGAAATGGATTGAATAAAACCTTCGACAGATACAGTCTTCGCAGAAGTCGGAATAACTGTTTTAGCAGGTTGGAAGGGGCGCTTTACAGCACGAGGAGAAACTCGTTCTATAAAGCTAGCGGAAATATCTCCCATAGGAGTCTGAAGCCCACTCACGCGCACCATAGAACCAGGCTGAATAGAGCGCCCAAGCGCACCATTCCTCACATTAACAATCTTGCCCATAACTGTAATCGAGCGCCCATCAGGGGCAACATCTGTAACAGGCCCCTGAACAGGAACCCTAACTTTAATTCCCTTAGCGCGAGGCATCGCTTCGCCAGGCATTTTTTCAGCAACGACATCGACAACTTGACCAATTTTAAGGCCTAAGGAGTTTATATCCTCATTTGTATCTATAGAAACAGGCGTAGATTGAGAATATTCGATCTCAACGCCATTAACACAGACACTACCAAAAGCATGAATAGTTCCGGTTACATAAATCACGCTACCTTCTGATAATTTATCGCCAGTACCACCAATACCGTTAGTACCTTCACCATCTTGAACACCGGTACCACCGATTCCATTACCCTCATCATAAGAACCCTTTATTAGGCCTGTTCCTCCCACTCCATTTCCTCTCCCAAATGGGTTGGAAGCTCGATCCTGAGAATATCCAGTTCCTCCGATTCCTGTATCAAGATATTCATCCGGAGCATCGCAAGGATTGCCAGCCAAAGCTGAAGAAGAGTAGGGCACAACAATCACAATCGTCAAAACCACTGACAGCAAAGCTTCTAAAAATATCTTGTTTGAATAAAAAAACATAACTTGCCTCTTTTACTTTTCTTCACTACTAGCTTTTGTATCATTGACAAAAACGCCTAGCGAAAATTTATAACATTGCTTTGATGTGTCAGGATATTTGTCATTGTTGATCTTGGATTTCATTTCAGCCAATTGATAGATTTCACGTAACAACGCCATTCCTTTTTCGTTTGCAATTTCCCTAAGCTCAGCTATATCCTCAACAGTCAACCCATCATGCGAAGCCATTCGCTCAAACTTGGGTTCACTTAACCCTATCAGGTTACAAGTAGCAACATCAATATGCTCTGAAATATTACGTGCAAAAAACTCTACTTTTGTCTCTAAATCGTTTTGAGGAATAAAAGCGCTACTTCTAAGATAAATAAGATCATCTTCCTGACGCACCAGTTCCAATCGAAGAAGTTCATCTAAAATCGAACGAGGCCTTACATCTTTTGTAAGAGCCTCACATAAAGATACAAAACTCAAAGAACCTCCAATTTGAGCAGAGTAGGGAAGAGCTATAGGTTTATTATTACTCAAATCAATATATTGCTCATCAGTTGCCCATTTGGATAAAACAGTAAAAGCCCAAGATGAATTCTGGATACTGCCGGAATCGGAAATATTTTGCCCATTATTTAAAGACTGGTCTTTAAGAAACTGCGCAGCATCCTTCCGATGAATTCCAGTGGCAACAGAAAGGGAACTGGCCGTGACGGACTTACCGTGATGTCTTAGAGAATCCTTTCCGGCATGCAAATAGGCACTCTTTAAAAATACTGAAAAATCCTTATATCCAACCCCCCAATGAATCATCAACCGTACCAAAGGCATTAGCACTTTGGATGTTGAGAAGAAGATCAGCTTATTTGAGGTCGGCACAGACATAAATTAAAACCCAATTAAATCAACATGTTATAAAAAACATAACCTATATCTAAAATTATACCAAAAAAATGTTGACGTGGGAATATTTCCCATGAAATAATAAGAAATGTGGGAAATAATCCCACGTATAAAAAGTGTAAAAAATAGGTCCCCTAGACTGAACACTAAATACTGAACTTTAACGGAAACCATTGTGAAGGAGTAAAACAATGAAAACGAGAAACTTGCTATATACCGCCATTCTTGGATTGTCTTTAACAGTACTATCTGGAGGCAATGCAAAAGCTGCGGGGTTCACAGGTCTTGATTTGATTCAAAAACAATCAGCACCAACGGTCTCAACAACATTGTCCATTAAATTTGGGGCAGATGACGGTCCATTGCATGACCTGAATGACGACAATGGTGTAGACGGTCCTGACCATGACATCAATGACGATCATGGCGTTGATGGTCCAGATCATGATTTAAATGACGATCATGGTGTACATGGCCCAGATCATGACCTGAATGATGACAATACAGGACGCATAACAAGAGAAGAGAAACTTCGCATTAAAGCTGAAAAGCGCGCTGAAAAGCTGCGTATTAAAGCAGAAAAACGTGCAGCTCGTGAGGCTCTTAAAGCTGAAAAACGCGCACAACGTGCCGCAATCAAAGCTGAAAAACTTCGTATAAAAGCTGAAAGACGCGCAGCACGTGAAGCTATAAAGGCTCAACGCGCAGCACTCAAAGCCCAGAAGAAATCTTCTAAGTAATTTGAATTGCTTAATAATATATAAGAAGAGCTTGAGAGCAAATCCCAGGCTCTTCTTTAATTAAGGAACTGAAAGTTCTAAGCGAAGTGCGACTACTTGGAGATAGTGGACGATAGCGCATGAAGTTCATCTTGTAAACAAGCCGCCTGATCAGGCGGCTTGTTTACAAGATATTGCTTAGCTTATTTTTTCAGCACGTATATTGATAGTACTATAACCCCATGTACTCTTTGCAGGATAGTTTTTAGCTTCCTCTTGAGATATGGTTTTTAATAATTCTAAACCTTGGAAAAGCCCCCATTGCTCTGCGCCTAAATGTTCTACACACAGGAGAGGTAATGGTACATTGCTAGGTGAGAGTTCTCCTGTTAAATACTCATTATATTCTAATATTGTTTTGATATGAACTTGCCCTTGGTGGATGATTGGCTTTCCTGATATCAATTCGTTGGTTGGCTCTGTAAAACCAACCCAGTCAAAAAGACCTGCAAGAAAGTGAGTTCTGCTATTTTGAATTGTGTCTAATACAATTCCGCAAGCAAATTTATCATCTGATCGCGTTATAGTCCAATACTGTCCTTTTTTCAGACTAGATGTTGACTTCGGTTTAAAAGGATATTGCATATTTTATAAAGTAATACTTTTTGGGGCTGTACCAGATAACTCGCAAA
>JAGRKB010000113.1 GCA_020442425.1 Alphaproteobacteria bacterium | reverse complement strand
CTGGTATGACAACGAATGGGGATTTTCCAACCGTATGCTTGATACCGCTGCTAAAATGCATGATGTCGGATACTAGTTTTTAGATTTTTATAAAAAGGCCGCTTTTTGCGGTCTTTTTTACGGGTTCTATTTCGGGATTTACAAAATATTCTTATTATTTGCATAGAATAGTCTATATTAGGTGGATCATGGCAGATAAACGGACGAGTAATAATGGCTTAAGAAGCGCTCACAGCGCTGCTAGTACCAGTCCTGTCCAAAAAATGGGGTTGGTTTTGGATCATATTGTAGCAGCTTTGGGGGATGATCCCTCCTGCCCGCTTCGCAGAGCACAAATTCTTGTCGATATAGATGCTCACCCCGGAACGACACAAACCGAGGTTATGGATCGACTGAAAGTCAATAAATCGACTATGAATCGTGAAATTGAATGGTTGTATGATCACGGGTGCATTATTCGCCAAGCCGGAGAGACTGATGGACGGGTTATCCACATCGTAACTTGTGGATATTCAAAGAAAAATTTGGGCTTAGCCCTAGATTATGCGAATAATTCGCATCAAAACTTGCAAAATTTCATAGAAAGTCTTATAAGTATCTTCACTACCGCCAAACCAACGTTACGAGATGCTAAACTTTTAGTTGTCTCCTCTGAAATTGGTAAGGCAACTCGGCAGGAGTTGTTTGGAAGATCCTACAAAGGCCCAAGTACAACCAATGCCAGAACATTTGATAGCCTTGTTGAGCAAGGTTTATTGGAAACGGAAGACAGTTAAAAAATGGTACAGTTTGCAAAAGCATCAAGACATGCAGAATTGGGACTTCGAGGAGCGCTTAAAGCTCTGAACGCTTCTAATTCTACGATTGTTCCTGCATTTAACGAGCATATTCCTGTGGCTCCTATGCCAGAATTTAATCCTAGAGCTCCTAAAATTAAATAAACTGTTTTTGTTCTGTAATAAGCCAGCGTTCGCTGGCTTTTTTATTAACTCGTGTGTTGCATGTGTTTTTTTCTAGCGATATGCTTTTCTTCCAATTTTATTTCTAGATGAGAGATTTGATATGCCCACTTCCCTAAAATCCGGTGTCGTTACAGGTAAAGACTATTTGGCTTTGGTTCAAGCTTGTAAGCAAGGAGGATATGCTCTTCCTGCTGTGAATGTTACGGGGACTAATACAATCAATGCCGTTCTTGAGGCGGCTGCCAAAAATAAATCAGATGTGATTATTCAACTATCCAATGGTGGTGCGGAATTCTTTGCAGGTAAGGGCTTTCCAGATAGTGCGCAGGCAAAAGTATTGGGTGCGGTTTCTGCAGCTCAACATGTGCATATGATGGCCGAACATTACGGTGTTTGTGTTGTCCTTCATACAGATCATGCGAACAAGAAACTTATTCCTTGGGTTGAAGGAATGCTGGATCATGGTGAGGCTTACTATAAGCAGCATGGTCGCCCCCTCTTTTCATCTCACATGATTGATTTATCCGAAGAGTCTTTGGAAGAAAATGTTTCCGAATGTGCGCGCCTTTTAAAACGCATGGCTGCGATTGATATGAGCATAGAGATTGAACTTGGCTGTACAGGTGGTGAGGAAGATGGTGTAGGGTCTGATGACATCGACAATGCGCGTTTATACACCCAGCCGGAAGATGTTCTTTATGCGTATGATGTACTGGCTCCGCTCGGGCATTTTTCTGTGGCGGCATCGTTCGGAAATGTTCACGGGGTTTATGCTCCGGGGAATGTCAAACTCCGCCCAGATATATTGAAAAACTCCCAGTCTCTTGTGGCAGAGAAAAAAGGCCTTGGAGGTAATCCGCTTGATTTGGTGTTCCATGGCGGATCAGGTTCCGAAAAAGCCAAAATTCATGAGAGTCTGGAATATGGCGTTTTCAAAATGAATATTGATACCGATACCCAGTTTGCTTTTGCTAATGGAGTCGGGAAGTTTGTAAAGGAAAATGAAAAAGCTTTCTTTTATCAAATTGATCCAGAATCAGGAAAACCTTATAAAAAACAATATGATCCGCGTGTTTGGCTTCGGGAATGCGAGAAATCCATGGTTGAACGCTTAAATGAGGCCTTTTCTGACTTGAAATCAAAGGATAAGTCCGTGGCTTCGTAGTGTTAAGTTATTGTTTTCATTGTGGAAAAAATATTAAATAAATCCCTTGATTTTAGGGGGCTATGACTGCTATAAGTCCTGCCACAGATATAGATACACAGAATTACTTTAGGAGTTTCACGCCATGAAAGCGGACATCCACCCAGATTACCATGATATTACCGTCGTTATGACTGATGGGACCGAATATACAACCCGTACAACTTGGGGCAAACCAGGTGATACAATGCGTTTGGACATTGATTGCTTGTCTCACCCTGCTTGGAAAGGTGGCGTGGCCAAGATTACCGAAAAAGGTCAATTATCGAAATTCGAAAAACGCTTTGGCAGCTTCTTGTCTGCTGGCGTTCAAACTGCTGGTCGTAAAGAAGAAAAAGAAGAAGATAAATAGTCGATCGCAGCGAAACGAGATCAGGAAGACTCCTGATGAGGTAGAACTGATAGCCCCGGTGAGCGTAAGCGACCCGGGGTCTTTTTTTGTGCTTGATCGCCTTTTCTTTTGTCATTACAACTAATTTATGACCGTTCTTGATATTTTAATTAAGGGGCTGACACCTAATATTGTTGT
>JAGRKB010000035.1 GCA_020442425.1 Alphaproteobacteria bacterium | reverse complement strand
GTGAGTGGCGTTTTAACACCCCCTCACCAAAACATCAATTAATCCAACTTAAACAATTGGTTAATCAATTTCTAAACTGATTATCTGGTACAGCCCCCAGAATAAAATGTCTCAATTGGTGTTATGACGGCCATGTCATCATAACGCGCTTTAAACTCAACAGAGTTTTCTGCCAATGTCCTTGAACTCACGACAACGCGTCTTGGTAAGCCTATCAAATCGGCATCTCCTAGTTTTGCGCCTGCCTGTATTCCTGATCTATCGTCGTACAAAACCGAAATACCCATTTTTTGAAGAGTGTCATATATTTCATTACACTTTGAAATATCTGCTTCGTCACGGCATAAGGATACTAAGTGTACATGGTATGGAGCCACCTCATCCGGCCAAACCAACCCTTTGTCATCACTTAGTACTTCCGCTATAGTTCCCATGACACGACTTGGACCAATACCGTAACACCCCATGACAATTTTACCCTGCTGGCCTTCTGCATCAGCATAGTTAATTCCAAATGCGTCTGTAAAACGAGAACCCAATTTGAAGATGTTGCCAACCTCAATAGCTTTCATCTCTTCCAGACTTTTCTCATCACCGTCTTTGTAATTTGGAATAATTTCAGCCAGAGCTTCTTTATCTTCAATAATTTCCTTGTTGATTGCAATGTCTGTATCAGGCAGGCGATAGACAATATCTTCTCCATACGGAGTAATAGTCTGGAATTCATGAGAGTATTTAGAAAAAACACCTCCAGAGGCATATGTTACAAGAGTTAAATCCCCTAATCCGCAGCGTCGATAGACATTCTTATAGGCTTCGATTGCAAGCTCATAAAACTGATCCAAGTCGGCTTGATCCGTGTGAAAGGAATACATATCTTTCATTCGAAACTCCCGACCACGTAGCAAACCAGACTTGGCTCGTGGCTCGTTCCGAAACTTTGTTTGTATTTGATAAACTGCTTTTGGCAAGTCTCGATAAGATTGTATAAACCGTCCCATTAAAGGTGTTACAACTTCTTCATGCGTTGGCCCCAAAGCCAAGTCGCGATCTCCTGCTCCTTTTAATTTGAACAAAACATCAACTTTGTCCCAACGTTCGGTTTGATCCCATATCTCTCGTGGTTGCAACGCAGGCATCAGAATTTCTTGGGCGCCAAGAACCTCCATTTCCTCACGAACAATTCGCTCAATGTTTGATAGGACTTTCAATCCCAGCGGTAAATAAGAGTAAACGCCTGCCATTAATTGATCGACAAATCCTGCCCGAATTAGCAATTGGGCATTTCTGCTAACATCAGCTTTTGAGCTTTCTTTTGCAGTTTTTGTGACAAGAGCACTTAATTTCATGATTTTTTCTTTCCGTTCTCGAGTATTTCTGCAGATAATCGTGGGAAAATCAATGATAAAACTTCTAGTAAACTAAAAGATTTAATAAACTCCTCTGATGCCTCAAGCTATAGTCCAATCTTCTGCCCTTTCCTTTTTCTGCCCCGTACTAGCTGTCGGGGCTAAGGGATTTTACTATCTGGATGAGTTGGGAGAAATGAAAGATATTTCCCAAAACCAAGCGCGCATGGTGGCTGGAAAACCTCAAAATCTTTTGGTCTGTCATATTCCTTATACACGCCTAAAGCTTGGGGCGAATGACCTTCGTGCTTTCGATCTTCTTGAGCTTTATGCCTTTGTTCACCCAACACGGTTTGCGGCTCCTACTCCTGCGGGTATTGCGAAATCCCTTGGTGTAGACGTTTGTGAAGATGCTATCGATACACCAATGATGATGATTGATTGCGTAAACGCGCTTTTGTCTGATCTGGCGCAAAAACCCAATTCGGAAAAGCTCTTGCACATTGCAGAGATTATGGGCATGAACGGAAAGGCTTGGCCTTGGACGTCTTATATTTATGAAGCTTTCGGGCAAGTTTATGATCCTTCGGTTGTGAATAATTCCTCACGGTTAAAACTCAATGTTTGGAATGAACTGCCCGAGTGGGCAGAAGATCCTCCGCAACCTCCTCCGTCTCAATACGGCATTAGCGGCGATGAGGTTCGTCAACGCCTGTCTGACATTCTCATGACCAAAAGCGGCGCAGAAAAACGTCCCGAGCAAGCCAATTATGCCACGCGCCTTGCCGAAGCATTTGACCCGTTGCAAATTCCGGATACTCCCAATGTTGTCTTGGCAGAAGCAGGAACAGGAACGGGTAAGACACTCGGTTATCTTGCTCCCTCTTCCCTATGGGCGGAAAAAAACGAGGGAAGTGTCTGGATTTCCACCTACACAAAAAACCTGCAACGGCAGATTAGCACCGAAATCAAACGGCTTTATCCTGATAAGGATTTGCGTGACCGTAAAGTGACCATCCGCAAAGGGCGCGAGAATTATTTGTGCCTTCTTAATTTTGAAGATTTGGCTGCCTCTATCGCGACCACGCGGAGCATTGGCGCCGCTATTGCTGCGGGTCTGATGGCGCGTTGGGTCATGGAGACAGAGGACGGCGACTTAACAGGCGCAGGCTTTCACGGATGGTTGCCGGGTCTGATGGGCCTTGGCACTACGCTTTCTCTGGCTGATCGACGCGGTGAATGTATTTTCTCGGCATGTGATCATTACCACAAATGTTTTTCTGAACATGCGATACGCAAGTCAGCGCGCACGCCGATTGTCATTGCGAACCATGCCATCGTTATGATTAAGGCCGCACATCATGATGAAGATTTGCCGCGCCATATTATCTTTGACGAAGGACATCATGTTTTTGATGCGGCAGACTCTACATTTTGTGCAGAAATGACAGGTGTTGAGATGCATGATTTGCGCCGATGGCTGATCGGGCCTGAAGGCGGGCGTAAATCCCGTGCACGCGGTCTTAAGAAACGATTACAGGATTTATTGGAAGATGACCAAACATCTCTCAAGCTCATGGAAGAGACTTTGCACCGCGCTCGGTTCTTGCCCGAATTTGATTGGCTTAAACGTCTTCAACAAAATAATCCGCAGACCAATGCCGAGGTTTTTCTGTCTCACGTTATGGTTCAAGTGCAGGCACGTGCCAGCGGCAAGGAAGGCCCCTATTCTATTGAGACGCCATTATTCCCTGTGATCTCCGACCTTATTCCGAGTGCCGAGATTCTGCATGACCAGATGAAGGCTTTGCGTCAACCGATTCAACGTCTTTCGGCTCGATTAAAACAAAAGCTGTCAGAAGAAACCGATACGCTTTCCCCCGACACACGGAAACGTCTGGACGCTGTGGCAGGGTCTTTGGATCGTCGTGTAAACACTATGCTGACCCCGTGGGTTGGGCTTCTTGAGAATTTACTCGATCAAGTTTCTCAACCGCAGTTTGTCGATTGGATGGAAATTAACAAACTCGAGAAAACTATTTTTGATGTCGGGCTGCATCGCCATTACATTGACCCGAGCAAGCCACTGGCAGAGTCACTTAAAGTTCAGACGCATAGCGTGATTGTAACATCAGCAACACTCAAAGACGGATCAAGCGAAGATTGGACTACGGCAGAGAATATGACGGGGGCGCGGTATATGAATGACAGTCCTATTCGTTTCTCGCTTTCCTCGCCTTATAATTATGCAGAGCAGACACGTATCTTTGTTGTTACTGACATTACCAAAACCGATATGGATCAATTGGCGGGCGCTTATCAGTCGTTGTTTCAAGCCTCTCAGGGTGGCGCGCTCGGTATTTTCACGTCTATTGCACGGCTGCGCGCTGTTCATGGACGGATTGCGCCAAAGTTGGCGGATGACGGACTTTCTTTATACGCGCAGCATGTTGACGGCATTGATACGGGGACTCTCGTTGATATGTTCCGTGAGGATACGCATTCTTGTTTGCTTGGAACGGATGCTGTGCGTGATGGTGTTGATGTTCCGGGAGAGTCACTGCGCATGATTGTTTTTGACCGCGTGCCGTGGCCGCGCGCGACGATTTTGCAAAAAGAGCGCAAGAAGCAAATGGGCGGCAGTGATTTTGATGATCGTTTAACTCGTCTTAAACTCAAGCAAGCTTATGGGCGGTTGGTGCGAACCGCATCAGACCGCGGCGTCTTCGTGATGCTCGACAATGCCACCCCATCTCGCCTGCTCTCCGCCTTTCCCGAAGGTGTGACCGTCGAACGCCTCGGGATTGCGGAAGTTATTGAGAAGAGCAAAGAGTTTTTGAGGTAATCTATTCCTAACCTAATTTATGGTTTGGAGATGTTTGATCCATTTGACATTCCATCAGAAGCTTTCTGTATATAACTCCGGCAGCCTGCTCCGGGCTATAGCCATCCAAAATCAAGTTCATTGTATCCCTGATCCGCATTCTTTCAGCTTGATAAAATGTGTAGTCCAAGCATGGTGACATACTAGTCTCTCTGTGTTTAGCACAACACAGGGTGATGCATTCTGCCATTATATTTGCGGCTTTCCTCAGTTCAGTAGATTGATCTTCAAATAAGTACTGGGACAAAGGTCTATGCGCTAGAATTTTTCTCGGGTCATTCCCTATGTACTCTTTGCGAAGACTGCTCAGATCCAGCAAGATTCTATTATCGGGAGAGGCACGCAATGCTTTACTAATTACAGACATTGTTGCGTCTAGCGTGTCTTGTAGTAGTTGATGTGGGATCGGTGGATTTACATGTACAGGTTTATGGACAGCGTCCATAAATTCTTCAAAGGGAGTTCTTTTCATTTGGCTTATTTGCAACCTCTCTGCTGCGTTATGGATATTAGCAAGGCGCGGAAAATGCAATAAAAATCTCTTCGTTTTTAAGAAAACTCAGTTCGTTTTGTAAAAAAATTTGCACTTTTTTTGTTTAACGTGGAGTTTTTGGTTGTGGGTCATAATGCTTATAGGAATCAAGAACTTCACGAAGTGTGGCTCTCGCGGCTTGATCAGCAGAATACCCTTCTGCCATAAATTGCATTACAGGCGTCAAAGACAAATTCACCAGAGCCATCATCCCATGGTAATTTATGGCATCCCACTGTCCCTCCTGAGACAATTTTCTGCCCCAATCATTCACTCTGGTGACTATTTGATCTATTGTATCTTTTGAAACTGGTGCTTTATCTCCAAATCTCTTCTCAAAATATTCTGGAGTTCTGTTGTGAGAAAGTATTGCTCTCGCATCAAAGCCAATAGCTTCCCAGAATTTTTTTTGTGTCTGAAGCGTTTTTACTTGAGGATAATTTGTACATGCCTCCGAAATCTTTTTATGAATTGCTGTGATAGCCCCTTCCAATAGGGCACATGCCGTCAAAGGGCTTAAATCTATTTTACCTGAAATTGACTTACTGTACTCACTTCCCAAACTCATAATTTTTCCCTGTTCAAATTGGTTTGTTTATTGAATTTAGCGACTGCCCATTATTTTCTCAATATTTATTCTGCAAAATAAGTTGCCGCGCACAGCATGTTCCGTTGGCCGATGCGGGCCGGTGCGTGGGGCCTCCGTAGAGGTCAGTGGGTTGATACGGGTCTTTCCGCGCTTTCAATAACCGGAACACTCCGGCGCGTCGGGAAAGCTGTATGCTTTATGCCATTCTCTGCTTTGGTATTTTAACCAAAGCCACAGTCAGGCGTGGGCGCCCACAGGCGCTGTCTTTGTGCGGCACTTTTTCAGCCGCAGGATACGTATCAGGATTACAATAGCTGGTTTTTCCTTAAAAGTAAAGGAATTTAATCCTATTGTTGAATGTGAAACGCGAAGTTCCGAAGTGACGAACTTAAAGCTAAGTCCAAAAATACTTTGTCATCCCCGACCAATGAGGCGTCAGCCGAATGCTGATCGGGGATCCGGTTATGAGTGCAGCAAAGCTGCACAAGATCTGGATCCCGTTCGTGTAAAACTTGCTCCGCAAGTTACCAACGGGATGACGATTGTGTCTATATATCTTTGGATTTAGCTATAATTGGTTTGACTATAGAGATAAAAAAACCCGACAGATTGTCGGGTTTCCTTGTATTCTGAGTTGCTAATATTATGCCGCTTTTACAGCTGAGAGCATTGCAGAGACGATGGTGATGCGCTTGGTCAGGCGGGTTTTTTCTTCCGCTGTTTCCACGTATTTCATGTCTTCATCAAGGCGGTTTAGCTCATTTTGTAGCGTTTCTGCCTTAAGGGCGTTTAAAGGTACAGCTTCTTCCGCTAAAACAGTGCAGTTGGTTTGGGAGATATCCGCAAAACCGCCCGCGATAAAGATTTTCTCTTTCTCGCCGCCTTCACTGCGGATCACCTCAACCACACCCGGACGCACAGACATGACCAAAGCCATGTGACCTGCGCGTACGCCGACATCCCCTTCTTCTCCGGGGATAGATACTTGGTAAGCTGTTTCAGAAATCAATTTCTGTTCAGGTGATACCAGTTCGAAGTTAAAGAGTTTGTTTTCCATTTTTATTTCCTGCATAAACGTAAAGTCTAAATTTTAAAACACAGAGATCACAGATTTAGATAGAGTTTTATTCAATATAATTTTCTGCATCTTTTGGTCTAAAATATCCCTTTGGAACGCCCGCTTTTTGCATGCTCCAAAAACGCTTTATATCCTCATCTCCAACATCATCAGCATTATGAACAAACTCGTAATAATGAGAAATATCTACTTTCAAATCACAACGTGCACAAAAATACTTGCCTTGTTCAATAATATCACCGTGGAAATAATATCTTTTATTGTTATCCATGTATCCTCTGTGACCTCCGTGTCCTCTGTGGTGAGTGTTTAAAGACCGGATCCCCGCCTGCGCGGGGATGACAGTTTAAAATCCTATGCTGCCTCAGCTGCCATTTTCTTGGCTTTTTCAAGAACCTGATCGATGTTTCCAACCATGTAGAACGCTGCCTCAGGGATGTGATCCAGTTCACCATCACAGATCATACGGAAGCCCTTGATGGTTTCTTCGAGTGATGCAAACACACCTGGAGAACCGGTAAAGACCTCTGCCACGTGGAATGGTTGTGACAAGAAACGTTGAATTTTACGTGCGCGAGCAACGGTAAGTTTGTCTTCTTCAGACAATTCATCCATACCCAAAATCGCGATAATATCTTGCAGAGCCTTATAGGTTTGCAGGATTTTTTGAACGTCGGTTGCGCATTTGTAATGCTCTTCCCCAACAATACGCGGATCAAGAATACGGGATGTCGAGTCAAGAGGATCAACCGCTGGGTAAATCCCCAATTCAGCAATCTGACGAGACAAAACAGTTGTCGCATCCAAGTGGGAGAAGGTTGTTGCAGGCGCAGGGTCGGTCAAGTCATCCGCAGGAACGTAAACGGCCTGAACAGACGTAATAGAACCCTTGTTCGTAGAAGTAATACGTTCTTGAAGAGCACCCATATCCGTTGCCAGGGTTGGCTGATACCCCACAGCAGAAGGAATACGACCCAAAAGCGCGGACACTTCAGCACCGGCCTGAGTGAAACGGAACACGTTGTCCATAAAGAACAGAACGTCTTGGCCTTCTTCATCACGGAAATATTCAGCCATGGAAAGACCTGTCAAAGCAACACGCGCACGTGCCCCAGGAGGTTCGTTCATCTGACCATACACGAGAGCCACTTTAGAAGCTTCGGTATCACCCGGAACCAGAACACCCGCATCGATCATTTCGTGATACAAATCGTTTCCTTCACGGGTACGTTCACCAACACCTGCAAACACAGATACACCACCGTGCCCCTTTGCAATGTTGTTGATCAATTCCTGAATGGTAACGGTTTTACCAACACCCGCACCACCAAACAAACCGATTTTACCACCCTTTGCGTATGGGCAAAGAAGGTCAACAACTTTAATACCTGTAATCAGCTGTTCGGTTTCCGTTGCTTGCTCTTCAAATTTCGGTGCTTCACGGTGGATCGGGTAGGTTTTCTTCTCGCCTACAGGGCCTCGCTCGTCAATCGGCTGACCGATCACGTCAACGATACGCCCCAGAACTTCCTTACCAACAGGAACAGCGATTGCGTTTCCTGTATCGGCAACTGCTGTGCCACGTACCAGACCGTCTGTCGAGTCCATCGCGATACAGCGGACAATGTTTTCACCCAAGTGTTGAGCCACTTCCAGAACCAATGTCTTTCCGTCGTTGGTTGTGGTCAGAGCGTTCAAAATCGCCGGCACGTTGCCGTCATTGAACTGTACGTCAACAACTGCCCCCAAAACCTGAACAATTTTACCGTTTGCTTGTGTCATCTTCATTTCTTCCTTTTTAATTTAGCCACTAATTTACACAAATAAACACGAATGGATCAAAAAACTACGCGTTTCCATTCAAGTTTTGCATGTTTAAAATTCAAAATAATTCCAATCCTCTTGTTTGTTCCCTTTAGATAATTCAATACCTGCACAACTTCGTTTTTCCCTATCGATTCAATTGTCTTCAATTCGACAATAACTTGATTATTAACAATAATGTCAGGAATATAATGCCCTACATTTTTACCTTTATACATCACATCAAACGGTTTTTGCCGATCGAATGCAATTCCTTTTTCTTCCAACTCAATCGCCATTGCGTTCTCATAAACTTTTTCAGCAAAACCACATCCAAGTCCATTCAGAACACTCATAGCACACCCTACTATTTCAAAAACATCCTCTTTTAAAACTAAATCATGCTCATTCATTCGTGTTTATTCTTGTGCATTCGTGGCAAAAACTCTTAACCTACACGGCCTCGGCACCCGAGATAATTTCGATCAATTCCTTCGTAATATATGCCTGACGGGCACGGTTATATTTAATCGAAAGATTTTTAATCATATCGCCTGCGTTGCGTGTTGCGTTGTCCATGGCGGTCATACGCGCGGCTTGTTCCCCTGCTGCGCTGTCGAGCAATGCACGGAAAATTTGAACGCCAATGTTTTTCGGCAATAGATCTGCCAAAATAACATCTTCTTCAGGTTCAAAGCTGTATGGCGCGGATGCGGCATCCTGATTTTCATTTGCGGCAACCACAAACGGAATCAGTTGTTGCGTGCTTGGCTTTTGAGTGAGGACAGATACAAACTGGTTATAGACCAGTGAGCACACATCAAACTCACCGCGATTAAACAAATCTAAAACCAGATCGGAAACTTTTTGAGCCTCTGCAAATCCCAGCTTCGATTTTCCGCCAAGCCCTGTGATGGTCTCGATAATCAGCGGAGCAAATTCGCGTTTCAGAACGTCACGAGCCTTACGGCCAACACAGATGATTTTTACATCTTTGCCGTCTGCTTTCAGGCGACGCACTTCGTTACGGGTATAACGCACAAGGTTCGAGTTGAACCCTCCGCACAAACCACGGTCAGCAGAGACAACAACCAGAATATAACGTTGATCTGCGCCTGTTCCAACCAAAAGCTTTGGGCCTGCATCCCCTTTTACACCGGCGGCAACACGAGCAATCATGCCCGCCATAGCGCGTGCGTAAGGCTGGGAAGCTTCGGCAGCTTCTTGTGCTTTTTTCAGTTTGGAAGCGGCAACCATTTTCATCGCACTCGTAATTTTACGGGTGGATTTAACGGAGGCGATCCTATCGCGATAGTCACGTAAGCTAGGCATACGTTATTTCCTTTCGTGCGAATTAAGCTGCCAAACGTGCAGAGTATCCTTTAGTGAACCCTTCGAGGAATGCACAGATCTGAGCTTCGATATCGTCGTTCAGAGCTTTCTTTTCCTTGATGGATGCCAAGATGGATGCTCCTGCAGAACGCAATTCTGTCAGAAGTTCTGCTTCGTATGCGCTTACTTTTCCGACTGGAACGCCGTCCAAGTAACCACGTGTTCCGGCGAAGATCACAACCACTTGCTCTTCTGCTGTCAGAGGAGAGTATTGAGGTTGTTTCAGCAATTGGGTCAAGCGTGCACCACGTGCCAGAAGTTTCTGGGTGGATGCGTCCAAGTCAGAGGCGAACTGAGCGAATGCTTCCATTTCACGGTACTGAGCGAGTTCCAATTTGATCTTACCAGCAACTTGTTTCATCGCCTTAATCTGAGCCGCAGACCCAACACGGGAAACGGACAGACCAACGTTAATCGCCGGACGAATCCCTTTATAGAACAGACCTGTTTCCAAGAAAATCTGACCATCGGTAATGGAGATCACGTTGGTTGGAATGTAGGCTGATACGTCCCCTGCTTGTGTTTCGATCACTGGAAGCGCAGTCATAGAACCAGCACCGAAATCGTCATTCATTTTCGCTGCACGTTCAAGCAAACGAGAGTGAATATAGAACACGTCACCAGGATAGGCTTCACGTCCAGGTGGGCGACGCAGAAGCAAGGACATCTGACGGTAAGCAACAGCTTGTTTGGACAAGTCATCATAAACTGCCAGAGCGTGCATTCCGTTGTCGCGGAAATATTCAGCCATTGCACAGCCTGTGTAAGGAGCCAAGAACTGCATTGGAGCCGGATCAGAAGCCGTTGCAGCAACAACGATGGAATATTCCATTGCGCCGGCTTCTTCGAGTTCTTTTACCAGTTTAACAACTGTAGAACGTTTTTGACCGATTGCCACATAAACGCAGAACATATGGTCTTTCGGGTTGTCGGACTTGTTCACGGATTTTTGGTTGATGATCGCGTCCATCGCAACAGCGGTTTTACCTGTTTGACGGTCACCAATAATCAACTCACGCTGTCCGCGTCCGATAGGAACCAAAGCGTCAATCGCTTTTAGACCAGTTTGCATAGGCTCGTGAACGGATTTACGAGGGATAATTCCAGGAGCTTTTACTTCCACGCGGGAGAATTGAGATGCTTTGATCGGGCCTTTGCCGTCAATCGGGTTACCCAGAGCGTCAACGACGCGGCCGAGCAATTCCTTACCGACAGGAACCTGAACGATTTCACCGGTACGTTTAACAATATCGCCTTCTTTAATTGCGCGGTCGGAACCGAAAATAACAATACCGACATTGTCTGTTTCAAGGTTCAAAGCCATCCCTTTTGTACCGTCAGGGAATTCAACCATTTCCCCTGCACGCACGTTGTCGAGGCCGTAAACGCGAGCCACGCCGTCACCAACAGACAAAACTTGTCCGATTTCGGCGACGTCAGCCATTGCGCCAAAGTTAGCGATTTGCTTGGTCAAAATTTCAGAAATTTCTGCTGCACGGATATCCATTATTATCCTACCTCTTTCAATGATGCGTTTTGATTGGAATTCGAAATCATAGCTTGTTTAAGCCGTGATAATTTTGATTTAAGCGAGTCATCAATCATTTGTGACCCGACCGTTACGACCAGTCCGCCTAGAAGGCTTTGATCGATCTCGACAAACAAGCGAACAGCTTTACCGGTTTTTTGAGCCAGCATTTCCGCCAGTTGTTTTTCTTGAGCCGGAGACAGTTGATGTGCTGATTTCACAAAGGCGTCTACCTGCCCCATCCGCTTGGACATTTCGCGGTGGAATGCTCCGATTGTATCCTGCAATTCGTTCAAACGACGATTGTCCGCAAGAACACATAAGAAGTTTGCTGTGATTTGATGGAATTTTGCTTTCTGCGCTATGTCTTTCATCGCAGCCATTTGGCGATCAGCACCAAATACCGGGCTATCCACAAAAGCGGCTAATTCCTGAGACTGTTGCAATGTCTTTTCGAGTGATATCAAATCACTCTGCACGGCTTCAAGAGCGCCCGCTTGCAAAGCTGCGCCAATCAAAGATGTGGCGTATCGCGTTGCAACGACGTTCCCAGCACCCGATACGGAGGAGGAGTTCGTCAATTCCTGATCCTTTCCAGATTTACTGAATCGTTATATTTTTGTAGCCCGTGCATAGCATTTCAAACTCGGAAGCGCAAGGGGAAGAATCTCCTCTTGCTATCCAGTTTTGATATATTTTGTCGCATTTATAAAAGGGATGCGTTTTTAACGCCAGCGCCCTAAAACCCTAGCCTCATTGCTCTGATAGGAAAAAAACTCCCGAGCGCCCTCTGGGTCTCAGTCGGTGTTGAATGTTCAAAGACTTCTCCCCTTTGAATTGTATAGGGTTTGACCAAAGACAAGGCCTGATCCAATGCCTGATTGATTCGTGCGTTGTCTGTATCGCTTGTATCCCTTGGGTTTGATTTCTGAGCCTTTAGGAAATCGAATAAGTCCTCTGCCATGTAATGTATACTACATATGGTACGACTTTTTACTGTTTCTGCTTGTTTGTTGCGGCGATCCGCTTTGTAAGCCGCGTTGGCCTCTGCAATTTTTCGATGCCAGTCCGCCACCAAGGTTTCCAATGTGACTTTTCCCTGATATTCAGGAAGACCAGACAAGATAACTTTCCCCGCCTCACAGGCAACATTCACGGGAATCTTTTTTCCATAGTTTTCATCTATAATAAAGGGAGACAGATTGACCGTTCCCAACTCTTTTAAATTTCTCATGGACGTAACAGCATGAACATCAGATAAATTTCCCATTCGCTCCCCCTTTCGGCAATAATGTTACCAATGCTACGCGGCGTTTCATTAATGAGTCAACAGCAGAAAGCGGGGTTTTGCACAGTTAAACCCCAGGAATTCTCTACAAATTGTGCTGCAGCAGCTCAATAGAGGCTATAAGTCTAGATCGCAATTGACTTTAGGCTTGGGCACGAGCGGCATAATATCTTTATAGGGACGAATCTTTATGTCTCCAAACATCGAACTGACCAACCTATAGGCGTACTTCGCTGAAATATCCCAATCCTCTGCTGGCGTTTCCTCAAGCTCTCTAATTATGTCTTCTGCCGCATAGCTCAAAGACAAAGCCGCTTCTTCTCTACTTTTTGAGGTAGCGAGCTGAGAATAAATTCCATCTCTTGCAGTACGAAAGTCAGCCAGCAAATTTTTTCTATACTCGGGGTCATCCCACATAATAACTTCGCACTCCCTGAAAAAAACAACAGAGAGTCGTTATATGAAAAAAAACAAGTGTCTGCAAATTTATTTCTATTATCATTTGAAATAAAAAACCGATTCTGTCATTCTGGCAGTGTTTTTTTGTCAGAAAAAACTGACACGGCCGGAATCCATATGTGAGCCGTTTAACGGCTCGCTCTCCGGATCCCGTTCGTGCAAGCATTCCTTCGGAATGCGCCAACGGGATGACGGTTTCTTATTTAAAATTACTTTAAAGCAGGCCTAAACGCTGCTCTAGTGCGCCACAGAATGCGTGTCCGAGAAGAATATGCATTTCCTGAATACGAGCGGTCGAATCCGCACACGGTATTTTAATGGCCAGATCAGCTAATGACGCGACTTTACCGCCGCTTTCGCCCGTTAGAACTACAACTTTAATGCCTTTTTTCTTTGCTACCTCAATGGCTTCCAAGATGTTTTTAGAGTTGCCGGAGGTCGTGATCCCTACAAAGACATCTCCCTCTTGCCCGAAAGCTGCCACTTGGCGAGCAAAAACCTGATCGTAGCCATAGTCGTTGGCACATGCCGTCATGGCGGACGGATCAAGGCTGAGACATATTGAGGCGATTGGCGCGCGATCCTGACAAAGTTTCACGGAAAGTTCTGCAGAGATGTGCTGGGCATCTGCTGCGGAGCCACCATTTCCGCAAAAAAGAAGCTTCTTCCCTGCTTTGATAGATGTCTCGGCCATTTCCACCCATTCCGCCAACGGTTTTGCCATAAGCGGAAATGTCTTTTCTGCTATTTCCATGTGGTGGTTGGTTTGTTCTCGCCAGAACTGCCCGATATCCAAAGACATTACTGCCCGCCCGATCTGTTATAGGCCAATTCGTCTTCACTAAGCTGGAAGCCGATGACAATCTGGTATTCATCAGCCTGTTGCCCTGACATTAGAGGGATTGTCTGGCGCAGTCTGTCTTGCTTATGAACGCGGCTTTTGCCTTCGTTGTAGATCATCGACAAAGCGAATACATCCTTGGACAGGATTTGACCGTTTGGTGTTATCACACTTAGGAAATACGGATATGCAAAACTGGCTTCCGAGCCTTGGTTTCTGAGACCAACAACGCCAGCCTCCCCTTCAAAGTCCAAAGTAATTTCCAGAGTGACACTGTTTGGTGCGACGCTGCAGGTCGCATCCAATGTTGTGAATCTTGCCGATGCAATTTTTTCATCATTTTTTGGTGATTTTTGATTCGTGAATTGTGTAATGCGTGAAAGTTCATCCAGAACTTTGATTTGCGGGCAGTTGTCCGGTAAATCAGCAACGATGGATTCTCCTGCTGCTGCCATTGCCTTTGTTTCGGTTCCGCTGCTCTGCCCTTTGCCCCAACTTAGGTTATCAAAGCTTTTGCCCAGAGATTCTACAGCCTGACAGCCCGGCAAGCTCATGCTTCCCAGCAAACAAAGTGCAAGTATCGCTCCCAAATGGCGTTTCATCGTTTTTCTCCTTTTCAGGTCTTATTCCGAGAGAACAATAGCGAAAAGAAAAATCATGGCAAGTCCACTCTTTATCTGGTAGGCATTTTTCTATGAGTCATTCGCTTCTGCCCCTTAAAGTTTACCTGTGTGCGCCTCGCGGCTTTTGTGCCGGAGTTGATCGCGCCATTCAAATTGTTGAAAAATCTCTCGAAAAATACGGGGCTCCCGTTTATGTGCGTCACGAGATTGTCCATAATAAATTTGTTGTCGAGACTCTGCGCAGCAAAGGGGCCGTCTTTATTGAAGAACTTTATGAAATACCCAAAGACCATCAGGATCGCCCCGTCATATTCTCGGCTCATGGCGTTCCAAAATCCGTCCCTGAAGACGCGCAAAACCGTAATATGTTTTATATCGATGCCACATGCCCCCTTGTGACCAAAGTTCACAATGAAGCGGCTCGTCATCATAAAATGGGGCTGGATATTGTTCTGATCGGTCATCAGGGACATCCGGAAGTTATCGGGACTATGGGGCAATTGCCTGCGGGAAGTGTTTTCCTAGTCGAGACCGTTGAGGACGTTGAGAGTCTTGATGTCCCCCATCCCGAGCGTCTGGCCTATTGTAGCCAAACGACCCTTTCGGTTGATGATACGTCTGGCATTGTTGCGGCATTAAAAAAGAAGTTCCCGTTTATTACCGGTCCTAATCGCGAAGATATTTGCTATGCCACAACCAACCGTCAGGAGGCTGTTAAACTCGTTGCGCCGAAGTCCGATGCTGTTTTTGTAATTGGTTCTCCGAACTCTTCCAACTCTAACCGTTTGGTCGAGGTTGCAAAGTCCTATGGCTCTCCTATTGCCTTTCTGGTTCAAGATGAAAAGAATATTCCTTGGGATCAAATCGAAAACATCCGGACTTTAGGTCTCACTGCCGGTGCTTCAGCTCCGGATATTCTTATCGAGAATGTTATCTCCGCTTTAGGGGAAAAATTTTCTGTCGAGGTTGAAGAAATTATTCTGACGCGTGAGAATGTTACCTTCAATATTCCTAAACTTTTGAGAGAGGCCGAGGAACATCGTGATCACAAGTGAATGGAATGACCCACTTTTCCTGATTTTTGTTTTGGGATTTGTCATTGTTCTTGCCAGTACCCAGTTCAAGAGCCGACGCAAGATGATGTTTACCAAATTTCTCGGCGATCATGTCAATGCTTTGTACACCTTTATGATGGGTGGCATGTCGGGAGCTTTGGGAGGCGTGATTGCCGGATTGGGCGCTTTGATTCAAGCTCTTACGCCGGATGAGTACTTGAAAAAAACTTTATGGCCGCGGATTATTCTTGCTACCATACTTGCCGTTGTCAGCCTGTATTTCTTTTACGAGAAGCCCGTCGATCTGCTTCCTATGATTGCCATTGTTTTCTGTCGTTTTATGGAGCTTCATCACGACGCAGAGAAAATCCGCTGGGCTTTCTTTTGGGCCGGAGGACTTTGGGTCTCATATTTTATCATCGAACATATTCCGCTGATGGCTTTAACCTCCGGATTGATGAGCGCGATGCTATTGGTCGCTATTTTACGGCATCGAAAAAATGATAAAACCAATCGTCATGCTGAGCCTATCGAAGATGTAGCATGATTTATTTTCCGAATGGATTGCAGCGTTTTTAAATCGGATGCAATTGATCTGGTTCTGTTGTATTATTTTCTCCATGGCTGTTTATACAAGAGTTTCGAATCAAGAGATTTCCATTTTCATTTCTGAGCATCCTGTGGGAAGCTTTGTGAATGCGGAAGGAATTTTGCAAGGAATTGATAACAGCAATTATAAAGTTGAAACGGATTTGGGGCGCTTTGTCCTGACAATCTTCGAAGATCGTGTCAACCGAGACGATCTGCCTTATTATCTAGGGTTCATGGAGCATTTGGCCGATCAAGGTATTCTTTGCCCCGCTCCTGTTGCTCTTCATACAGGCGGGGTCATTTCCGAAATTGGTGGTAAGGCCGCAGCCCTGTTTCCTTTTCTGGATGGTCGTGGTGTTCTTGATACGGATATCACGCCTGCTCTTTGCGGGGAATTGGGAGAATTTCTGGCCCGCATGCATATGTCAGGGCAGTCTTTTCCCAAGCATCGACACAATTGCATGAGCTTTGATGCTTGGGAATTGCGATTGAAAAAAGTCTCTACTCCGGCTGCTTTATCCTATCTTGATACTCTCGCCCAATTGCGAAATCTGTGGCCGACAGATTTACCCAAGGGTGCGGTTCATGCCGATCTTTTTCCCGATAATGTTTTTATTCTGGATGAACATATTCACGGGGTTATTGATTTTTATTTTTCCTGTACTGATTTTCTAGCCTATGATCTTGCCATTGTTTTGAATGCGTGGTGCTTTGATCCGGATCATGTCCTGAACATCAACAAGGCCAAAGAGTTTCTTGACGGATATCAATCTATTCGGGCTTTGACAGAGCATGAAAAATCTTCCTTTCAGATTTTGGGGCAAGGTGCTGCGTTAAGGTTTTTATCGTCAAGACTTCATGACTTGACCTTTCATGATCCGAATGCTTTGGTGACCCCTAAAGATCCCGCCGAATATATCAAGAAACTGGAATTCCATCGTGACTGTGCCCTCTTCTAGATCTTCTTCTCATTCCTCTACCGGAGTAGAGCTTTATACGGACGGAGCGTGTTCAGGAAATCCCGGCCCCGGAGGTTGGGGCGCCATTCTTCGTTTCAAGGGAACGGAAAAAGAATTAAACGGTGGCGAGGTTGAGACCACGAACAACAGAATGGAAATGACAGCCGTGATTGAAGGGCTGAAAGCATTAACGCGCCCTTGCTCTGTCACCATTTACACGGATAGCAAATATGTTTTGCAGGGCGTTACCGAATGGATGGATGGGTGGAAGTCTCGCGGATGGCGTACGGCTGATAAAAAACCCGTTAAAAATCAAGATTTGTGGGAAGCCCTTGATAAAGAGATTTCACGTCACACTGTCTCTTGGCAGTGGGTTAAGGGGCATGCCGGTCATCCCGAGAATGAGCGCGCCGATGAACTTGCCCGTGCGGGGATTCCTACTTGCTTTTAACATCCTGTTTTTTGTTGACATAATCTAATCTCCTGTTTTATACCAAAAACTCCCACATAAGGAGATTTTACATGTTTAGTGATTTGACTCGGTCTGAAAAAATTCGCTTTGGTGCATTTACAGCGGCTTTTGCGACAGCAGTATTGGCTATTTCTTTTACGTCCGATCCTCCACTCACTATCGATGCTGAATTGGCTCGTATTGATGAAACATGCAACAAGCTCGCAATGGCTATTAGTCCTACTCGTGAATATAACAATCATAGTGGTGCCTTTATTGCAGGATGCCGTGCACATATGATCCAAAACAGCCCTTACACCAATTTTGATGCAGACTTTAGACGCGTATCTATAAGCTCTCTTCAAAGTGGAGAAGGAAGAAGATCTGAAGATGCTTACTATTTTATGGAAATGCGGAGATGTGAAAACCCGCGAAATTGCAGTATGTTCTAAAAAAAATAAAAGCGGCATCTGATGAATGCCGCTTTTTAATTCTAGATTTTAAAATCCGAGACTTACCAAGTTCTGAAATCTCCGGAGTCCATATGGACGAAGCCTTGGCGTGGGTAGTAGCCGACCCCTCCTGCTTTCAAGTTCACGGCAATTTCGCGCAAATGCTTGGCGCTGATATCTCCCAACCGAACATCGATCGCCTGCCCTGACATGTGCAGGGATTTCTTTGCTACTCCACGAGAGTTGTTGCGAAGCATAGCGTTGGTTTTTGGAGAGCGATATCCAGAGATCACCGAATACGGATTTGTGGTTCCTGTATATCTGTGAACAGCGGAGATAATATCAATGGCGCGTGGGTCAATCGGGAATACTTCGTTGGCGCGGAAATCACGCATCACATAATTAATACGCTCAAACGCTTCGGGCAAATATTTGTTTCCGACACGGTAGACGCCGGAAAAGCTTTCCCCTGTGTGTGAATTGCTGAAGGAAACACTGTAGGCTCCGCCACTTGGCAAAGCCAGTGCTGGTTTGGCACTTACAGAAATGAGTGCGGTCATGGACAAAGTTAATCCGCCTGTTAGAAAGCTGCGGCGGCTCAGCAAGGACTCAGTACCATAATCTAGAAAGGACATTCGTCACCTTTTCGGGTCGGTTAATACAAAAGTGCTTTTCAGTACTATATGCACAGTACAAAGTAAATCTTGTAATTTCTAACAAACATAAGAACTATCAGAAACTGATCAGATCAAGAGGACAAGAATTATCCCCTGTTAATTCTATTTTAGGCAACCCTTCCCTGCAGTGCAAGAGGTTTTAGTTTTACTTTGATATTATCGGATTTACTTCAAATCATAGGAAAGTCAATTTGACCATTATTTTTCAATAACTTGATTAAATCCTCGTCTCGCCCGTAAATATCCTGACCATAGACCAATTCTCCGCTCTCGTTTTTCCATATTGTTAGGTAAAAGAGATAAACCGGTACTCTTTGCTCTGCCACTATCTCTAGAGTTTTGCCTTTCGAGAGATAATAGTCCAGACGATCATCCGACCATTTTTTGTTTTTTCCCAAGATGAACCCTGCTATACGTCGCGGCTCTGACAAGCGAACGCAGCCTGAGCTTTGGGCGCGATCATCTTTTCTGAACAAGCCCGGTGCATTGGTATCATGCAGATAGATGTCGTATTTATTCGGCATTAGCACGCGGATTTGACCCAAAGCATTTGCAGCCCCCGGCCCTTGAACCATCTGAATGGCCTTCAAATCCCGTTCTGTCACTTGTGACCAATCAATATCTTCGGGTAGAACATCAACCATTCCCCCGCCGTTTTCATCGCGTACGCGGAAGCTGATCCCTTTTTCAGCCAAGGCTTGCGGATCTTCTCTAAGTTTAGGGAGATAATCCTCTTTCTTGATTGTGCTGGGCACATACCATGATGGGTTAAATCTTACGCCGACAATCTCATCGACAAAACTCATGGTTTCGCGTTTCTTGCGTCCGATGATGACCGGCATATCAAAGACTGTTTTATTATCTTCGACGGCGCGAAGCCACATCGCAGGAATATTCACCTCAACAAAGCGCGAGGGCATCGGGCGGCGAATCCATCTGCGCCGCTCCAGATTGGCCAGAATTTTTACTATGCGATCTCTTGGACCTTCGTTGATCGAGCGAATTGTTCTTGGCCCGACAATCCCGTCCGGTTTTAATCCATGACTTTTTTGAAAATCGATGACCGCTTGCTCTACAATTTCGTCATAGATCGGATTATCCTGATCGACCAAATCAAACCGCTTCCTCAAAAACGGAACAATCGAGCCCGACTGCCCCGGGCGCACCATCCCTGCGTAGGGAATTTGCGTGTTTCTGGTTTTGGCATCCTGCGCGTATTGTTCCAATGTGTCTTTTAATTCTTCACGTAACGCCTTATAGGTCTCATCCTGCGGAGCCAGCATTTCCAGTACATTCTCGGGATCGGATGATCCGCTGAGTACTGTCAAAAGACTTTCGGCAAACACACCTTTTGACCATGAGGAATAATCTTCTCCTGCGGCTTTGGGAGAAACTCTCATTCCTGAAATATCTCCGCCGTAGCGCACGACGGAAGCTGTCAGCAAAAGCTCGGCATTTATCGCATGGGTTTCTGTCGAGAAATTTCCCTCAATCATTTGAGACAATTGCGAACGATAATAATTTTCAGGATTCATGCCATGCGTATTGGCATCCCTGATTAATTCAAAAACCTTTTTGGCATCGGAATTGAATTTTGCATCTTTGACCCAAAGAAATTTTCCGTGATTGGTTTGATAAAATTTTAGTATTCCGTCTTTATCCGGAAGTCGAACGGAGCCGACTTTCCCTGAGCGAATTGCCGAAAGCAAAGCAGGATTTTCTATTTCTGCGACGGGCGCTAATTCTGCTGTGCTCTTTATGACCTGTGCTTCGGATTGTTGTACAGGATTCACAGGCTCGAGAGTTTCTTCTTGCGCAAAAGAAACTGATGTTACTGATAATGACGAGATAATAAGTGCGGAGGCAGACCTCAAAATGGTGTGTTTGAAGTTGGAGAAACATATCTGTTTCTGATTAAAGATCTGCATAAATGTGCTCCTCGTTTTTGGCTCCCGGATGTGTGACCGCGCCTTTTACGGCAGGCCCAACAAGCTGTGCATATTTCCACAGCGCACCGGATTGATATCTGTTGTCTCTTGGCTTCCATTCCTTGTGGCGCGCTTGCAATTCTTCAGCAGTCAACGCCACTTCTAAAGTTCCTTTTTCTGCATCGATGCGAATAATATCGCCATCTTTTAATAGACCGATTGGCCCACCGATTGCGGCCTCCGGCCCTACATGTCCGATGCAAAAACCTCTTGTTCCTCCCGAAAAACGTCCGTCGGTAATCAGGGCAACTTTTCCGCCCATGCCTTGCCCATACAAAGCCCCTGTTGTCGAGAGCATCTCTCTCATTCCGGGGCCTCCCTTGGGGCCTTCGTAGCGAATAATCAGCACGTCGCCTTCTTTGTATTCTTTATTTTGAACAGCGTTAAAGCAGGCTTGTTCGGAATCAAAGCATCGTGCAGGCCCTTCGAAAACAAGCTTTTCCATCCCTGCAATTTTCACGATTGCGCCGTCCGGTGCCAAATTGCCTTTTAATCCGACAACGCCGCCCGTCATCGATAATGGCTTCGTGATTGGAGCGACGACATCTTGATCTTCGGGGAAGGTAACGTGTTCCAAATTTTCTGCAATCGTTTTGCCCGTTACGGTCAGGCAATCTCCGTGCAGATACCCTCCCTTTAGCAATTCTTTGAGCACAACAGAAACACCGCCTATATCGAACAAATCTTTGGCAACATATTTTCCGCCCGGCTTCAGGCTCGCCAGATATGGCGTTTTGCGCATAATCTCGCACACATCATGAAGATCAAACTCTATCCCAGCTTCGTGAGCTATGGCAGGCAAGTGAAGTGCCGCGTTGGTTGAGCCGCCGGTTGCCGCAACAATCATCGCGGCGTTTTCCAATGATTTTCTGGTTACGATATCGCGCGGACGAATATTCTTCCTAATCAATTCGACAATTGCCTTACCTGAAGCCACTGCATATTCATCACGCGTTTCATAAGGTGCAGGTGCTCCTGCCGATCCCGGTAATGCAAGGCCAATGGCTTCGGATACGCAGGCCATTGTGTTGGCTGTGAATTGACCGCCGCAAGCTCCAGCAGACGGACAAGCAACGCATTCCATTTCTTTTAAATCCGCGTCGGAGAATTCTCCGGTTGCGTGTTTGCCAACCCCTTCGAAGACATCAATGACGGTTACGTCTTGCCCTCTAAACTTTCCGGGAAGGATTGATCCCCCGTACATGAAAACAGATGGGACATTTAAACGAACCATCACCATCATCATGCCTGGTAATGATTTATCACAGCCCGCCAGCCCCACTAGCGCATCATAGCAATGACCACGCATAGTTAGCTCAACCGAGTCCGCAATGATGTCCCTTGAAGGCAAAGAAGATCGCATACCTTCATGACCCATGGCAATTCCGTCGGTTACGGTAATGGTTGTGAATTCGCGCGGCGTTGCCCCGTTTTCCGAGACTCCTTTTTTTACCGACTGTGCTTGTCTTTGAAGGGCGATGTTACAAGGGGCCGCTTCGTTCCAACATGTTGCAACCCCGACTAACGGTTGATGGATTTCTTCTTCCGTCATTCCCATCGCATAATAGTAGGAGCGATGCGGAGCGCTTTTGGCTCCTTCTGTTACGTAGCGGCTAACGAGTTTTGATTTATCCCATTCCATGATACACCCTTTTTATTGCTCGATTTTGACTTTTTGGACGGCGTTGTCTTTTTTGTAGAGCAGATCATCAATGACATTCCTAACGTGCCCGACATTGCTCATATAAGGGATGTAGGAATACATAGACCCTGTCCCCGTTAGGCAGAGCGTTCCGTAGTTCAGAAAGTGTCCCATGATATTTCTTTGAATCTCTACACTCTCAACCCGCTCAAGGCGCAGTTGAACCGTATCGACTTTTACCATTCCGGAGCGAAAGAAAATTCTCTGGTTGGTTACAATAATCAGTAAAATAGATTTCAAAACGGCCGCGTAAACAAAAGCCAGAATAGACACAAAGCACAAGAAATATCCCAACGGAGCTGCCAGAAGTCCAAACAGCAGGGCAATGACCAATAAGGCAATCGCCTTCCAAAAAATAGCGTTGGATATTTGGCCTCTCGCCATCACCTTTTCGCCTTCGCGCAAGGCTGCGGGCAAATCATCGCGTTCAGAGTGCTCTTGTGTTTTTGCCTGTTTCATACAATCTCCCTTATCCCCCTTTGGTGCGAAACCTGATGATTAGCCGTTCCTGGCTTTCTCGATTGCTTTTCTGAAGCGTATGGGTTCTGCCAAGTTTGGCATGACCATTTCTCCAACACCCATCCCATGAATAATCAACCGACCAAAATCAAAAATTCGTCCCCAGAATGATTGAGACACCGAGACACTCTCAATACGGTCGATGCTCATCTCCCCGACATTTCGGGCAATCAGCCCTCTTTTGAAGATAATGCGATTGCTGGTTACGACAATCTCTGTTGTCGCTTTGATGACCATCATGTGCGCAAAGCGCCAGACCCCGAGAATGAAAATAATCAAGGCCGAGAATTTTACAATCGGATGCATTTTGCGAATGATGCTTAATGTTCCATCCCCTTGCTCTAATGGGTAAGATAAAAGATAGACCCCAACCGATGGCGGCAATGTGTGGATCAATGTTTGAACCCCGATAATAATCGTGATTGCAAAGAATGCTCCCCATACAATCGCCATAACGGCCTGAAGGTCATAGAACCAGTGAAATCTGGCGACGTAGATTATATCTTCGTCAGATGAAAGAGATTGCTGAACATAGAGCATTAAATCTCGTCTCCCAGTGAAATTCCCAAAGCACGCGCGGTGTGAACCAAAGAACTATTTATATCGATTGCCTGATACGCTGCGATAGCTGCCTCGATTGGCACATCGACCACTTCGCGGTTTTTCCATGCGACCATGCGATCAAATTTTCCTTCTGCAATCATATCGACAGCCCGAACACCAAATGCCGAAGCAATCAAACGATCATTATAAGTTGGCTGGCTTCCGCGTTGGACATGGCCCAAGACAGTGACGCGCGTTTCTGATCCTGTGGCTTTAAAAATCTGGTCGCCGATATAGTGACCAATTCCACCATAGCGCATCTGTCCGTCATTGAATTTCATTTGAGCATTATCGCCCTCCAGCGTTTTTACAGCCTCTGATACGACAACCAATGCGAAGTTACGCCCGCCTTCTTTAACTTGAGCAATCTTTCTCGCAATGCTGTTTATTTTATATGGGATTTCAGGAATAAGGATGACATCTGCGCCCCCTGCTATCCCTGCAGTTAAAGCGATATGACCCGCATCGCGTCCCATGACTTCTAAAACCATCACTCGGTCATGGGAGGCTGCTGTGGGTTGCAAACGATCCAAAGCTTCGGTAGCAACCGAGACAGCCGTATCAAATCCGATGGATGTTTCCGTTTCCCCGATATCGTTATCAATGGTCTTTGGAATTCCAACCATACGGATACCGCCTTGCATCGCCAATTTTCTTAAAATAGCAAAGCTTCCGTCACCACCAATTCCAATAACAGCCTCAAGACCCAGTTTTTTGAAACCGTTGATGATCTCGTCTGTGCGATCTTTGATCGTGCCATCGGGCATCGGATAGGCAAACGGGTTTCCCTTGTTGGTCGTGCCTAGAATAGTTCCGCCCATACGCATGACATGATTGTCAAACATATCCGGTGTTAACACTTTGTATTGTATAGGGTCTTCCAGAAGCCCAGCCGTTCCGTCCAGAATTCCATAAACTTCCCACCCGAGCAAATCCGCTCTGTGCACTGCAGCCCGAATAGCTGCGTTCAAACCTGCACAATCACCACCACTGGTTAATATACCTATTCTTTTCTTTGCCATGTTGCCTCGAGATTGTAATTACGACGTTTTTGAGGCTATAGCTTACTGAGTTCATTACAAAAGGTAAATGGTTGATCTGCTAAATTTTTAAATTTATGGAATATATTAGAGTCCTTGCCCATCCCTATTATATTTTTCTATCTTCTTGAGTTGTTTTGCTGAAAACGGCTTTGCTTCATTCCACAGGCCATTAAACATAATCCTGTGGGAGTTTGCAATTGTCTCGCTTTGAATGATTGTTACGCGCATACTGCTCCATTCGATTAGAGCGTATCTGTCCCCATATATTTCAATCGCCATTTGAGGAATTCTATCTTCAGGCAAGCATCTGTACGATTCGACAGGACTGGTTAAAAACGAAATGGTTTCCGGAACCAAAAATCTTTCCCCCCATCCCCTTTGCTCCCTCGCCTTTAGGTAGACGGGATTTGAAACACCCGCATATTTAATCCAATTCTTTTCGTTGTAAGAAATTGCCAGAAGCTCATCTTCCGGCCCATGCAGAACGGATAAGATATCCGTATCCAGATCAGATATAAAATTTTCTCCCGAATAGGTCGTAACACGGTATTGGGATTCCCGCATCGCCACCCCGTTACACCGTAGAAATTCAATGCCAGCACCTTCAAAAGCGCTGTGTATCAAGGCTAGCGTTTCCGGTCTGGGTGAATATAAGCCCCTCTCAAGATTATTCACCGATGCCAGAGATACACCTGAGGCTTTTGCCAAGTCTTCCTGTTTCCAATCCAGTAAGGCCCGCGCGGCTTTAATCTGAGGGAGCGTTATCATTCACTGTCCGTTGTATGGGTTATTGTATGGTACGACAGCCCTATAATAGGCATTCGGATATTCTTCGTACATATCAAAAATTTTACCCATTGTGCCATCCAATATCATTTCGTCCAAAGCCGCATTTACAGCATCTCGCAAGAGCACATCCTCTTTGTGAAAAACATAGCTGACGGGATATATCCTGACAGGATTTTCTGTGTTCAGAATTTTCAATCTATCCGGATTGTTGGCGTTGTAGGCTCCGAATGTGTATGCATCGACAATCGTAAAGTCTGCCTTGCCTTTTTCGACATTGACCAGAACTTGAGAAAAATCCGTCATATTCGGCAGCTCAAGAATTTTCGTCTTAGGAAAATCAGATTTGGCAATATTGACAGGATTATCTCCTTCAAGCGCCACCATGATTACATTTTCATTGTTCAAGTCCTTATTGTTAGAGAATCTTGTCTCATCGCTCCTCACGACTAAAAATACCGGCTGAAACATAATCGGGCGAGAAAACAACGCAAACTTGCCGACATTCGGATGAACCCAAAATCCACTACATAGCATATCAAATTTTTCGGCATTCAAATCCGCCACTACGGTTGCCCAGCCCGTCGGCGTTGTGAACTTAAGGTTCAGCTCAAGGCGTTGGGCAACCACCCTCATAACATCTGCGTTAAACCCTTTCCATTCCTTGCTGTTTAAATCTTGCTCTAAGGCCGGACGATATTCCACATATCCGCACTTGAGATCTCCAGAATTGTTTACTCTGCTTATTGCCCCTTCTGCTTTTGCAGCTCCGGCGATCATCATCGAGCATATTACCAAAAGCACATATCTACTTTGTTTTTGAAGCATTTTCCCTCTCCGCTTTTATGCAGTCTCACGTAGGTTTTATAGAAACTAGCCAATAAATTATGTTTTTGCAATAATTATTTTATGTTTTTTACGTATTTTTCGCGTATTTGCAATTTGAACATTACAAATTGTTAAAAAGCTGGTATATGTCCTTAAAACTGTAACCAGAAATGTATTCGACACATGGTAGATGAAGACTCCTTGCGCGAGCAACTGGAAGAGCTCCAGACGCAGCACAAACAGCTTGATGACCAGATTCTCCACATGAGCCAAGCCGGAGCCGTGGATTTTCTGACGATTGCAAAGCTTAAAAAAGAAAAATTACGCCTTAAAGACATGATTTCCCGCATTGAAAGCATGTTGATTCCGGATATTTTAGCATGAGCGAAAGTGATCAAAACGCCGTCGTCGGCATTATTATGGGCTCTCAATCTGACTGGGAAACCATGTCTCATGCTCATGAAATACTTCATAAACTTGGCATTCCGCACGAAACACGCATTGTTTCTGCACACAGAACGCCCGACAGGTTGGTTCAATACGCCAAATCTGCCAAAGAGCGTGGCCTGAAAGTTATTATTGCCGGTGCAGGCGGTGCAGCTCACCTTCCCGGTATGGCGGCCAGCATGACCCCTCTCCCTGTTTTGGGTGTTCCTGTCGAAAGCAAAGCTTTGAGTGGTATGGATAGCCTTCTCTCTATCGCTCAAATGCCGGGCGGTATTCCTGTCGGCACTCTGGCTATCGGCAAAGCAGGCGCCATTAATGCTGCCCTTCTGGCTGCGTCTATCCTTTCCCTTAACGATCCTGCCTTAGCCGAGGCTCTGGATCAATTCCGTCAGGAACAAACCAATAATGTCGCAGAAATCCCTCGATAAACCAGCAAAAATTCTAGGTATTCTCGGTGGAGGGCAGTTGGGACGCATGTCTGCTATGGCTGCGGCACGGCTTGGAATTAAAACCCATATCTTTTGCCCTGAAAAAGAGTCTCCCGCCTCTCATGTCGCGGCAAAAACTTTTGAGGCAGCTTATGATGACAAGCAGGCTTTAAAAGAATTTGCGAAATCCGTAGATGTTATTTCTTATGAGTTCGAAAATATTCCTGTCGAGACGGTTCGTTATCTCAAGAAATTCAAACCCGTTTATCCCGATGAAACTCTGCTGGAAATTGCCCAACATCGCTGGAAAGAAAAGCAGTTTTTAAATGATATCGGTATTCCGACTGCCCAGTGGGGAAAAGCGAAGAGTGCCGATGATATTCAAAGAGTACTCGATCAATGGGGTGCGACGTCTTGCATTATCAAGACAACCCGTTTTGGTTATGACGGAAAAGGTCAAGCCAAAATCAATTCTCTTGATGACATTACCTCTGCTTGGAAATCCTTAAAGACAGACGAGGCGATCATCGAGTCATTGGTTCAGTTCCGTTATGAAATTTCTGTAATCGTAGCGCGAGACCTGTTCGGCAAAGTTCAAAGTTATGTTCCTGTTTTGAACGATCATAAGAATCATATTCTTGCAAAAACTACGGCTCCCGCCCCTTTGGATGACTCCTTATTAAAGCGCGCGACGCAAATGGCAGAAAAATTAGCCAAGCGCGTTGGGTTGGTTGGCGTTTTGGGATTGGAATTGTTCGTTACCAAAGATGGACAAATTATTGCCAATGAAATTGCCCCTCGCACTCACAATTCCGGGCATTGGACAATTGATGCCTGTTCTGTTTCCCAATTTGAAAATCATGTGCGGTGCGTTTGCGGATTGCCTGTCGGAAAAGCGGTTCACCATTCGGATGCCGTGATGATTAATTTGATTGGTGACGATATCGCGTTGGTCGAAAAACATCAGTCCAAAGCCAATGCCAATATTCATCTGTACGGCAAACCCGATGTTCGGGCCGGCCGCAAGATGGGGCATATTACAATCCTGAAATAAGTTGTGTGTCTATTGAAACGCTACTTCGTTAAAGCTGCGAAGCTTACGACTGTGGAGGCGGTCTTCCCCGATATCTCTGAGCAAAGCCATGGTCAGCAACCCAATTTGCAAGTGTTGCTCTACGCGCTGGCGATAGAAGCTTTCTGCCATACCGGGAAGTTTCAACATTCCATGAAGAGGTTTATCAGAAACACAGAGTAATGTGCCGTACGGAACACGGAAACGAAATCCGTTGGCAGCAATTGTTCCGGATTCCATATCCAGCGCAATGGCGCGAGACTGACTAAGGCGAGCGTTCTTTCTTATGCTGGGGCGTAGTTCCCAGTTACGGTCATCCACCGAGGCCACCGTTCCCGTTCTCATGATTTTTTTCAAATCATATCCTTCCAGACCTGTGACTTGCGCCACTGCTTTTTCCAGCGTCAATTGAATCTCGGAAAGTGCGGGAATAGGAATAGACGGATGAAGATCACGGTAGAGAACATTGTCTTCGCGCAAGTACCCATGCGCCAAGCAATAGTCGCCTAGATTTTGAGAGTTTCTTAAACCTGCGCAGTGTCCCAGCATAATCCATGCATGGGGGCGCAGAACCGCGATATGATCTGTAATTGTTTTGGCATTGGATGGCCCAACGCCGATATTAATCATGGTTATTCCCGAACCATCAGCGCGTTTGAGGTGATAGGCCGGCATTTGCGGCAAGCGACGTGCGCCATCCCCTTTCTCGTCTTTTGGCAAATTCGGAATATTTTTATTATAGGTCACAATGTTCCCCGGCTCTACAAACGCCGTGTATTCGCAACGGCTTTCACGGATTTTCGGATCCTCGGCTTCGGTCATTGTCTGATGTGCTATCTTTGCAAATTCATCAATATAGAATTGGTAGTTTGTAAAAATCACATAGTTCTGGAAGTGCGCCGCGTTCGTGCCTGAATAATGGCGCAGGCGCAAAACAGACATATCAACGCGCGGTGCGGTAAACAAAGATAACGGAAGATCGTCATTGTCTCCGGGGAAATATGTTCCGTTGGCAATTTCGTCATCCATAATGGTTAGATCGGGTAAATCAAAAATATTCGGCAGAGCCTCCATGTGCGCGGGAGTTAGCTCACCTTCCAGATGATAATTCTCTCCTAACACAAAATGGAGTGGCATTGGCGTATCGCTAATTCCTACTTCTACCGGTACATCATGATTTTTTATCAGGAGACGAATTTGCTCGCGGTAATAATGATCGAAGATATCGGGGCGCGTCACCGTTGTTGAATACGTCCCCGGACGCGGAACAAAACCGTATGACAAACGCGAGTCTACACGCTTGGCATTATCCACTTTGATTTTTATATAGGGATAGCATTCCGTGATGCGCTCTGTCGGAAAATCTTTGTCTGCGCTTTTCGAAAAAGCGTCAAATTCACTTAACAAATGATCCCGACCCGCTTCATATAATTCGGTGATACACGCCAGAGCTTCGTCAGCATCGGTGAATTTGTAGACTTTATTGAATGATTTTAAAAATGACATAGACATATTCCTTTGCCTTATATGATAAAGGAAAAAGTCCTGTTCGTCTATGGGATGCTCGAATTGACTACTAGCCGGATAACCCAACCAATGTGCGGGCAAACTCATCAGGGTGGAAGGATTGCAAATCCTCAATATCTTCCCCTACCCCGACGGCATAGATCGGCAGACCGAATTTATCAGCCAGAGCAACAACAACGCCACCCTTTGCTGAGCCGTCAAGTTTGGTTACAACCAAGCCTGATAATTTTACAATGCTCGAGAATGTTTCAACTTGGGAAATTGCGTTTTGGCCTGTGGTCGCGTCCAGCACAAGAATGACTTCGTGAGGAACCTTTTCGTCTTTCTTCTTCAAAACGCGAGAAATTTTTTCCAGCTCTGCCATCAGGTTGGCTTTGTTATGAAGACGCCCCGCCGTATCGATCATCAAAACATCGACATCATCGTTCACTGCTTTTTCGTAGGCGTTATATGCTAAAGCTGCCGAGTCTGCGCCAATCTCGCTTGAGATCAACGGACATTTGGTTCTATCCGCCCAGATTTGCAATTGTTCGATTGCCGCCGCGCGGAATGTATCGCCCGCTGCCATCATAACTTTTTTGTGTTGTCTGTAATGGAATTGATAGGCCAACTTTCCGATGGTTGTGGTTTTCCCGACACCGTTTACGCCGCAAACCAAAATTGTTCGCGGACCATTTTCGGACTTAGTTACGTTCAGCTCTTTTTCATTTCTTTTCAAGATTGTTGAGATTTCTTCTGCCAAGGCTTCTTGAACTTCAAGCGCTGTATTTTCTTTGTCGAATTTTCTGTCTTTAAGTGCAGCGACCAGATTTGCCGCTGTCGTTGGGCCGAGATCAGAAGAAATCAACAAATCTTCTAATTCTTCCAGCGTTTGAGCATCTGCTTTTTTCTTAGAGAATAGATCGCCCAAACCACTTCCGATTTTTCCCGAGGATTTTGACAAGCCACCTGTTAAACGGGAGAGCCAGCCGCCGCCTAAATCTTCTTTTTTAGATACTGATGTCGGAGAAGATTTTGCGTAGGGAATTTCTTCAAGCTCATCGATGACTTCATTTTCAGTTTCGTTCAGCTCATGCTTTTCGAATTCCGGATCAATGTCAGAGTCGTATTCTACAGGAAGCTCGATGGCAGGGTCATTCGGATTGTGAATAATCTTGTCTTCGGCTTCTTCTCTCTCTTGTCGAGCATTCTTATTTTTTTTGCGCCAAAACAACATTTTAAAACCTCATATTTTCTTCTTTTGTCTTAGCACAGAAATGCAAGGGATACCAAGCTGTTTAGGGAAAAATTCTATGCGGCAATTTTACCTATCAACCGATTATTCTCGATTCCTGTTGTTTGCACTGTTAAAATGGCACCTACTGGGCATTCCTGATCCAGAGTGACTTCTGCGAAATGTTGGGTGCGTCCAATATTGCCCTGCTCTACAATAATTTGAAAAGTCGCATTTTTACGAGATTCATGGAACCGTGCCAGTTGAAGACTGCCAAGCTCTCTTAGACGTTGCGCTCTTTCCTTCCGGATTTGAGGATTAACTTGCGGCATCTTTGCTGCAGGCGTTTGTGGTCTGGGGGAATACGGGAAGACATGCAAGAATGTCAAATCACAGGATTCCACCAAATCAATGGTATTTTGAAACATTTCTTCTGTTTCTGTCGGAAATCCCGCGATGATATCAGCTCCAAAAACCATGTCAGGCCTTAGACGTCTTGCTTTTTTGCAAAGCTCTATGACGTCTTCTCTGTTGTGACGGCGTTTCATGCGCTTGAGGATCATATTGTCTCCGGCCTGAACCGACAAATGCAAATGCGGCATCAATCGCGGCTCATTTGCAATCAAATCCCACAAGTCTTTGTCGATCTCGATCGGGTCAAGAGAAGATAACCGAACTCTTGGAAGTTCCGGAGTCTCCTTTAAAAGAATTTTTATCAAATATCCCAAAGTCGGCTCTCCCGGCAAATCCTTGCCATACGAGGTTACATCAACACCCGAGAGAACAATTTCTTTGTATCCTTGATCGACCAAAAGGCGGACTTGGTCTATGATTTTGGGTAATGGAACCGAACGGGAATTTCCGCGACCATAGGGGATAATACAAAAGGTGCATCTATGATCGCAACCGTTTTGAACTTGAATAAAGGCGCGTGCGTGCCCTTCCATTCCCTCCAGTAAGTGGCCTGCCGTTTCTCTGACCGACATAATATCATTGACGATCAGTTTTTCTTCTCGCCTATCCGTCCATGTTTCGGCTTTCAGTTTTGCGTGATTACCAATGACCTGATCGACTTCTTCCATTTCCGCGTAGGATTCCGGTTTAATCTGGGCCGAACATCCGGTCACAATTATTTTAGCGTCCGGATTTTCTCGACGCGCGCGACGAATGGCTTGTCGTGCCTGACGCTCCGCTTCTGCAGTGACCGCACAGGTATTGAATATGATTGCATCCTCAATCCCCGCATCACGGGCATGGTTCTTCATGACTTCGCTTTCATAAACATTCAAACGACAGCCAAAAGTTTGTACCTGTGGTGATTTTTCGGGCTTTTCCATTCCCGCAGTCATGACAGAAAAATTTGCAATTGACAATATAAAATAACTTATGACAACTATTTTTATATTGACCGCGAAAGGGAAAATTAAAATAATCCGCTTAACTCTTTAAAAAACAAAAATAAACAGGGATTTCTTTATGCTGCTCGCATTAGTTTATGCTTTGGCCTGTCGCGTTAGGCAACAAACCGCCGCTCCTTCTCCTCCGTTAGAAGAGGAACAAAAAAAGCCAGAGACACAAGTCCACTCTCTTGATGCTTATATTCACGCCGCACGAGATGATCTGACTTTTTTTCCCTATACGGATATAATTAGAGGCCTTCGTCTGTTTTATCCTGACCGCATGCATCGTACTCATCCAAACCTTCCTTTAAAAGGTGCTTCGAAAATTCTTGAGCTGCAAGTTCGTCACGCTATTGACCGCCCTGAACTTGATATCAAGAAAACATTTTCGGGTGACCATATGCTCAACCATTTTGAAGATGTCTGGCAAGCCTCAGGGGTCGGTGAGCAGTCTCTTGTCGTCGTTGATTACAATCGCCCCAATCTTGATTTTCCGAGAGAGCCAAAAAAACATTATACCTTAATCCTGATTTCGGATGACACTGCTAATGGCTCTTTGGGGGATGTTCATTTCTTTATTTGCGGACGGTGTCGATCCACTTCCAACGGGTGGGAGATTATGCCGTATGAGCTGATGTATAGAGACACAAGTAACAGACTTGTTCATATTCGCGGTCATCGCATTACCGAGGAGATGGCTATCAAAGCTCTTTGTTACTGTTCGAGTGCCATTGACCAGATTTACGCCCGCCAGCCGCTCGACTCCTTTCATAACTCAGCCATTATGAGTGCCCATTACGGATCTGCCCTTGAAACTTATAATCGACTGGTTTTGAGAGAGCATCGCTTTAGAAGAGGCTCGTCTCCTTCGCTTCCCCATTCCCCCTAAATAAATCTGAATTGCTTGGGATAGTTTCTTGCAACATCTAGTTCATTATGATAAATGAATCTTAGGGAGATTAACAATATGACAACAGCGCAGGCCAATGTGTCGTCCGCAAAAGATTTTAAAGTTGCCAATACCGATAGAGTGACACGCGCCAATATCGAGGCCTTTTTTCTTCTGCATACACCGTTGTTTAAACGCGTGACGGATTCAGAAGCCCAAAAGAACCTTATCAATATTTTCGCTACTAATTTAATGGACCTCCAAGATCTTCATCTTCCTGATTTGGAGCCACTTTGGAATGAAGACCTCTCCCCTGATGAAAATCCTGTTCAAGTTAATGATGTATTTTTAGCCAAGAGTGAAAAAGGCGAGGAATTTATTTTTGGATACTATTCGACCTTAGAGAATGGTCAGACTGTTCAGCGTTTCTTTATTTCGAGTCATCAAAGAATTCCTACTTTAAAAGACATACTTGAAGAAGATGAGGATTTTTATCCCCATGTTGTTATTCGCGGACGAATTGAAGGGGATTCTGCCGAACCTGAAAAACAGATATTTACTCCCGAGCTTATTGCCGTTCCCTATCAAGTGGATCAAAGTCTTGGCGAGGACCAAGTTCCTCTTAGATTTCTCGATCTTTCGATATCCCAGAGTACTGTCTTGTCGTTGCGCGTTGCTAAATCAAATCTGGAGTATATCGGTGCGGGTATCGAATTTTGGGGAGACGTAATCACCGAGAAACTTGAAAAAGATCCTTATAGTCAAATGGAGATTGGTCAGTTTTTCAAAAATCAGGGCCCTCCTAACTATGAAGCGTTTATGCAGGATGCAAAAGAACTTGCCGAAATTCTTGAAAGCGAAGAGGACGAGCCGACTTATGTAGATACCACTCTGGAAGATTCCCCCGTTCTTTATTCAAGTATAGAAAGAGCATTACAGCTTCCAAATCCGAGAGGAACAATCCAAACAAAATTTTCCGAGAATGAAGATCTTCTGTTTTTTCTTCAAAATATACTTAGACAATTTTCACCAAAGCACGTGGACGATTTTTCTATCGCCCAACAGAGTGTCCAGTTTGAAAACGTTCAAGTTATTGTTCCTACTGATCCAAATTTAAAAGAGCAGATTGTATCCGGCACTTACTGGAAATATGATGGAAACACTCCTGTTCAGCGTTATTTTTCTATTGGTTTTTCTGTACTGTTGCAAGACGAGAACGGTGCTATTCATAACGAAGTAGATAGCGATGAAGACGATAAAGAAGGCGAAGAAAGAGGGTATGGTTATTCTTATGATGGTTGCGGAGACATTGAAAATAAAGATGCTGAATTAATTCCTTTAGTCACTCCTTTTTATGTTATGATTGGAGAATTGAGAGCCTCTTCACCCAATGTCGCAGAAGATAATATTCACTTTATCCCCGAATGTCTGTTTGCACAAAACGTCACAGAGAAACATACTGATTTTTTGAAAAAAGGATTGCTGCCTGTTTCTTCTCGAGAAAGCCTCTATCGTACTCTCGCTATGGCTGAAGCCATGCATTTAACTATTTTGAGCGGTTATAAGTTTGAGCCGGCGTCTCAGGCCATGAACACCATGTTGAGAAGCCCTATTGCCGACATTGCCGCACGGTTTGAAAAGTTTTTTGTCCAACGAACCTATGCCGATTTTCATAGTGATTTTCGCAGACATAAAACCTATCTGGATGCCGTACAGTTAGAGCGTGTGCGTCAAGAAGAAATGAGAAAGGCCGCTCAAATAACAGATGAGGAAGCTGAGGGAAAGGGAAAGGGAGAGGAAGATAGTGTTGATGACGAATGTGTCGGTTTTCAGGCTGAATTCGAAGTTGCGGCTCAAGAGCCTGAAAGCCAAGCTCCGTTTTTCCCAATAGATGTCTTATCCAATATATTCCATTTTGATGACGAAGACACTTTCGGTATAGTTTCAGATGAAAAAAACAAGGCCATTGCCCTATACCAAATGAATGCCTTGTTAAATCATATTCATTCCCCTGCGGCTCAGAAGCTTAAACTGGATACGCCGGTTGACACTGTCGATATTATGACGACAGCAAACAGGGCTGGTTATTTTATTCATATGGCGGAGTATCAAAATCCGGAATTCCCCGAAGGTCAGCAAAACCATTTCTCCCTTCTTCTGGGAAAAATGTTGCCATCTAACGAGTATCAAGAAGAAGAAATATTTAGACCGTATGTTAGTATTACAGGATGTTTTGGGGTTGACGATGCGGGCAACAAAACAGATTTTACCCCTTATCATTTGGTTGTTTTGCTCCAACAAAAGGATGATAAAGGAAACCTTTTCTTTAAATTTCATAGTTTCAGAAGAGAGGATATGACCGAACTTTCCAAGGGTTTGTTATATGCGGATGAAGCGTTCCGGTTTTTTGTCAGGGGTTGGGAGCTTTCTCCCGCTCTGCACCAGCAAAGATTAGGCCTCTCGGATGAAAAGATAATGGATGCCATTTACCACATTGGCTATCGCACTCATGACGAGCATGGCAAAGAAATTAAAGATCTGGGAAATGCTGATTATGAGCGTTTGATCCAATTACGTTCCCGCGTTGATAAAATTTTCTTTCACCCTACTCCTATGTGTCCAGTTTAAAAAGGAATTCGTCAATGGGATTTTTTGGTAGATTTTTAGGCAGAACACCAGAACCATCTGCAATTCCACACGGCGCTATTTCAATTCCTGCTGATTATCCGGGACTGAATGCTAAATATGCAGGGACGGAGATTATGAGTGCCCATTTCCCACTTATGAAACTCTTGAAAGGTTTCTTACTTTTTGACAGAAACATCTATATAACGAATGTCGATAAAGATAGGCTTGATGCGTCTGTTGATTTTCTAACAGAGACACATGAATGTCTGGGAACAATGACTGCGCAGCACTTATCCGACACGGGAAATCGTGAAATTGTTGATTATTGTGAGGCATTCCATGAAGAAACAAGCGGATATATCAGCTACCTCGAGTATAGAGTTTCTTTGAAAGATCAATTTGACCGTGCCGTAAAGTTTGATTGGTCTTCCCTGATTATGGGGAAATTTAATCTGAAAGAGTCAGACGGAAAATTACTTACACTTATGTTCGGTATGACAGGTTTTAATATCAGGCCCAATGACGGGCAGAATCAAACTCATATCGTTCCTGTAGATGTGTATTGCAGATCAGTCGAAAATGGACTCTTGGCTCCTTCTGATGCCATATCTTTAACATCAGCTATGGCCTATGCCAATCAAGCCTTTATGCAACTTGCAGGCGGGATGGAATTTGATCCTGCGGGCAATGAAACATGGTTTGAAGAACGCCGCATTGAAGACGCTGATAGAATCTGCAGTTTACTTGAGCGCAGAACAATGGCCAGTTTTGACCAAGATATACTTGAATATCGACGTCTGTGCGGCTTAGCTCCCCAATAAAATTTATGCAGGGATAGTTCCTTCAAAGCTGTATGCCACAGGGCCTGTCATATAGACGTGGTCATCTTCTTCGCGCCATTCAATTTGCAAATCTCCGCCATCCATTTGGACCGTGACTTTGCGATCTGTATATCCGCGACGCATTGCTGCCACGGCTGAGGCGCATGCACCCGACCCACAAGCGAGCGTAACCCCTGTCCCGCGTTCCCAAACGCGCATTCTAAGTGTTTGACGATCAATCACATGGACAAATTCAACATTGGTTTTTTGCGGGAACATCGGATTTTTTTCTATCTGAGGGCCGAGTTCGGCTACTTTAAATTCCTCGATACCGCCCCCCACAAAAAAGACCGTGTGCGGGTTCCCTACGCTGACACATACAGGCAGATTTTCTGCGTCATCACTCTCAGAAGAAATCGGCAAGCGAATGGGAACAAATTTTGTATCACATTCTTGAGCCAATGGGATTTTATCCCAATCCAGTCGTGGCTTGCCCATATCTACGGTTACGAGATTGTCGTTTGCTCGGTCGCAAGACAATGTTCCCGAAACGGTTTCTATCGTTACTTTCCCGGATTTATTTTCTTTCAAAACAATATCCGCAACGCATCTTGCAGCGTTGCCGCAAATTCCTGCCTCTGATCCGTCAGGGTTATAAATTTTCATGTAAATGTCAGCAGTATCAGAATTTTGCAGAAAAATGACCTGATCGCAGCCGATACCGAAACGGCGACATGCCACCTTTTTAGAAACATCTTCCATGTTTCCGACTGTCTGGTCTCTGGTGTCGATAATCACAAAATCATTACCGAGACCGTGCATTTTTCTGAAATTCATTTTCATTTATCGAATCATTTTCTGAAGTTCATAAGGCTGAGCAATCCTCCCCCCTAAATGAGGGTTTCCTACTAAATTTGTATCGGCAGGACTATCTGTCAACAGGCGTGATCCGCTTCCGCCTATGCCGCCAGCGTTGTTGAAACGCGCATTCAATGCTTCCAGTTGCATCCGTCTGGCAATTCCCATTTCGTATAGCTTGCCATCAGGTCCATATCCCAAATGCGTCTGTTTAACTGCCATTTCCGCTTCCATCTCCTTGATTTTGTTATAGTCTATTCCTGAGATGGCGTCTTGGCAAGCGTCTGAGCGTACCTTTGCTATAAAACCCCAGAAAAATTGATATTTTACTTGACGTTGGCTGTGGTATCGGGCATAAAACCAACAAATTTCAGCCCGTTCGCTTTGTTTTTAAGCGCCCAAGGGTGTCCCGCAGTCGGCGAAGTCTCGCTCACTGCGGCTAAAGTGCTATTGAGGATTTTAAGATATGTTCCAGTCTTTGACTGACAAATTAGGTGGTGTTTTCGACAAGTTGCGCGGTAAAGGCAGCCTGAGCGAAGAGGACGTCAATCTGGCTTTGCGCGAAATTCGCGTCGCTTTGCTGGAAGCTGACGTTGCCCTGCCTGTTGTTAAAGATTTTGTCGAGCGCATTCGTGAGCAAGCTGTCGGACAAGACGTTATTAAGTCCGTATCCCCTGCCCAGCAAGTTGTCAAAATCGTGCATGATGCGATGGTTGATCTGCTCGGTGCTGAGAATACCGATCTCAAGACTGACGGCACTCCTCCTCTTATTTATTTGATGGTTGGTTTGCAAGGGTCGGGTAAAACGACTTCGACTGCAAAAATCTCAAAGTTTCTGACAGACAAGAAACGTAAAAAAGTCTTGATGGCGTCTTTGGATACCTATCGCCCTGCTGCGCAAGACCAATTGGCGCAACTCGGTACTCAGACAGAGATTGCGACCCTGCCGATTGTTGCGGGTGAAAACCCGATCCAAATTACTGAACGTGCGATGAAGACTGCGCGTCTCGAAGGCTATGACATTCTGATGCTTGATACCGCCGGTCGCCTTGCGATTGACGATGTCTTGATGGATGAAGTTGCAAAAATCCGTGACCTTTCCCATCCGACAGAAACCTTGTTGGTTGTGGATGCAATGACAGGTCAAGACGCGGTCAATACTGCCAAAGCTTTTGACGAGAAAATCGGTATTACTGGTTTGATGCTGACCCGTGTTGACGGTGATGCGCGCGGTGGTGCGGCGATGTCGATGCGTGCCGTTACAGGTAAGCCTATTAAGCTTCTCGGTATTGGTGAAAAATGGGATGCACTTGAGCCGTTCCATGCTGACCGTATTGCGGGTCGTATTCTCGGTATGGGTGACGTTGTCTCTTTGGTAGAAAAAGCCGTTGAGACGATTAACCAAGCTGAGGCCGAAGATATGGCGAAGCGTTTCAATGAGGGCAAGTTTGACCTCAATGATATGCTCTCCCAATTTAGTCAAATGAAGAAAATGGGTGGGATTGGCTCTCTCATGAAAATGCTGCCTGGTTTGGGGCGTTTTTCAGATCAGATTGATGAAGCAAATCTGGATAGCTCAGTGATGAAACATCAGGAAGCCATTATTCTTTCTATGACCAAGAAAGAACGTGCGAACCCTAAGCTTTTGAATGCTTCCCGCCGCAAGCGTATCGCCGCAGGTTCGGGAACTAATGTTCAGGATGTAAACCGTCTTATCAAGCAATATGAGCAAATGGAACAGATGATGCGCCGTATGAAGAAGATGGGCGTATCAGGAATGCTTGGGGCTATGAAAGGCTTTATGGGCAAGGACGATCAGGACAAGCTGACCGCTTTGCAACAAGAAGCCGGAACAACCCCGGGTTTATCCTTATCCGGCCCAATGGCAGGAATGGGGCAAAGAAATATGCTGGGACTGCCCGGTCTTGGTGGCCAAATGGGCAGCCAGATGGGTGGGTTCGGACATGGCGGAACCAAGAAGAACCGCAAGAAGAAACGTTAGTACATTTTAATTTTTAAAGTATCAGTAAATTTGTTAAAGGAGATATAAACATGGCACTGAAACTAAGACTGGCCCGTCACGGCCGTAAAAAAGCACCTATCTATGCAATCGTTGTTGCTGATAGCCGCGCCCCTCGCGATGGTAACTACATCGAAAAAATCGGTTTGTATGACCCTCGTCAACCAAAAGACAGCGCACAACGCGTTGTTTTGAATGCTGAACGCGTTCAATACTGGTTGGGTGTTGGTGCACAAGCGACCGACCGCGTTGCTGTATTCTTGGGTAAAGCCGGATTGGCTCCAATGCCAGCTCAAAAGCAAAGCATTGAAAAAGCAAAGCCAAAAGCAAAAGCGCAAGAGCGTTTGAAAGAAAAAGCTGAAAAAGAAGAAGCTAAAAAAGCTGCTGCTGCTGAAGCTGCTGCTGCTCCTGCTGAAGAAGCACCAGCCGAAGCTCCTGCTGAAGAAGCTGCTGCTGAGTAATTTTATTCTATTAAAAAAGGCTAGCAATTCATATGCTAGCCTTTTTTGTTTGATTTCTATTACTGGTTTACGGAGTGCTTTTCTGACTCAATTTTCTTTTCTTTAATTTGAGCCGCTCTTGATTCTCTAACTTGTTTAATTTCTTGAGCTACAGTGCAATTTTTTTGAATTGCAACTTGTTCCAAAGCATCAAACTCCCCTTTTAGCCTTGCCAACTCTACGTGTTGGTCATCACTATCAATAAAGAATAGTGCTGGCCAAAACAAAACAAGTCCCACTCCCATTGCTACAGCATCATCACCTGCTGTGTCATCTTGTATACCTGAGACTTCATTCATTTTTCGGCCTACTCTTGATAGCTCCCCTTTGATTTGCTTGCACGAATAATCACTATATTCCAAAGGGGAAACATAAGATGCCTTAATTTCGTTTGAATGCTTTGCGCACCCTGTCACAGACATCAACACTAGTAAAAGTAAAATTTTTTTCATTGGCACTCCTAAATGATTACATTTGATTGCTACCAAATGCTCATTTTTAGGTTTAAAAGTCAACTTCCATATCAGCTTTTAAGTGCATATAAAGATTTTTCTCGCATTTCCCTGATTAATAGCTTAGCACCTATAAAAAACATTAGTGGGACTTTTAAAAGTATGACATCCAAGCAAATCCTGATCGGTAAAATTCTGACTGCGCATGGCGTGCGCGGGTTTGTGAAGTTGCGCTGCTTTCTGGAAGACCCCCATGATATTGAGGACCACTCTCCTATTGTTGATGCCAAGGGCAAATCATACAAAATCTCTTTGAAAAATCCTATTAAGGGTGACTGGGTTGCTTCACTTGAGGGGGTAACCGACCGCAATGTTGCCGAGACGTTGCGCGGGCTTGAACTGTTTATCAGTCGGGATCAATTACCTGAAACTGAAGATGGAGAAATCTATATTGAAGATCTTGTTGGCCTTACCTGTATTAATAGTGAGG